>NZ_JBIUWO010000004.1:0-23051 GCF_044743505.1 Pseudomonas sp. NPDC087612
ACGTTGATAGGTTGGGTGTGTAAGCGCTGTGAGGCGTTGAGCTAACCAATACTAATTGCCCGTGAGGCTTGACCATATAACACCCAAGCAATTTGCGTCGAAGACCAGATTGCGGTGTTGTGAAGACTGCACAGCCGAAGATTTGTAACTCACAAACATCACATACCCGATTCGCTGGAGTGTCTAACAAGACCTTCTGGCAACAGAATTTCTTGACGACCATAGAGCATTGGAACCACCTGATCCCATCCCGAACTCAGCAGTGAAACGATGCATCGCCGATGGTAGTGTGGGGTTTCCCCATGTGAGAGTAGGTCATCGTCAAGATTAAATTCCGAAACCCCTATCTGCGCATGCAGGTAGGGGTTTTGTCTTTCTGGCGTCTGTGCGAACGGCGGTGCGACGCCTCGACTTGCCCCGCGATGCGATGTGGTTGACAGAAGGGTATCGCGGGGCAAGCCCGCTCCTACATCGGTTAGAATAGCGCCCTCGCGTTGACTCAGAAGTTCACTATGTCAGAACCTGCCGACCCCCATCAGCTCGCCGACCTGCCCCTGGAAGACCTGGTGGCCTGTCACGAATGCGACCTGCTGATGCGCAAGCCTGTGCTCAAGCAAGACGAAAAGGCCCACTGCCCGCGCTGTGGCTACGAGCTCTACGCCCATCGACACAATGTGGTCCAGCGCAGCCTGGCCCTGGTGCTGGCCGCCTTGCTGCTATACGTACCGGCCAACTTCCTGCCGATCATGCAACTGCACCTGCTGGGGCAAACCTCCAACGATACGGTCTGGAGCGGCGTGGTCGGGCTGTACAACACCGGTATGCGCGGCGTAGCGGTGGTGGTGTTTCTCTGCAGCATGGCGATTCCCTTGCTCAAACTGTTGTGCCAGCTGGCAGTGCTATTGAGCATTCGCCTGAACGTTGGTCGCAGTTACGGTTTATTGCTTTATCGGATTTATCACCATCTACGCGATTGGGGCATGCTCGAGGTCTATTTCATGGGCGTGCTGGTGGCGATGGTCAAGCTGGTCGACCTGGCTGAGCTCAGCCTCGGCCTGGGCCTGGCCTGCTTTATCAGTTTGTTGTTGGTGCAGGTGTGGCTGGAGGTGGTGATGTCGCCCCACCAGATATGGAGTGCTTTATCGGGGGAAGACCTGCATGCGTGCGATTGATGCCGGGATTCTGGTTTGTGGCGAATGCCATGAACTGAATCGCCAGGAGCCGGACAGTGACGCGCAAACCTGCACCCGCTGTGGTGCAGTGGTGCACGCCCGGCGGCCAAACAGCCTGGTGCGAACCTGGGCGTTGCTGATTACTTCGGCAATCTTGTACATCCCGGCCAACGTGTTGCCGATCATGACCGTCAGTGCTCTGGGGCAGGGTAGCCCGGACACAATAATGTCCGGCGTCATCACCCTGATGAAGCACGGCATGCTGCCGATCGCCGCGGTAGTGTTCATCGCCAGTATTCTGGTGCCGACTTTCAAGCTGGTCGGCATTGCCCTGCTGCTCTATTCGGTGCAGCGCCACCAACCGTTGTCGGCCCGGCAACGGATCCTGATGTACCGCTTCATCGAATTCATCGGACGCTGGTCGATGCTGGATATTTTCGTGATCGCCATTCTGGTGGCGGTGGTGAATTTCGGCAGGATCGCCAGTGTCGAAGCCAATCTGGGCGCCGTCGCCTTCGCCAGTGTGGTGATTCTGACGATGCTCGCTGCAGTAACCTTCGATCCCCGACTGATTTGGGATAACACGGAGTCGGATGACGACCATGAGTGATTTGCCTACGGCTAAAACCCGCCCAGCTTCGAACTGGTCGGCCATATGGATATTGCCCCTGATCGCCCTGGTGATTGGTGGCTGGCTTGGCTGGCAGGCCTATCGCGAGTCAGGTGTGAACATCCAGGTCCGCTTTGAGAGCGGTGAAGGTATCGTCGCCAACAAGACCGAAGTGGTCTTCAAGGGCATGTCGGTCGGTAAGGTGAAAGAGCTGGTGCTGGATGCCAAGGGCAGCAATACCGGGGTCATCGCCACCATCGAAATGAACAAGGAGGCCGAGCCGCACCTGAACACCGGTACGCGCTTCTGGCTGGTCAAGCCGAGTGTCAGCCTGGCCGGGATCACCGGCCTGGAAACCCTGGTATCGGGCAACTACATCGCCGTCAGCCCGGGGCAGGGCGAGCCGACCAAGCGCTTTAAGGCACTGGATGAAGCGCCGCCCCTGTCCGACAGCGAGCCGGGCCTGCACCTGACCCTCAAGGCCGACCGCCTGGGTTCGCTCAACCGCGACAGCCCGGTGTTCTACAAGCAGATCCAGGTTGGCCGGGTGAAGAGCTATCGCCTCGCCGAAGACCAGGGCACGGTCGAGATCAAGGTGTTCATCGAGCCGGCCTACGCCGACCTGGTGCGCAAACATACGCGCTTCTGGAATGCCAGCGGCATCAGCATCGACGCCAACCTCTCCGGGGTGAAGGTACGCAGCGAGTCGCTGGCCAGCATCGTCGCTGGCGGTATTGCCTTCGCCACCCCCGAGCACCGCAAGGACAGCCCGCCCACCGATCCGAACCTGCCGTTTCGCTTGTACGAAGACTTCGATGCGGCCCAGGCCGGGATTCGCGTCAAGGTCAAGCTGAGCGACTTCGAGGGCCTGCAGGCCGGGCGTACCCCGGTGATGTACAAAGGCATCCAGGTCGGCTCGCTGAAGACCCTCAAGGTTGATCCCGACCTGGCCAGTGCCATGGCCGAGCTGACCCTCGATCCGCTGGCCGAAGACTACCTGGTCGATGGTACGCAGTTCTGGGTGGTCAAGCCATCGATCTCCCTCGCCGGTATTACCGGCCTGGAAGCGCTGGTCAAGGGTAACTACATTGCCATCCGCCCGGGCGACAAGGGCGCGACGCCGCAGCGCGAGTTCGAGGCGCGAGCCAAGGCACCGCCGCTGGACCTCAAGGCGCCCGGCCTGCACCTGGTGCTGTACAGCGACAACCTTGGCTCGCTGGAAGTCGGCAGCCCGATCCTCTACCGCCAGGTCAAGGTCGGTACGGTGCAGAGCTACCAGTTCTCGAAGAAGAGCAAGCGCCTGCTGATCGGTGTGCATATCGAGAAAGAGTACGCCGGCCTGGTCAACGGTTCGACGCGCTTCTGGAATGCCAGCGGCATTACCTTGAGCGGCGGTCTGTCGGGCATCCAGATCAAGAGTGAATCGCTGCAGAGCCTGATGGCTGGCGGTATCGCCTTCGACACACCGATCCCGAATGTGAAGCTCAAGCGCCGCATTCCGTTCTTCCGCCTCAATGAAAGCCAGGAAGCGGCCAACCGCAGCGGTACCACGGTGACCATCCGCGTCGATCGCGCAGACGGCCTCAAGGTTGGCACGCCGGTTCGCTTCAAGGGCCTGGATGTCGGCAAAGTCGAACAGGTCGACCTGACCAATGATTTGCAGGCGGTGCTACTCAAGGCGCGGATCACCGAAGTGCCGGAGCGTATCGCCCGCGAAGGTACGCAGTTCTGGGTGGTCAAGCCGGCCCTGGGCATCGTCAAGACCGCCAACCTGGAAACCCTGGTCACCGGCCAGTACCTGGAAGTGCAGCCGGCAGTCAGAAGCACGGGGCCGCAGCTCAACTTCAATGCCTTGCCCCAGGCGCCGGATTTCTCCGAGCGTGAAGCCGGGTTGTCACTGGTGCTCAGTGCTGCGCGGCGGGGTTCGATCAAGCCGGGCGTACCGGTTACCTACCGCGAGATTCCGGTCGGCAAGGTCACCGGATTTGAATTGGGCCAGACCGCCGACCGGGTACTGATCCATATTCTGATCGAGCCCAAGTATGCAGCGCTGGTGCGTGGCGGTAGCCGTTTCTGGAACAGCAGCGGCTTCGGCTTCGATATCGGCCTGTTCAAGGGCGCGACGGTGCGTACCGAGTCGCTGGAGACCCTGATAGAAGGCGGCATCGCCTTCGCCACGCCAGACGGCGAGAGGATGGGCAATCCGGTGCGGCCGCAGCAGACCTTCGCCCTGTTCGACAAGGCCGAGGATGAATGGCTGCAGTGGGCACCGAAGATTCAGATTGGTAAGTAGTCGCTAGCCATCGCGGGTCAAGCCCGCTCCTACACAAACTTGTAGGAGCGGGCTTGACCCGCGATGCTTTTCTGCCCGCAACACAAATCACAGGCAATAAAAAACCGACCCTAGGGTCGGTTTTTCAACAAGCATGTCGCTTAGGCAGCTGCAGCTTCTTTCAGCGCCTTGATGTGGCCATTCAGACGGCCTTTATGGCGAGCAGCCTTGTTCTTGTGGATGATACCTTTATCGGCCATACGGTCGATAACTGGAACAGCCAGAGTGTAAGCAGCTTGCGCTTTTTCGGCGTCTTTTGCGTCGATGGCTTTAACTACATTCTTGATGTAGGTACGAACCATGGAACGCAGGCTGGCGTTGTGGCTGCGACGCTTCTCAGCCTGTTTTGCACGTTTTTTGGCGGAAGGTGAGTTGGCCACCGTCGAGCTCCTCGAAAGACTTGGTAAATAGCAAACAAAATAGGCCGCGAATCATGCCGATGAGTTGATCGGTTGTCAAGGGCACTTGCATGGTTCCGCTGAGTGGTCGTTCTGTACAAGGGAGTGATTCCCTTCTGCGGTACGACCTGTAAACTCGGGAGCTTTTGCTCTGCTTGCGTTGCGGCGCGGAGTATCGCACAACTGGGCGCGTTGCGGCACAGCCCTTTATCCTCAGGCGTGAAAAACTTTCGATGAATCTTCTTAAATCCCTGGCCGCGGTCAGTTCCATCACCATGATCTCGCGGGTGCTGGGCTTTGTCCGCGACACCATCCTGGCGCGGGTATTCGGTGCCGGCGTGGCCACAGACGCCTTCTTCATTGCCTTCAAGCTGCCCAACCTGCTGCGGCGCATCTTTGCCGAAGGCGCGTTTTCCCAGGCGTTCGTGCCGATTCTGGCCGAATACAAGACCCAGCAAGGCGAGGAGGCGACCCGCACCTTCATCGCCTATGTCAGTGGCCTGCTGACCCTGGTGCTGGCCCTGGTCACCGCCCTGGGTATCCTCGCCGCGCCCTGGGTGGTGTGGGTAACAGCCCCAGGCTTTGTCGACAGCACAGAAAAATACCAGCTGACCACCGACCTGCTGCGGGTGACCTTTCCTTATATATTGCTGATCTCGCTGTCATCGCTGGCCGGCGCCATCCTCAATACCTGGAACCGCTTTTCGGTGCCGGCCTTCGTGCCGACCCTGCTCAACGTGGCGATGATCGGCTTTACCCTGTTCCTCACGCCATATTTCGACCCGCCGATCATGGCCCTGGCCTGGGGCGTGCTGGCTGGCGGCCTGGCGCAGCTTCTGTACCAGCTGCCGCACCTGAAGAAGATCGGCATGCTCGTGCTGCCGCGCCTGAACCTGCGCGACAGCGGTGTATGGCGAGTGCTCAAGCAGATGCTGCCGGCGATCCTCGGGGTTTCGGTAAGCCAGATCTCGCTGATCATCAACACCATCTTCGCCTCGTTCCTGGTCGCAGGTTCGGTGTCGTGGATGTACTACGCCGACCGCCTGATGGAGCTGCCTTCCGGAGTGCTGGGTGTAGCCCTGGGTACCATCCTGCTGCCCACCCTGGCCAAGACCTACGCCAACCGCGACCGGCACGAATACTCGCGGATCCTCGACTGGGGCCTGCGCCTGTGCTTTTTGCTGGTGCTGCCCTGCACCCTGGCCATGGCGATCCTGGCCGAGCCGCTGACCGTGGCGTTGTTCCAATACGGTAAATTCAGCGCCTTCGATGCGGCCATGACCCAGCGTGCGCTGATTGCCTATTCCCTCGGGCTGCTGGCGATTATCCTGGTCAAGGTCCTGGCCCCTGGCTTCTACGCCCAGCAGAACATTCGTACTCCAGTGAAGATCGCCATCTTCACCCTGGTCTGCACCCAGCTGTTCAACCTGGCCTTCATCAGCCACCTGCAGCACGCCGGCCTGGCCCTGGCCATCAGCCTCGGCGCCTGCCTGAACGCCGGCCTGCTGTACTGGAAGCTACGCCAGCAGCAGTTGTTCCAGCCACAACCGGGCTGGGCCAAGTTCCTCGCCAAGTTGGTGGTGGCAGTGCTGCTGATGTCGGCGGTGTTGCTGGTGGGCATGCACTACATGCCGGCCTGGGCCGAAGGGCAGATGCTTGAGCGCTTTCTGCGCCTTGGCGCGCTGATCCTGGCCGGAGTCGTGACCTATTTCGGCTGTCTGCTGCTGTTCGGATTCCGCCCGCGTGACTTCGCCCGCAAGGCGTTGCATTAAGGCGTAACGGCGGTCAGACGTCGGTTTTACACATTCCACGCCACGGGGTGACGCTGCTGCCTGTCGTCAGCGCCCGGGTGTGGTTATAATCGACCACTTTATGAGCAAGAAGCGCGTTATGCAGCTGGTTCGAGGCCTCCACAACCTGCGCCCCCAGCACCGGGGCTGTGTCGCCACTATTGGCAACTTCGACGGTGTTCACCGCGGCCACCAGGCAATCCTGGCGCGCCTGCGTGAGCGAGCGGACGAGTTGGGCGTGCCCAGCTGCGTGGTGATTTTCGAGCCACAGCCGCGTGAATACTTTGCCCCCGACACTGCGCCCGCACGCCTGGCGCGCCTGCGCGACAAGGTCGCCCTGCTGGCCGCCGCCGGTGTCGACCGGGTGCTGTGCCTGGCGTTCAACCAGCGCCTGAGCAAGCTCAGCGCCGCCGAGTTCGTCGACACCATCCTGGTCGATGGCCTGGGCGTGAAGCACCTGGAAGTGGGCGACGATTTCCGCTTTGGCTGCGACCGGGTTGGCGACTTCGACTTCCTCGAGCAGGCCGGTATCCTTCAGGGCTTTACCGTCGAAGCGGCGCAAACCGTCGAACTCGATGGCCTGCGGGTCAGCAGCACGCAAGTGCGCGATGCCCTGGCCAATGCCGATTTCGCCCTGGCCGAGCGTTTGCTGGGGCGGCCGTTCCGCATCCGCGGGCGCGTGCTGCACGGGCAGAAGCTGGCACGCCAGCTGGGTACCCCGACAGCCAACATCCAGCTCAAGCGCCATCGGGTACCGCTTACCGGGGTTTACCTGGTCAGCGTCGAGGTCGATGGCAAGAACTGGCCGGGCGTCGCCAACATTGGTGTACGGCCCACCGTTTCAGGTGATGGCAAAGCCCACCTGGAAGTACATCTTCTGGATTTTGCCGGCGATCTCTATGGCCGGCGTCTGACGGTGGAATTCCACCACAAGCTGCGTGAAGAGCAGCGATTCGCCTCCCTGGAGGCGCTGAAGTCGGCGATCGATGCGGATATCGCCGCCGCACGTGCCCATTGGCACGGTCAACCGCTAACGAAGAGCCTGAAATGACCGACTATAAAGCCACGCTAAACCTTCCGGACACCGCCTTCCCGATGAAGGCCGGCCTGCCACAGCGCGAACCGCAGATCCTGCAGCGCTGGGACAGCATTGGCCTGTACCAGAAGCTGCGCGAAATTGGCAAGGATCGTCCGAAGTTCGTGCTGCACGACGGCCCGCCCTACGCCAACGGCAAGATCCACATCGGTCATGCGCTGAACAAGATTCTCAAGGACATGATTGTCCGCTCCAAGACCCTGTCCGGTTTCGACGCCCCGTACGTCCCGGGCTGGGACTGCCATGGCCTGCCGATCGAGCACAAGGTCGAAGTGACCCACGGCAAGCACCTGAGCGCCGACCAGACCCGCGAGCTGTGCCGCGCCTACGCCGCCGAGCAGATCGAAGGGCAGAAGACCGAGTTCATCCGCCTGGGTGTGCTGGGCGACTGGGAAAACCCCTACAAGACCATGAACTTCGCCAACGAAGCCGGTGAAATCCGCGCGCTGGCCGAAATGGTCAAGCACGGCTTCGTGTTCAAGGGCCTGAAACCGGTCAACTGGTGTTTCGATTGCGGTTCGGCCCTGGCCGAAGCCGAGGTCGAGTACGCCGATAAAAAATCGCAGACCATCGACGTCGCCTTCCCGGTGGTCGATGAGGCCAAGCTGGCCGCCGCGTTCGGCCTGGCTTCGCTGGCCAAGCCTGCCTCGATCGTGATCTGGACCACCACCCCGTGGACCATCCCGGCCAACCAGGCGCTGAACGTCCACCCGGAGTTCAAGTACGCCCTGGTCGATACCGGCGACAAGCTGCTGGTGCTGGCTGAAGAGCTGGTCGAGTCGTGCCTGAAGCGTTACTCGCTGGAAGGTTCGGTGATCGCCACCGCGCCAGGCTCGGCGCTTGAGCTGATCAACTTCCGTCACCCGTTCTACGATCGCCTGTCGCCGGTATACCTGGCCGACTACGTCGAGCTGGGCGCCGGTACCGGTGTGGTGCACTCCGCGCCAGCCTACGGTGAAGACGACTTCGTCACCTGCAAACGCTACGGCATGGTCAACGACGACATCCTCACCCCGGTGCAGAGCAACGGCGTGTACGTGCCGTCGCTGGAATTCTTCGGCGGCCAGTTCATCTGGAAGGCCAACCCGGCCATCGTCGAAAAACTCTCGGAAGTCGGTGCGCTGATGCACACCGAAACCATCAGCCACAGCTACATGCACTGCTGGCGCCACAAGACTCCGTTGATCTACCGCGCCACCGCGCAATGGTTCGTCGGCATGGACAAGCAGCCCGACAACGGCGACACCCTGCGCAAGCGTGCGGTCAAGGCCATCGAAGAGACCAAGTTCGTCCCGGCCTGGGGCCAGGCGCGCCTGCACTCGATGATCGCCAACCGTCCGGACTGGTGCATCTCGCGTCAGCGCAACTGGGGCGTACCGATCCCGTTCTTCCTCAACAAGCAGTCCGGCGAGCTGCACCCGCGCACCGTCGAGCTGATGGAAGAAGTGGCCAAGCGTGTCGAGAAAGAAGGCATCGAAGCCTGGTTCAAGCTCGACGCCGCCGAACTGCTCGGTGACGAGGCCGGCCAGTACGACAAGATCGCCGACACCCTCGACGTCTGGTTCGACTCCGGTACCACCCACTGGCACGTGCTGCGTGGCTCGCACAGCATCGGCCACGAAACCGGCCCGCGCGCCGACCTGTACCTGGAAGGTTCCGACCAGCACCGCGGCTGGTTCCATTCCTCGCTGCTGACCGGTTGTGCCATCGACAACCACGCACCGTACCGCGAGCTGCTGACGCACGGCTTCACCGTCGACGAGAACGGTCGCAAGATGTCCAAGTCGCTGGGTAACACCATCGAGCCGCAGAAGGTCAACGACACCCTGGGTGCCGACATCCTGCGCCTGTGGGTTTCGGCCACCGACTACTCCGGCGAGATGGCGGTTTCCGAGCAGATCCTGCAGCGCAGCGCCGACGCCTACCGGCGTATCCGCAACACCGCGCGCTTCCTGCTCTCCAACCTGTCCGGCTTCGACCCGGCCCGCGACCTGTTGCCGGCCGAAGACATGCTGGCGCTGGACCGCTGGGCGGTCGACCGTACCCTGCTGCTGCAGCGCGAGCTGGAAGAGCACTACGGCGAATACCGCTTCTGGAACGTCTACTCGAAGATCCACAACTTCTGCGTGCAGGAGCTGGGCGGCTTCTACCTGGACATCATCAAGGACCGTCAGTACACCACTGGCGCCAACAGTGTTGCCCGTCGTTCCTGCCAGACCGCGCTGTACCACATCAGCGAAGCGCTGGTGCGCTGGATCGCGCCGATCCTGGCGTTCACCGCCGACGAGCTGTGGCAGTACCTGCCGGGCGAACGCAACGAGTCGGTGATGCTCAACACCTGGTATGAAGGCCTGAGCGAGCTGCCGGAAGGCTTCGAGCTGGGTCGCGCCTACTGGGAACGCATCATGGCCGCCAAAACCGCGGTCAACAAAGAACTGGAAAACCAGCGTGCGGCCAAGGCCATCGGTGGCAACCTGCAAGCCGAAGTCACCCTGTTCGCCGACGACGCCCTGAGCGCCGACCTGAACAAGCTGGGCGACGAGCTGCGCTTCGTGCTGATCACCTCGGCGGCCAGCGTTGCGCCATTCGCCCAGGCGCCAGCCGATGCGGTCGAGACCGAAGTCCCGGGCCTGAAGCTGAAAGTGGTCAAGTCCGGCCACGCCAAGTGCGGTCGTTGCTGGCACTTCCGCGCGGACGTCGGCGCGAACCCGGAGCACCCGGAAATCTGCGCCCGTTGCGCCGACAACATCGGCGGCAAAGGCGAGGTGCGCCACTATGCCTAACCCTGGTGTGGGGCGCTTCGGGCGCCTCAGCTGGCTGTGGCTGAGCGTGCTGGTCCTGGTCCTCGACCAGGCCAGCAAGTTCTACTTCGAGGGCGCGCTGAGCCTGTACCAGCAGATCGTGGTCATTCCCGACTACTTCAGCTGGACCCTGGCCTACAACACCGGTGCCGCCTTCAGCTTCCTGGCTGACAGCTCCGGCTGGCAGCGCTGGCTGTTCGCCCTGATCGCCATAGTGGTCAGTGCCGTGCTGGTGGTCTGGCTCAAGCGCCTGGGGCGCAACGAGACCTGGCTGGCCGTCGCCCTGGCACTGGTGCTGGGGGGGGCGCTGGGCAACCTGTACGACCGCATCGTGCTCGGCCACGTAGTCGACTTCATCCTCGTGCACTGGCAGAACCGCTGGTACTTCCCGGCCTTCAACCTGGCCGACAGCGCCATTACCGTGGGTGCGGTGATGCTGGCGCTGGATATGTTCAAGAGCAAAAAGTCCGGAGAACCCGTCCATGACTGAGACCCGTATCGGCCAGAACACCGAAGTGACCCTGCACTTCGCACTGCACCTGGAAAACGGTGACACCGTCGACAGCACCTTCGACAAGGCGCCGGCGGTGTTCAAGGTCGGCGACGGCAATCTGCTGCCGGGCTTCGAAGCGGCGCTGTTCGGCTTCAAGAGCGGCGACAAGCGCACCGTGACCGTCAACCCGGAAAACGCCTTCGGCCAGCCAAACCCACAGAACGTGCAGGTCATGCCGCGTTCGCAGTTCCAGGACATGGAGTTGTCCGAGGGCCTGCTGGTGATCTTCAACGACGCCGCCAACGCCGAATTGCCCGGTGTGGTGAAAGCCTTCGATGATGCCCAGGTGACCATCGACTTCAACCATCCACTGGCCGGCAAGACCCTGAACTTCGAGGTGGAAATCCTCGCGGTCAAGGCCCTGTGAGCCTGGAGCCTGCCATGCAAATCAAACTCGCCAACCCCCGTGGCTTCTGTGCCGGTGTGGACCGGGCGATCGAGATCGTCAATCGTGCCCTCGAAGTGTTTGGCCCGCCGATCTATGTGCGTCACGAAGTGGTGCACAACAAGTTCGTGGTCGAAGACCTGCGCGCGCGCGGGGCGATTTTTGTCGAAGAACTCGACCAGGTGCCGGACGACGTCATCGTCATCTTCAGCGCCCACGGTGTTTCCCAGGCCGTGCGCCAGGAAGCGGCGGGGCGCGGCCTGAAGGTATTCGACGCGACCTGCCCACTGGTCACCAAGGTGCATATCGAGGTGGCGCGCTACAGCCGTGACGGCCGCGAGTGCATCCTGATCGGCCACGAAGGCCACCCGGAAGTCGAAGGCACCATGGGCCAGTACGACACCAGCAACGGTGGCGCCATCTACCTGGTCGAAGACGAGGAGGATGTTGCCAGCCTGCAGGTCAACGACCCGGACAAACTGGCCTTCGTCACCCAGACCACGCTGTCGATGGACGACACCAGCCGGGTGATCGATGCCCTGCGCGCGCGCTTCCCGAATATCGGCGGGCCGCGCAAGGACGACATCTGCTACGCCACCCAGAACCGCCAGGATGCGGTCAAGCAGCTGGCCAACGAATGCGACGTGGTCCTGGTGGTCGGCAGCCCGAACAGCTCCAACTCCAACCGCCTGCGTGAGCTGGCCGAGCGCATGTCGACCCCGGCCTACCTGATCGACGGCGCCGAAGACCTGCAAAAAAGCTGGTTCGATGGTGTTGAGCGCATTGGTATCACCGCCGGTGCTTCAGCCCCCGAGGTGCTGGTGCGTGGCGTGATCGAGCAACTGCGCGCCTGGGGTGCCACGGGTGCCGAAGAGCTTGATGGCCGCGAAGAGAACATCACCTTCTCGATGCCCAAAGAGCTGCGCGTACGCTCACTGATCTGACCCGCCCGCCGCGCACAGCGGCTGCTCGCCGGGCTCCTCACGCAGGCTGACCCGGCCTGTGTGCGCCAGTACCACCCGGTACTGGCTGTAAGGATCGGGGCGCTGGCAAATGAACAGCGTCCCGGCCTGAAACGCTCCCCCCGTGTGCAAGGGTACCCCCAGCCCGCTGAAGCGCACTTGCCGGGCCACCGGCTGATTGCCGACGATACTCACCCGCTCAAGCCGCTGTTCGTACAGCAGCAGTGGGCCATCCTGTTCCACGACCATGCGCCAGCCATTACTCCAGTTGTCTTCCAGCGCCTGCAGGCGAACCACCTGGTTGCGCAGCAAGGCCTCGCTGCGTGCGGTGCGCAGGGCCTGGGCCAGGTCCTTGGCGGCGGCGTGCTGTTGTAGCCCGCTGCTCATGGTGTTGTAGGCCGGCAGGCTGATGTGCGTGAGCATCCCCACCAGCGCTAGCGCGAACATCATTTGTATCAGTGTTACGCCCTGTTGCTTCACCGTGCATTCCTCCCTGGAAGTGCTTCTATAGAGTCAGGCCGGCGCACCGCAGCGTCCAGTCGGGCGGGTTGGCAAAGTGCTGGGGAAAAGTCGCAGGAGGTATGGCGCCATGGATGGCGGACGGCAACAAGGAATGAGCTTGCTCGAGGTGCTGCTGGCCATGCTGGTGCTGGGGCTGGGTGTGTTTGCTGCAGCGGCTGCGCAAGTGCGGGCGCTGCAGGCCACCGACAGTGCCTTGCACAGTACTCAGGCGGCGTATCTGCAGCATGGCGCGCTCGAACAAGCGCGCATCAACGCAGGGCCAGGCCGATGACCCGGCAAGCCGGCGTCGGCCTGGTCGAAGTGTTGCTGGCCCTCAGCCTCGGCTTGGTGCTGCTGCTCGGTGTCAGCCGTCTGTTTCTGGCGGCCACTTCGAACTGGCAGGCTCAGGGTATCGCCGCACAACTTCAGGAAGACGCGCGCCTGGCGTTGCAGCGCATGGCCCAGGATATTCGCATGAGCGGCATGTTCGGCTGCTTGCGTGCGGATGCAATCAGCCATGTGAACCCGTCCTCGGCACAGGCGTTTGCCCAACCGCTGGAGGTAATCCGCGCAGCGGACGGCCAATTGCAGCAATTGAGCCTGATCAGCGCCGAAGTCGCTGGCGCCGGTGGGCGGCCGAACTGGACGCTGGTCACCGATTGCATAAGCCAGGCGCGGGTCTATCCCGATGTCCAGGCGGCGCCGGCCGGGCACTTCGCGATACCGATACGACGCCAGACCTATCGCGTTGATGGCACCAGCCTGATGCTCGGCAGCGGCGCCAGCTATGCGCCGCTGATCGACAACCTTGGTGAGCTGCACGTCGACATCCTGAGTCAAGGCACTAACGGCATCGCCGGCCTGCGCCTGAGCCTGACCTTGCTTGACCCGCTGGCGCGGGTAAGGCCGCAGCAGTATCAACTGACAGTGGCCCTGCGCAATGGCTAGGCCCGGTGGCCAGCGTGGGGTGATCCTGCTGGTCAGCCTGGTGTTGCTGGGGATGTTGGGTGTGCTCGGCGTCTCGGCGATGGTCAGCGCCACCCTGCAGGAACGCATGGCCGGCAACCTGCAGGCAACCCTGCAAGGCTTCGAGCACGCGGAGCAGACCTTGTTGCTAGGTGAGTCGAGCGTGTCGGGCGTGTTGCCGTGCAGTTACTGTTTACCGCCGCCGGAAGCTGCACGGGTGCGGGCGCCTGGCGTCTACCGCGGCGAAGGGCCGACCTCCGGCCTGAGCTGGCAAGGCGGCGCCAGCGGCTTCCACCTGGTACAGAAACTTGGCCAGAGTACCCACGCCGCGCACTGGCCCGCCAACCTGTCCGTTACCTTGTACCGGATCACCGCCGTCAGCCACGCCGGGGCAGGGCGCAGCGTGCTCGAAAGCGTTTATGCACAGGCTGTAGAAGAGGGCGCCCAGCCACCCAGGCGCATTCTCTGGCGCCAGCTTCACTAGGAGTTCGACTTATGTCCACCCTGCAGAAAGGTTTGAGCCTGATTGAACTGTTGCTTGTCGTCGCCGTGGTCGGCATTCTGGCGGGCATTGCCTATCCCAGCTACAGCGAACAGGTCCGCAAGGCCGCACGCACGGAAATCGCCGGGTTGCTGTTCGAAAGCGCGCAACTGCTCGAACGTCACTATGCCCGCAGCGGCCAGTACGCCGACAGCGAAGCCCTGGTCACCCCATTGGCGCCCGGGACCGAGCACTACCGGCTGCAGGCCGTTCGTCTTTCGACGTCATTCACCCTTACCGCCCGGCGCATTGGCGGTGGTTTGATGAACAGTGACCGCTGCGCCGATTTCGAACTCGACCAGGCCGGTGTGCGCCGCAATCCCGGCGCCGTTGATGGCGGCCGCGGCTGTTGGGGTGGCTGAGGTTTACTTCAGACGTTGGATCAATACATGACCAAGCAAGTAGTGATTGTCGGTGGCGGGGTAATCGGCCTGCTGACAGCGTTCAACCTGGCGGCCGAGGTCGAGCAGGTGGTGCTGTGTGACCGTGGCGCGCTCGGCCAGGAGTCTTCCTGGGCTGGCGGCGGCATCGTCTCGCCGCTGTACCCGTGGCGCTATAGCCCGGCGGTAACGGCCCTGGCGCATTGGTCGCAGGATTTTTATCCACAGCTGGGCGAGCGCCTGTTCGCCAGCACCGGGGTTGACCCTGAAGTGCACACCACCGGCCTGTACTGGCTGGACCTCGACGACGAAGCCGAAGCCCTGGCCTGGGCCAAGCGCGAAGGACGGCCGCTAAGTACTGTGGATATCTCGGCGGCCTATGACGCGGTGCCGGTGCTGGGCGGCGGTTTCCGCCGCGCCATCTATATGGCCGGGGTTGCCAACGTGCGTAATCCACGCCTGGTCAAATCACTCAAGGCCGCCTTGCTGGCGCTGCCGAACGTGAGCATTCGCGAGCAGTGCGAAATCACCGGCTTCAGCCGTGAGGGCGAGCGCATCACCGGGGTCGAGACTGCAACCGGGCCGATTCCGGCCGATCGCGTGGTGCTGACGGCTGGCGCCTGGAGCGGCGACTTGCTGCGGCCATTGGGCCTGGAGCTGCCGGTGGAGCCGGTGAAAGGGCAGATGATCCTGTACAAGTGCGCCGAAGACTTTTTGCCGAGCATGGTGCTGGCCAAGGGGCGTTATGCGATCCCGCGGCGCGACGGGCATATTCTGGTGGGCAGTACCCTGGAGCATGCCGGTTACGACAAGACCCCGACCGACGAAGCGTTGGAAAGCCTCAAGGCATCGGCGGTGGAGCTGCTGCCGGCGCTGGCCGACGCCACCCCGGTGGCCCATTGGGCGGGGCTGCGGCCGGGTTCGCCTGAGGGCATTCCGTACATCGGCGAGGTGCCGGGCTATGCCGGGCTGTGGCTGAACTGCGGGCATTACCGCAATGGCCTGGTGCTGGCGCCGGCGTCCTGCCAGTTGTTTGCGGATTTGTTGCTGGGGCGTGAGCCAATCATTGATCCGGCGCCATATGCACCGGCTGGGCGGGTGGCTGCTCTTTAGGGCTCATCGCGGGGCAAGCCCGCTCCTACAATCTGGTAGGGGCGGGCTTGCCCCGCGATGCAGGCGCCGCGCAATCAGCGCTGCGCCCCAGGCCCCTGCTCCAGATGCGCCTGACTGCAATACCACTGCGCCCCGCGATGCAGCGCCCGGTCACTGGGCAAATGTACGCCGCAATGGGCGCAGCGGACCATCTTCAGCGGGTCTTCGAGGCTGTTGTTTTGCCCAGCAGCATTGCTGGCCTTGAACTTGCGCCACAGCCAGAAGGCAGCAGCAATCAGGGCAATCCAGAAAAGTAGGCGAACCATGGTGTCCAGCTTTGTCAGTGAAGAGCCTTCAGTCTAGGGCTCGGGCATGAAAAAAGGGAGGCCTTGGCCTCCCTTTATCTTTTACACGATGGCTCAGTCGAACACACCGAAGGTCATGTAGCTGAACCAGGAGCGGTCTTCGTTGTTACCTTCCGCTTCGTGGTTTTCTTCTTCGATGACGTCACTGTTGGCATCTTTAGGCAGCAGCTCTTGCGGGATCGCGTCCTTGGCGTCCTGGTACTGCTTCACCACGTCCTGGTTGGCACGGGTTTCACCCGGCGGCAGCGGCGGGGCGGTATTGATCAGGCCCAGGGTGGCCTTGGACAGCCACGAGCGGTTGTCGGCTTCGTTCTGCTGCGGCACGAACTGGCCATCGACCAGGCTCGGGTGGTCCGGGTAGTTGAGCTTGAGGGTCTCCAGGCTGGTGGCCGCCAGTTCGTCCAGGTGCAGGCGCATGTAGGCTTCGGTCATCACCGCCAGGCCGTCGCCGACCGATGGGGTTTCCTGGAAGTTCTCTACTACATAGCGGCCACGGTTGGCGGCAGCGACATAGGCCTGACGGGTCAGGTAGTAGTCGGCCACGTGGATTTCGTAGGAAGCCAGCAGGTTGCGCAGGTAGATCATGCGCTGCTTGGCGTCAGGCGAATAGCGGCTGTTGGGGAAGCGGCTGGTCAGCTGGGCGAATTCGTTGTACGAGTCGCGGGCAGCGCCCGGGTCACGCTTGGTCATGTCCAGCGGCAGGAAGCGCGCCAGCAGGCCGCGGTCCTGGTCGAACGAGGTCAGACCCTTGAGGTAGTAGGCGTAGTCGACGTTCGGATGCTGCGGATGCAAGCGAATGAAGCGCTCGGCGGCAGACTTGGCAGCCTCCGGTTCGGCGTTTTTATAGTTCGCGTAGATCAGCTCGAGCTGGGCCTGGTCGGCGTAGCGGCCGAACGGATAGCGCGATTCCAGAGCCTTGAGCTTGCTTGTGGCGCTGGTATAGCTGTGGTTGTCCAGGTCGGCCTGCGCCTGCTGGTACAGCTCGGCTTCGCTCAGGTTTTCGTCGACGACTTCCTTCGAAGAACAAGCAGCGGTCAGTCCGAGGATGGCGATCAGCAGCAGGTGTTTCACTTGCATGGCGGCTTGCGTCCCTATGACGGCCGCTGTCTTGGGCGTGGCCGTCCTGTTATGATGAGCACCCCGATGCAACCCTCGGGGCAAAAGACGTCGTATTTAACCACAAGCGCGCAGTCGAAACCAAAGGCTGTGCCGCCCGCTGATTCGAGCATGTCCGAGATCATTCAACTTCGCGCAGAGGTGCCGTCCGAATTGGGCGGGCAACGCCTCGACCAAGTCGCCGCCCAATTGTTCGCTGAGCACTCGCGCTCGCGCCTGTCCACCTGGATCAAGGAGGGGCGCCTGACGGTCGATGGCGCTGTCCTGCGTCCGCGCGATATCGTCCACGGCGGTGCGCTGCTGGCGCTCGATGCCGAGCAGGAAGCCCAGGGCGAGTGGGTGGCCCAGGACATCGAGCTGGATATCGTCTATGAAGACGACCACATCCTGGTGATCAACAAGCCTGCCGGGCTTGTGGTCCACCCGGCTGCGGGCCACGCCGATGGCACCCTGCTCAATGCCCTGCTGCACCACGTGCCGGACATCATCAACGTGCCGCGCGCCGGTATCGTCCACCGCCTGGACAAGGACACCACCGGTCTGATGGTGGTGGCCAAGACCATCCAGGCGCAGACCCAGCTGGTTGCCCAGTTGCAAAGCCGCAGCGTCAGCCGCATCTATGAATGCATCGTGATCGGTGTGGTCACGGCCGGCGGCAAGATCAACGCGCCGATCGGTCGCCACGGCGGTCAGCGCCAGCGCATGGCGGTCACCGAAGGCGGCAAGCCTGCGGTCAGCCACTATCGCGTACTGGAGCGCTTCCGCTCGCACACCCACGTGCGGGTCAAGCTCGAAACCGGGCGTACCCACCAGATTCGCGTGCACATGGCCCACGTCAACTTCCCGTTGGTCGGCGACCCGGTCTACGGCGGGCGCTTCCGCATTCCGCCAGCGGCCAGCCTGACCATGGTCGACGCGCTCAAGACCTTCCCGCGCCAGGCCCTGCATGCACGCTTCCTGGAGCTCGATCACCCGGTGACCGGCGAGCGCATGGGTTGGGAATCGGCGCTGCCGGACGACTTCGTCTGGCTGCTGTCGCTGCTCAAGCAGGACCGCGAGGCGTTCGTCGGATGAGCGAGCTGACGCAAGCGCTGCTGTTCCCGGACTGGCCTGCGCCAGCCGGGGTGCGCGCCTGCGTCACTACGCGCAGCGGCGGGGTCAGCCTGCCGCCCTATGAAAGTTTCAACCTCGGTGACCATGTTGGCGATGCGCCAGCAGCGGTGGCCGAGAACCGCCGGCGCCTGACCGCCGAGTTCGGCATCCAGCCGGCCTGGCTCAAGCAGGTGCATGGCGTAGTTGTAGCCGATGCCGACCCTGGCGTTATTGCCGAGGCTGATGCCAGCTACAGCGATACCCCCGGCATTGCCTGCACGGTCATGACCGCCGACTGCTTGCCGGTGCTGTTCTGCGACCGCGCCGGCACCCGCGTAGCCGCCGCCCACGCGGGCTGGCGCGGGCTAGCCAACGGTGTGCTGGAGGCGACCCTGAAGCGCTTGGCACTGCCGCCCGAAGAGGTGCTGGTGTGGCTGGGCCCGGCGATTGGCCCGCAAGCCTTTGAAGTCGGCCTTGAGGTTCGTGATGCGTTCACGACCGTTCATCCGGAAACTGCCCAGGCCTTCGTGCCCGGTGCCCAGCCCGGCAAGCTGATGGCCGACATCTACCAGCTGGCCCGCCTGCGCCTTGCAGCGCGCGGCGTCAATGCCGTCTATGGTGGTGGCTTGTGCACCGTCAGCGACCCGCGCTTCTATTCTTATCGGCGCACCCCGCAGGGTGGCCGCTTCGCTTCGCTGGTCTGGCTGGCAGCGCGCTGACCTGGATCAAGCCCGCCTAGCTTGAATCTTCCAGAATCACCCTTATCTACAGTGGTATCTCTGGCAGGTTTTTCTTCATCAGGTGTGTCCATCGCTCCGACCTGCCCATAAAGGAAGGTAACCCATGCGAATAGACCGTTTGACCAGCAAGCTGCAATTAGCATTATCCGATTCCCAATCCCTGGCCGTGGGTATGGACCATCCGGCCATCGAGCCTGCGCACCTGGTGCAGGCCCTGATCGATCAGCAGGGCGGTTCGATCAAGCCGTTGCTGATGCAGGTCGGCTTTGACGTCAACAGCCTGCGCAAGGCGTTGAGCAAAGAGCTCGACCAGCTGCCGAAAATCCAGAACCCGACCGGCGACGTCAACATGTCCCAGGACCTGGCGCGTCTGCTCAACCAGGCCGACCGCCTGGCCCAGCAGAAGGGCGACCAGTTCATCTCCAGCGAGCTTGTGCTGCTGGCGGCCATGGACGAGAACAGCAAGCTTGGCAAGTTGCTGCTCAGCCAGGGCGTGAGCAAAAAGGCCCTGGAGAATGCCATCAGCAACCTGCGCGGCGGCGAGGCGGTCAATGACCCCAACGCCGAAGAGTCGCGCCAGGCCCTGGACAAATACACCGTCGACCTGACCAAGCGCGCCGAAGACGGCAAGCTTGACCCGGTGATCGGCCGTGACGATGAAATCCGCCGGACCATCCAGGTGCTGCAACGCCGGACCAAGAACAACCCGGTGCTGATCGGTGAGCCTGGCGTCGGTAAGACCGCCATCGCCGAAGGCCTGGCCCAGCGCATCATTAATGGTGAAGTGCCGGACGGCCTTAAAGGCAAGCGCCTGCTGTCGTTGGACATGGGCGCGCTGATTGCCGGTGCCAAGTTTCGCGGTGAGTTCGAAGAGCGTCTCAAAGGCTTGCTCAACGAGCTGTCCAAGCAGGAAGGGCAGATCATCCTGTTCATCGACGAGCTGCACACCATGGTCGGCGCCGGTAAAGGCGAAGGCTCGATGGACGCCGGCAACATGCTCAAGCCGGCCCTGGCCCGTGGTGAACTGCACTGCGTCGGCGCCACTACGCTGAACGAGTACCGCCAGTACATTGAAAAGGACGCAGCGCTTGAGCGGCGTTTCCAGAAGGTGCTGGTAGAAGAGCCGAGCGAAGAAGACACCATCGCCATCCTGCGTGGCCTCAAAGAGCGTTACGAGGTGCACCACAAGGTGGCGATCACCGACGGCGCGATCATCGCCGCGGCCAAGCTCAGCCATCGCTACATCACTGACCGGCAGCTGCCGGACAAGGCCATCGACTTGATCGACGAAGCGGCCAGCCGCATCCGCATGGAGATCGACTCCAAGCCGGAAGTGCTCGACCGCCTGGAGCGCCGCCTGATTCAACTGAAGGTTGAGTCCCAGGCGCTGAAGAAAGAGGACGACGAGGCCGCGCTCAAACGCCTGGAGAAACTCACCGAAGAGATCGCCCGGCTCGAGCGCGAGTACGCTGACCTGGAAGAGATCTGGACCTCGGAAAAAGCCGAAGTACAAGGCTCGGCGCAGATCCAGCAGAAAATCGAGCAATCGCGTCAGGAGCTCGAAGCGGCCCGGCGCAAGGGCGACCTCAGCCGTATGGCCGAGCTGCAGTACGGGGTGATCCCGGACCTGGAGCGCAGCCTGCAGATGGTCGACCAGCACGGCAAGGCAGAAAACCAGTTGCTGCGTAACAAGGTGACTGAAGAAGAGATCGCCGAAGTCGTGTCGAAGTGGACCGGCATCCCGGTGTCGAAGATGCTCGAAGGCGAGCGGGAAAAACTGCTGAAGATGGAAAGCCTGCTGCACGAGCGGGTGATCGGCCAGGAAGAAGCCGTGGTGGCAGTGTCCAACGCCGTGCGCCGTTCGCGTGCCGGCCTTTCGGACCCGAACCGCCCGAGCGGCTCGTTCCTGTTCCTCGGCCCGACCGGTGTCGGTAAAACCGAGCTGTGCAAGGCGCTGGCGGAGTTTCTCTTCGACACTGAAGAGGCCATGGTGCGCATCGACATGTCCGAGTTCATGGAGAAACACTCCGTGGCTCGCCTGATCGGTGCTCCACCAGGCTACGTAGGCTATGAAGAGGGCGGCTACCTGACCGAAGCCGTGCGGCGCAAACCTTATGCGGTGGTGCTGCTGGACGAGGTCGAGAAGGCCCACCCGGATGTGTTCAACGTGTTGCTGCAGGTGCTGGAAGACGGTCGCCTGACTGACAGCCACGGGCGGACGGTGGATTTCCGCAATACCGTGATCGTCATGACCTCCAACCTGGGCTCTTCGCAGATCCAGGAGCTGGTGGGTGATCGTGAAGCGCAGCGTGCGGCGGTGATGGATGCCGTGGGTTCGCACTTCCGGCCGGAGTTCATCAACCGGATCGACGAAGTGGTGGTGTTCGAACCGCTGGGTCGCGAGCAGATTGCTGGCATCACCCAGATACAGCTCGGCCGCCTGCGCAGCCGTCTGGCCGAACGTGAGCTGAGCCTTGAGCTGAGCCCCGAGGCGCTGGATAAACTGATCGCCGTCGGTTACGACCCGGTCTATGGCGCACGGCCGCTGAAACGGGCGATCCAGCGCTGGATCGAGAACCCGTTGGCGCAGCTGATCCTGTCGGGCCAGTTCCTGCCAGGCAGCGCCATCACGGCGAAGGTCGAGGGCGAAGAGATCGTCTTCGCCTGAGTTTTCGGCGGGTTACGCTAAGGCCTCGAATTTCGAGGCCTTTTTTCTTTGCATTTTTTCTCGAGTGCTTGTAAAGTGCGCCCCGCTGTATGTCGCCCCGCAGCTTCCCGGCAAAATTGGGAATCTGAAAAAAAGTTGCAAATCAGTAAGTTGAATGCAAATTAGGGGTTGACAAGGGTTTTGAAGGTTGTAGAATAGCGCGCCTCAGAGACATGAACGCAGCGATGCACAAGGTCGAAGAGTTCGAAGCGGTAGTGATACAGCACTCGAAATTGCAGCACTGTTGTAATTGAAATTGATAGTTCCGCGATAGCTCAGTCGGTAGAGCAAATGACTGTTAATCATTGGGTCCCAGGTTCGAGTCCTGGTCGCGGAGCCAAATTTCAAGCCGGGGTATAGCGCAGTCCGGTAGCGCGCCTGCTTTGGGAGCAGGATGTCAGGAGTTCGAATCCCCTTACCCCGACCATCTTAGGGTCGTTAGCTCAGTTGGTAGAGCAGTTGGCTTTTAACCAATTGGTCGTAGGTTCGAATCCTACACGACCCACCATTTTTGAATCCGGTACGCTGGGTTCAAATCTTAAAAGGTTGGTTTGCCATTAGCAGCCAGCCATAAAAAAAGGCACCTTAATCGGAGCCTTTTTTTTTACCGGGGTATAGCGCAGTCCGGTAGCGCGCCTGCTTTGGGAGCAGGATGTCAGGAGTTCGAATCCCCTTACCCCGACCATCTTCAGAAAGAAGGGCACCTTGCAAAAGGTGCCCTTTTTTCGTTTCTGCGCCCTGGCTGATACTATCCGGCTATTTCCTGCAAAGGAGTTGCGCCGTGCCCCTGAAAACCTCCGTGTACATCGCCACCAGCCTCGATGGCTTCATCGCCCGTGAGAGCGGTGAGCTGGACTGGCTGATGGTTGCCACCAGCTCCAGTGACGATCACGGCTATGCGGCGTACATGGCCACCATCGACACCCTGGTCATGGGCCGCAACACCTTCGAGAAGGTCCTGACCTTTGGCGAGTGGCCGTATCCGCACAAGCGTGTGGTGGTGCTGAGCAGCACCTTGCAGCAGGCCGATATGCAGCATGGCGTTGAAGTGCACCCGGGGCCGGTCGCCGACCTGGTCGAGCACCTGAATGAAACAGGCGCCAAGGGCCTGTACCTCGATGGCGGGCAGGTGATTCAGAGCTTCTTGCGCGAAGGCCGGCTGGATGAACTGACCATCACCCGCATACCGGTGTTGCTGGGCAGCGGTATCCCGCTGTTCGGGACTCTGGCGAAGGACGTGACGCTGCAGCATATGCGCAGCACCACCTTTGAAAGCGGCTTTGTGCAGAGTACTTATCGGGTACTGAAATAAACAATGCCGACGCCATCGCGGGTCAAGTCGGGTCGCCGCCCCCCCCCCCCCCCCCAAAAAAACCCCAAAAAGTGGGGGGCGCCGGGGGGAGCCCACACAATAACCCCGCATATCGGCGACCAAGCCCAAAAAAAAAAAAT
>NZ_JBIUWO010000004.1:23061-516615 GCF_044743505.1 Pseudomonas sp. NPDC087612
TCCTCCCACCCCCCAAACCACCAACGTTCTGCCTCCCTCGTAAACTTTCTCCCCCCCCGGCCTCGGGCCCCCCCGCCGCCGCCCCCCCCCCCCCCCCCCCCCGGGGGGGGGGGGGCCCCCCCGCCTCGACTTGACCCGCGATGAGGCCCTCAAAGCCAATACAAAATCAGTGCAGCTTCAACCGCGGCTCAGTCCCGCGACCAATCCGGCTGCCGAGCATCAGCATCAGCGTACGGAAAGTCCCATACAGCGCCATCTGGTGCATGCGATACAGCGACACATAAAACATCCGCGCCAACCAGCCCTCGAGCATCACGCTACCGGTCAGGTTGCCCATCAGGTTACCCACCGCCGAGAAGCGCGACAGCGACACCAGCGAGCCGTAATCCCGGTACGCATAAGTCGGTAACGGCTTGCCTTCCAGGCGCGCCTTGAGCCCCTTGGCCAGCAACGACGCCTGCTGATGCGCAGCCTGTGCCCGTGGCGGCACGTTACGGTCGCTACCCGGTTGCGGGCAGGCAGCACAGTCGCCAAAGGCGAAAATGTTGTCGTCCAGAGTAGTCTGCAGGGTAGGGCGCACCACCAGTTGGTTGATGCGGTTGGTTTCCAGGCCGTCGATGTCTTTGAGGAACCCCGGCGCCCGAATACCTGCTGCCCACACCTTGAGGCTGGCCTGAATCACCTCGCCATTGCTGGTGCGCAGCTCATCGGCCGTCACTTCACTGACCGCCGCGTTGGTCATCACCGTTACACCGAGTTTTTCCAGGGTCTTGTGCACCGGCACGCTGATGCGCTCCGGCAGGGCTGGCAGCACCCGTGGGCCGGCTTCGATCAGGGTGATGTGCATGTCTTTTGGCTGGATACGATCCAGGCCATAAGCCGCCAGTTCGTGGGCCGCGTGATGCAGCTCGGCGGCAAGCTCGACACCGGTGGCACCGGCACCAACGATGGCCACGCTGATTTTTTCATGGGCCTGATCACCTGCGTGGGCACGCAGGTAATGGTTGAGCAGTTGCTGGTGGAAACGCTCGGCCTGCTTGCGGGTGTCGAGGAACAGGCAATGCTGCGCCGCGCCCAGGGTGCCGAAGTCGTTGGTGTTGCTGCCCACCGCGATCACCAGGGTGTCATAGCCCAGGGTGCGCGCAGGCAGCAGCTCGCGACCGTCTTCATCGAGGGTCGCGGCCAGCTGGATCTGCTTGGTTTCGCGGTCCAGGCCGCTCATGCGCCCGAGCTGGAACTGAAAGTGATTCCACTTGGCCTGGGCCACGTAGTTCAGTTCGTCTTCGGAAGAGTTGAGCGAGCCGGCCGCCACTTCGTGCAGCAGCGGCTTCCAGATGTGCGTCAGGTTGGCGTCGACCAGGGTGATGCTGGCGCTACCCTTTTTGCCCAGGGTCTTACCCAGGCGGGTCGCCAGTTCCAGGCCGCCGGCGCCGCCGCCGACAATCACTATACGGTGAGTCATGGAGATATCTCATAAGGTTTACGGAATTCGGGTCTTGAGTGGTAGGCCGCACGGGGCGGGCGTTGTGGGCGAGCGCAAGGCAGCTCATAGCACCAGTTGACTCAAGAGGCGGCTCAACAAGCCGAGCGCAACCGTTACGGCCACCACCAGCACAAGGAGCAGCCAGGGCCGGAAAGGCTTGCGCTCGACTTGGTGCTGAGGGGCTTGCAGGTATTCATCGACACGACGCTGGTCATCGGGATTCAGGCGGCTGGTCATGAGGGCCTCGTCAGATAGACGCTTGTGACTGTGGGAAAGCTACAGTGTTCACTGTAGTAGCTCGAAGGTCGCCCATCTTTCAGTCACTTGGCTGTCTTTATAACGAATGATTGCGCTTTGTATCACCGGCGCAGAATTTATGCCATCGGGCTTTGGCAGGGGGCCAGCTCAGAGGCTGATTCCGACATCAAAAACGATGCTGCGGCCCAGATTGCCACGCAAGAAGTCCGGTGCATCGGGGTGGGCAAACAACACCCGGGCGAAGGTCGGGCCCACCAGCGACAACGAGCGCCAGCCCTGGCGCAGGTATTCGGTGGGTGGCGGGAAGTGGCTATTGAGGTCGAGCACTTCGCGCTTGAGGCTGGCGAAGGCAATGATGTCCAGCTCGCTCAGGTCGAGGCCGCGTTCCTGATAGTTGTGCGATTTTTTCCGCAGGGTCGGCGCCAGGCGCTGCAGCAGTTCCTGGGCGCTGATCCGCCGTGGCCGGGCCTCGCGGCGCACCAGCTGGCTCAAGGAGAAAGCACTGCGCCGGCGCTGCAGCTCTTCGCGCCACTCGTCGTTCAGGCGCCGGCCCTCATCGAGGACAAAAAACACCTCGAAGGCGGCATCGCGAAACAGCACGTCAGGCGGCTCTTGCCCGGCGGCGGCAAAATCTTCGCTGCGGTAAGGAATATTCAGGCCTTGCAGCAGGCGCTGGCAGACCCAACGCTCACGTTCCCATTTACGGGCATTGGATAGAAACGCATTGGCTTGTTCGGCCTGAATGGTGAGCAGGCGCAAGTAGTCTGAGTCGTCCATGGGCACAAGCTTAGCGTTCAATTGAGCTTTGCAGGAAATGTCTGCAAGGCCATTGCTGCAACGCCGGGCCAGCGCCTAGACTGCGCACCCGTTGTGGGCTCAGTGAATATCAGGGAAGAAACATGAGCGTAGTGAAGATGGGCGGCATATTCGGTTCCGGCACAGTGGTTTGTGCCCTGGTGGTGTACGGCGTGGGCTTTTTGTTCTGGACGCCTACCGTGCCTTACGACACCCCGGATGGCCGCTATGTAGTGCTCAAGGAGGGCGACTCAGCGCCCTACAGCGTCAAACTCATCGACCATCGCGGCGCAGAAGACGAAATCGTGCGCAGCTACGCCGAGTTCAACCCCAAGGTGCTCAGCGTCATGCCCGGCGATTACCGCTTGCGTCTGACCCTGAACGAGTTCGCTTGCTACGGCGCCTGGGCCGATGTGCAGGTGTCGGCGACCACCGTCAGCGTGGTCGAGCTGCAGCGCAACCCGAGTTGCCAGCCAGCAGACTGGCTGGTTGAAGGCGCGGTGTTCCGCCTGTTCGAGGCACCCAAAGCACCGGCGGAGGCTGATCAAGCCAGCCCCGAGGTGTAGACTGCCCCCAGGTCTATTGCCTTACTCGCACAAGGGTTATTTGCCGTGATCAGTGCCGCCGTACTTTCCAGCCAGACCCTGACCATCGCCTGGGTCGCCTATGTGCCCGTGCTGATCTGGGCGGTGGCGCGTACCCGCTGGCTGGAACTGTTCGCTGACAGCCGGCGCCAGCACTTGCTGTTTGGTACGGTGTTCGCCTTGTTTGCCCTGTGGCTGGTACGCCGCGACTTCGACACCGGGGTGTCGTATCACTTTATCGGCATGACCGCCGTCACCCTGCTGCTGGACTGGCCGCTGGCGATTGTCGGTGGCTTGCTGGCGCAGCTCGGCCTGCTGGCGCTGGGGCGTCAGGACCTGGCGGCGATGGGGGTCAATGGCCTGCTGCTGATCGGCCTGCCGGTGCTGGTCACCGAGGTGTGCGCGATCCTGGTGGAGCGAGCCCAGCCGCGCAACCTGTTCGTCTATATCTTCTGTTCAGGCTTTTTTGCCGCGGCGCTGTCGGCACTCTTGTGCCTGCTCGGTGGGCTGGGGTTGCTGTGGATGGACGGGCGGTTCGTCATGCCGGAGTGGATCGAGGACTTTATCGGCTACCTGTGGCTGATCATCTTCCCCGAAGCCTTCATCAACGGCATGGTGGTCAGCGCCCTGGTGGTGTTCTGCCCGGAGTGGCTGGAGACCTTCAACCGGACCCGCTACCTGCAGGCCCCGTGGAAGGATGACGACCCCGAGCGCTGAGGCCTCAGTGACGCGGGTCGAGCTCGCCGGAGAACAGCTCGTCTTCGGCATCCGGAGCGACCGGAATCTTGTGCTCTTCCGAGGCCCAGGCACCCAGGTCGATCAGCTTGCAGCGGTCGGAACAGAACGGCCTAAACGCGCTGGCCGCGCTCCATTCCACAGGGGCGCCACAGGTCGGGCAATCTACGGTCGTTGGTTGGCTCATACTTGGCCTCCTCGCAAAGTCAGGTAA
Source organism: Pseudomonas sp. NPDC087612 (assembly GCF_044743505.1). NCBI lineage: Bacteria > Pseudomonadati > Pseudomonadota > Gammaproteobacteria > Pseudomonadales > Pseudomonadaceae > Pseudomonas > Pseudomonas sp. NPDC087612. The sequence goes on from NZ_JBIUWO010000004.1 coordinate 27,131, forward strand.
AAGTGGTGCAGGCGGTCGACCTCCGAATGCAGCCAGGCCAGGTCGCGGTCGTTGACGATCACGTCGTGGGCGTGGCTAAGGCGTTGTTCACGGCTGGCCTGGGCCTTGAGGATGGCCTGCACCTGCTCAGTGCTGGTCTGGTCGCGCAGCAGGGTGCGTTGCACCTGCAGTGCCTGCGGCGCATCGATCACCAGCAGGCGGTCGGTGCGTTTGTACTGGCCAGACTCGACCATCAACGGCGAAACAAACACCGCATAGGGCGACTCGGCCTTGGCCAGGTAGCTGAAGATCTCCTGGCCGATCAAGGGATGCAGCAGCGCTTCGAGCCACAGCCGTTGCTGCGGGTCGGCGAAGATCAGCTCGCGCAGGGCCGCGCGGTTGAGCTGGCCGTCTTCGAGCAGCACCCCCGGGCCGAAACGCTCGACGATACTCGCCAGCGCCGGGCGGCCCGGCTCGACCACCCAGCGCGCGGCCTGGTCGGCGTCGACCAGGTGCACACCCAGCTCGACAAAGCGCTGCGCGGCGGCGCTCTTGCCACTGCCGATGCCGCCGGTAAGGCCGAGAATCCAGGGGGTGAAAGCAGCGGTGGTCATCAGAATCCGGAATATTTCAGATAGGAAGTGGTTATTTGACCACCCCAGAGCAGCGCGATCCAGCCCGCAATGGCCAGATAGGGACCAAAGGGGATCGGCGTGCTCGCCTGCTTGCGCTGCAGGCGCAGCATAACCAGGCCGATCACCGCCCCCAGCAGCGACGACAACAGCAAGGTCAGCGGCAAAATCTGCCAGCCGCCCCAGGCGCCGAGCATGGCCAGCAACTTGAAATCGCCATAGCCCATGCCCTCTTTGCCGGTGACCAGCTTGAACACCCAGAACACCGACCACAGGCTCAGGTAACCGGCCACCGTACCCCACAGGGCATCCTCCAGCGGCACGAACAGCTCAAAGGCATTGGCGATCAGCCCCAGCCACAACAACGGCAGCACCAGGGCATCGGGCAACAGATGGTGCTCGATATCGATCAAGCTCATGGCCAGCAGGCCCCAACTCAGCACCATCAACGCCAGAGCCGCGGCGGTAAAACCCAGATGCCAGGCGGCAAACAGCGTCAGCGCCCCGCAGGCAAGCTCCACCAGCGGATAGCGCGGGCTGATGCGCGCCTGGCAAGCGGAACAGCGCCCGCGCAAGGCCAGATAACTCACCACCGGTATGTTTTCCCACGGGCGAATGCGGTGGGCGCAATGCGGGCATTGCGAGGGCGGTAAAAACAGGTCGAAGCGCGGCGCTTGTGCCTCGCTGGGCAACGCCAGCACCTCACGGGCCTCGGCCTGCCATTGGCGTTCGAGCATGATCGGCAGGCGATGCACCAGCACATTGAGAAAACTGCCGACAATCAGCCCGAGCAACAGGGCGAAGCTCAGGTACATCAGTGGCTGGCTGGCCAGGGTGTTCAACAGGTTCATGGTCAGATCACATTGCCCAGCTGGAAGATTGGCAGGTACATGGCGATCACCAGGCTGCCCACCAGCAACCCCAGAATCAGCACGATCAACGGCTCGAGCATGGCCGTGAGGGTGTCGAGCAGGTGGTCGATGGCCTGTTCATAATGGCTGGCGATCCTGGCGAGCATATCGTCCAGCGTGCCAGCTGTCTCGCCAATGGCGCACATCTGCACCACCAGCGCCGGGAACAGCCCGCTGGTGCGCAACGCCACGTTCAAGGCCAGGCCACTGGCAAGGTCGTCGCGCACCTTGTGCACCGCCTGCTCATACAACGGATTGCCGCAGGCCCCGGCAACCGGCCCCAGCGCCTCCACCAGCGGCACCCCGGCGGCAAACGAGGTCGACAGGGTGCGGGCAAAGCGGGCGAGGGCGGCATGCCGGAGCAGGCTGCCCAGCACCGGCAAGCGCAGGGCCACGCGCACCAGCCACAAACGCACCCCAAGCTTGTGCCGATAAGCCCAAACCAGCGCACTGCAAGCGCCGCCAAACGTTATCAACAGCCACCCAATGTGCGCGCTCAACCACTGCGACAAGCCAATCACCTGTTGAGTAAAGGCCGGAAGCTCGGCACCAAAACCGCCGAACAACGACTGAAAGCGCGGCACCACCTCCAGCAATAACAACGCCGACACCCCAAAGCCCACCAGCAACACCAGCAGAGGATAAGTCATGGCTTTTTTCAGCCGCATGCGCAGGGCCTGGCGTTGCTCCTGCAGCGCCGCCACTTGGGCCAGCACCGTCTCCAGGCTGCCGGACTGCTCACCGGCGTCCACCAGGTTGCAGTACAGCCGATCGAAGTACTGCGGGTGCCGGCGCAGGGCAGTGGCCAGGCTGCTGCCGGCGGCGATATCGGCCTTGATCGCCCCCAGCAGGCTGGCCAGCGCCGGGTTGGCGCTGCTCTGGGCCACTACATCCAACGCCTGCAACAGCGCCACCCCGGCCTTGACCAGGGTGGCCAACTGGCGGCTGAACTGGCTCAGCGCCTTGCTATCCAGTGGCCGCCGCCATTGCCATAGCGGCGGGCGCACACTGGCGATACGCCCCGGGCGAATCCCGCGCTGGCGCAACTGCGCCCTGATCAACGCCGGGCTGCGCGCCGCACTTTGGCCGCTGATCAAGGCACCCTGGGCGTTAGTGCCTTGCCAGCTGTACATCCGGTTGCTTTCGGTCATCGCCACATCCTTGTTGCGCTGCCTTGCACAAGCCTGGTAACAGCTCCAGGCCCCGAGTGGCGAGCAGGGTTGCCCGCCGCCCACTAGAGTAGTCGAGCCAGAGCGACCGAATGACCGTCACGGGGTGACAAAAGGTGTCTGTTCGGGCCTACTGGCGCGCCTGCTGGCGCCGCACCACTGCGGCCGGCATGAACTGATTTTGTGAGGGAGAGTGTCCATGAAAGGGCAACGCGGTATTACCTTGATCGAACTGATGATCGTGGTGGCGATCATCGGCATTCTGGCGACCATCGCCTTACCGATTTACACCAACAGCCAGGTCCGCACCAAAGCCACGGCGGCCCTGGTAGAAATTTCTGCGCTCAAAACCGCCTTCGACCTGCGCCTGAACGAAGGCAAAGACATCGCCAACGTCGCCGCCCTGGGCGGCCAGGAGCGCACCGCCCACTGCGCCATTGCCGCCAGCGGCACCGCGGCCACGGGCGTGGGCAGCATTGTCTGCACCCTGATCGACGCCCCGGCCATCGCCACCGACAAAACCATCACCCTGACCCGCGCCGCAAGCGGCTGGGCCTGCACCAGCACCCTCAACGAAGACCTCGCCCCGGCAGGCTGCAAAGCCCTCTGAAACAGACGCAATTGCTGTTAATAAACAGTGATTTGCGTAAGCGATCCGGCAGTGGTAGCGTTATCGCCACGCCGGTGTAGCTCAGTCGGTAGAGCAGCGCACTCGTAACGCGAAGGTCGCAGGTTCGATTCCTGTCTCCGGCACCAGAGACCAGTTTACAGAAGTCTATGACTGTCTACGAAACGCCCCACAAAGCCCGCCTAGTGCGGGCTTTGTTGTTTCTGCTTGTCTCGTTTCGTCTCTGTGCATCTACGCGATTTAGGGATATGGTTAGGGATATCTCGGTTCGACAAGGAAACGTATCCCTATGGCACGCACTGTGGTGCCCCTGTCCGATCCCAAATGCGATGCGGCCAAGCCCCGGGAGAAGGACTACAAGCTCTTTGACGGCAAGGGCCTCTACTTGTTGGTGAAGCCGACAGGGGTGAAGACCTGGCGGTTGAAGTACACCAAACCTGACGGGCGTGATGGTTTGGCCACGTTCGGCAATTACCCAGCACTGGGCCTGAAGGCTGCCAGGGAGAGACGCGCTCAGGCGCTGGAGCTTCTCGCAGCAGGGAAGGATCCCATTGAGCAAGCTCGTCTGGACAAGCAGGAAGCGGCCAATGCTCGGTCGAATACCTTCCGTTTGCTTGCGCAGGAATGGCACTCGGCATGTGCTCGTAAATGGTCACCCGGTCACGCTGCCACTGTTTGGCGCCGCATCGAAGCCCACCTGTTACCTGCTCTTGGGGATCGCCCCGTTGCAGAGCTAAAAACTCGGGACCTGCTTGTACCACTCAAGGCGGCAGAAAAACGGGACACCTTGGATACGGCTGGGCGGCTGCGCCAATACATGACTGGCATCCTCCGTATGGGGGTTCAGCATGGCCACATAGATTTCAATCCGGCGGTTGATCTGCAGGGAGCCACGGCTACCCGGAAAACAGCCCATCGACCGGCGCTGCCGTTCGAGCGGTTACCCGAACTCCTTCAGCGCATTGAGGCCGACAGCGGGCGCGGCTTGACTAAGCTAGCGGTGCAACTGACTTTGCTGGTTTTTATCCGATCCAGCGAGCTCCGCTTTGCGCGCTGGGGGGAGATCGACATGGGCAGGTTAATGTGGGAGATTCCTGGTGAACGAGCGGCCATCGAAGGCGTAAAGAACTCCCATCGTGGTTCGAAGATGAGCACCCCCCATCTGGTGCCACTTAGCAGCCAATCTGTAGAAGTTTTGGAAAATATCCGCACTCTGACTGGGCGTTTCGAACTGGTGTTTGCCGGTGATCACCATCACTGGAAACCCATGAGCGAGAACACAGTCAACAAGGCGCTTAGGCGAATGGGCTACGACACTAAAACAGAGGTATGTGGCCACGGTTTTAGGGCAATGGCCTGTTCCGCATTAATTGAGTCAGGACTGTGGAATAAAGATGCAGTCGAGCGGCAAATGAGCCACCAAGAGCGGAATACGGTACGCGCCGCGTACATCCACAAAGCCGAACACATCCAGGAGCGAAGGCTTATGGTGCAGTGGTGGGCTGATTACCTTGATGCCAACCGCACGGAAGCAATCACTCCGTATGACTACGCGCACAGGCAAGATGCGGTGGAGAACGCGGTGAAGCTGCGCGGGCGGACATGAGAGGGATAGTCTCATCGCCAAACCAGCTGTTGCCGATTCAGTCTTGCGGACTCATTGGACCTGCGTGCCTTTGTAATGTTAAGCACATTGTTCAGAAAACGGGTGTTTCTGGTGTTGAAGGTGTTTCGCATAGCTCCAAATACCCGAAAACCGTGACCTGTGGCGTAGCAACACCATGGCCCCGCTGTTCGGATGCAATGGTGTATCGGAGCCTTCAGGTGTATCAATCGCAGCAGGCCCCTTTGAACTGTTGGCCGCTTGAGAGGCGACAACCGCGCAGGTTCAGCCCTTTGCTACTGGGGCGTGGGTAATGAAGAAGCCAGGAACGAGCCAAGAACCATTTTTCGCCGAGATTGCTGGAACTGAGTTTTTAAGCTTGCTTGAGGATCTTGATGAGATCGAGGATGCCGTAAGGGCTGCTGCCCTATATCACCAATTTCACGAGCACTACCGAGGCGCTTTCGAATTAGCTGGGCATGCCGCCTCCTACTGGCTCGAAGAGGATGGAGCCTATGCAGATGTGGCTGCCGGGGTGATACAGGAAATGTTCCGTTTGCGGGATGTCATTCTCGATCACTTCAGTTACGCCGAAGCCTCATCATTGCCTCGCGTCCTTGGCGGCGTCATGAGCTTGGATGAAGACGTGACTGATTCTCGAATTGTTGCCAGCTATGCGTTTGTCCAGGCTATGGAAGCGGTCCAGGTACTCGGTGATTGGCTGTTGGAGCTGGAAGACTCTGTTTACGATCTTGACGCCGATCTGATTGAGCAATTACGTCAGAGCGACCCTGCGCAATATCGATTGTTAGTGGAAAGAAAGCGCCGAGCTCAGAGTGATAGCGAGATAACTGCCAGGGAAAGTTTTGCCCAACTGATGGGAGCAGCGGATAAAACCTTGATGATTGCGGCTCTCTACGAGCAGGCTGAGATCGGCCTTGCTTCCGATAGATTCGAGCCTGGCAGCTTTTTCCCCCAAGCGCTCGACACGATATTTGCGACGAAAGCCTCGGAGAAAGCGCGTGCAGCAGGCAAGGCAAACAGCCATCCGGACTCCGTAAGACAAGTCAATATGCAGGAGCGGAAAGAGAAAATTTGTGAGGAGGCCGACCGCCTCAAGAGGCTTGAACCCAAAATTGGTGAGACTGAGTTAGTGTCACGTTTAGCTGCGAGACCCGAATTTGGCACTCCCGATACCGTCAGGAAGCACCTCCGCGCAGGGGGTATCATTCCGGAGAAGAAATCGAGAGCCAAATAACGAACCGTGTTTGCTCTTTTGTTCGCTCTTAGTCTGTGCCTGTCTCTACCAATACAGGCACGAGTATGAACACCTCCACTACGTCCACATTGCACCGATCTGGACGCGATCCAGAAACCACCCTGATCCGCATTGCTGAAGTAATGGCCATCGTTGGGCTGGCCCGGCCCACCATATACAAACTGATGCAGCAACCTGGAAGTGGCTTCCCGCTTCCAGTGAAGTTGAGCAGCAGCAACGCACGTGGTGCCCCTGTAGCCTGGGTTCTCTCCGAAGTTCAATCATGGACACGCAGCCGCATCAAGGCGCGTGAGCGGGTGGCTGCATGAACGTGCGCCGTTACCACTTTGTTGGCCCATTTCATGATCCTTACGGCGCGGGGTTCTGCCTCTACAAGCCTGGGGATATCAACTGGCGCCACCGCATCATTGCAGGGGTTAGCTGGAACGGCCAAACCCAAGAGGCCTTCTTCTTCAATCCTGATGGATTGACCATCCCCCTCCGGGCGAACTCGTGGGAAATGCCCGCCTTCATGCGAAAGCATGGGCTCCGCCGAGAGTTCTCCATCATCTACGGCAGCGGCCCATTCTCGATGGATGATCAACGTCGTGCAGGCCTTAATGCGAGCCAGTTGGCTGAATGGGTGACGTACTGGTTTACCGACGAAACCTATCTCTACTCCAACGATCCTGAAGTTTGGGGGGGCTGGGTGGAGCGTGATTTGGAGCAAGAGCGTGCTACCAGCGAGCAGAGCCATGCGTTCGGGCGGGAACAGGTCGATCTCGAAACCTTCGCGGCTGTGTGCGTGGCAAAACGCGAAGAGTGGCTCATGGAGGAGCACCGTCGCCGGTGCCTGGAGGACGCAAGGATCTTCGCCTGGCTGAAAGGCGAGGCGCATCCGCCTGCATCCAGCAACTGAATCGTTGGTTCTCCCTGCTCAAATGAAAACGCCCCCGGCGGCTACCGGGGGCGTTGAGGTAATACTTCATGCACGTTCAATCTAATCGCGCAGGTGCTTTGGCGCAAGAGCACCTGACTGTTGCGCTTTCGGTCGCGGCCATTTACTCTGTTCCGGTCGCTGCAAATTCAGCGACCGGGTTTGGCGACCCGATGAATTCAAGGCGCACGAGCGCCCCATTACGACTGCTGGCGCTTTTTTTGTGCCCGCACGTCCTGTTTATGGTGGCTGTGCGTGGGAGACCTTCGGGTCTGCCGGTTTCCTTGATTCCCGGTTCGCCAACCCGCGTACAGCTACCACCCTTAATCGTTTGGCGACGGTTCGTGGTAGCTCCTCAAATCAAGGAGTTCCACCCATGCACGCCCTCAATCCGTCCAAAATTCGCGCCGCTGCCCACAGGGCAATGGCTCTCGCCGCTTTGCACTCCGACTCCAGCCTTCGTACCCGCATCACCCGCTACAACGACCACATTGCAAAAGCCCGGGCACTGGAAAATGCCGGGGGCTCCAAATGAACAGCGCACTCAATTTCTCCCTCCCCGAAGACTTGCTGAGCGTCAATCAAGAAGCTCCGGCCGGCATCCCAATCGACGCTATTACATGCACCGTCGAGCGTGCCAATGCTGTTCTGCTTTTGCTCGAGGACCAGTTCGAGGCAGAACAAGGCCAGCGGCTCGCCAACCGGATTATCCTCGGCGCCTTGTGGGATGTTCGTGGCACTCTGGAACTGATCCGCACGCTGGCGCTGCACGCCGACGACACTACCCGCATGACTGTAGAAGGAGGTGCCCAATGAGCGCATCCCTTTTGATCGACACCGTCGGTGCGGCGACCTTCGCTAAATGCAACTCGGAGAATCAACCACTGTTCCGAGTGAATGCCGGAGTCTCTTGTGAGGAAGCCTTGGAGCAGGCATCGCTACTCATGGATTGCATCAACAAGCTGACATTGATGGGTGGCATGGATGACAACAATGGGGCGCTGGTATGGGCTGCTCACTACTTGGGCGAGCAGGTCAAAGCCGTCATTGATGATGTGGCCGACGGTCTCCAGCGTGCACAGGCAGGTGACGTATGAGCACCGCTAAAACCTATGTTCGGCGTCCTTCCTTTGCTCAGGTCAAAATTGCCACACTGCAAAACATCGACTCAGTTTTGACTCATTGGCTGCCCAACGGAAAACGTGTTGATGGCGGCAAGGAATACACCGCCCCGAATCCTACGCGCAACGATAAGCATGCAGGGTCGTTGAAAATTAGCCTGAGCAAAGGAACCTGGGCGGATTTCGCCACGGGCGACAAGGGCGGCGATCTGATTGACCTGGTGCGGTACCTCGAAGGCGGCACGGACATTGATGCTTGCCAGAAGCTCGTAGACTTTCTGCGCATTGATCCCGACGCAGCCACACCGTCCCGGTTGGCGAAGAAGCCAGCGACGGTTGAATGGCAGGCCGTGCTGCCAATTCCGGCCGAGGCGATGACGAAGTGCCCCAGTAAGCATCGACAACATGGTGCTCCGTCCAAGGTCTGGTGCTACCGCAACGGGTACGGCGAGCCCTTGATGGTGCTCTACCGCTTCGATGTGGCCGGTGCCGAAGGAGAGCCCAGCAAGAAGGTCTTCGCGCCGCTGACCTGGTGCACGTGTGGCGAGCACGGGGCCGCTCAATGGCGCTGGCAGGGACTCTCTGAGCCTCGCCCCTTGCTACGTCTAGATGAGCTGAATAGACGACCTGAGGCACCGGTAGTGCTGTGCGAGGGCGAAAAGGCCGCTGATGCTGCGGAGGCACTTCTGCCCGGGCACATCGCTTCCTGCTGGCCGAATGGTTCCAACTCTTGGCACAAAGCGGACTTCTCGCCGCTGCAGGGGCGTGGGGTGCTGCTGTGGCCGGACAACGATGGTAGTGGCTCGAAATGCATGCAGGCCGTGGCGGCAAAACTGGCTGAGATCGGTTGCATGGTGCAGACCATCGACCTCGCTATTTTCAAGCGTAAGCCAGTACTCAAAAGTGGCACTCCCAGCTTCGCCAAAGGCGGACGTTGGGGCGATGGTGATGACGCGGCCGATGCACTGGACAGAGGTTGGACTGCCGAGCACTTGGCATTGCTAGCTCAGAGCGGTGAACTATTCGGCGCTGTGGAGCAGAGTGCTCCGTCAAGTCACCAGCCAGCCGACGCGAAGCTCAGTAATCCGGCTGGGGGGACGGTTCGCCCTAACCGTGATCTGCTTCCGACAGGTTTTCGCCTCACCGAGGACGGCGTGTTTTATGCCACCGAGGATGGTGACGCGCGTCCAGTGTGTTCGCCCTTGGAGATCCTCGCTCGGACCCGCGATGAGAAGGGTCACAACTGGGGCTTGCTCGTTGAGTTCGATGACCCTGACGGCGAGAAGAAGCGTTGGAACATCCCCGCACGGACAATGACAGGTGATTTCGGCAAAGACGTGCTTGGTCCGCTCGTCGATATGGGCCTGCGATTGGCCGGGTCTCGATCTGGTCGGCATGCACGCAACGACCTACAAAGCTACCTGCAGGGGTTCGACAGTTCCCAGCGGGCACGCCTGGTCACGCGATTGGGCTGGCACAACCATGCATTTTTGTTGCCGGATCGCCAGATCGGCCAGCACGGTGAGCACCTGCATTTTTATGACGCTGGTGCGCAGCTTCCACCGATCAATGAGTCGGGCACACTGGATCAGTGGCAACACCAGATTGGGGCCTTGTGTGTGGGCAATCACCGCTTGACCTTCGTGGTCAGTACGGCCTTTGCCGGTCCTTTGCTCCATCTGCTCGGCCATGAGTCGGGCGGTTTTCACTTGTACGGAGACAGTTCAGGCGGCAAGACCACCCACCTGCAGGTCGCGGCCTCAGTGCATGGCGGGCCGCGCTTGGTGCGTTCCTGGCGCTCAACCGACAATGCGTTGGAGTCCATTGCGGCAGCGCACTCCGATGGGCTTTTGATCCTCGACGAGATCGGCATGTGTGATGCGCGGATCATTGGTGAAACGGTCTACATGCTTGGCAACGGCACAGGCAAGGCCAGGGCCAATGATCGAGGGCAAGCGGGGCGCTCTGTGCAGGAGTGGCGGCTGCTGTTCCTTTCGACTGGTGAGAAGACGCTGGCGCAGCACATGGCCGAGGCAAACAAGGAACTCAAGGCCGGTATGGAGGTGCGCATGCTGGCCGTGCCAGCGGATGCCAGTAGGGGCCTGGGCATGTTCGACACGTTGTGCGGATTTGAAGATGCAGCGGCACTGTCGGACGCATTGAAGGTGCGAGTGGCCAAGTACTACGGTACGCCCCTTACGGCCTTCCTGGAGTCGTTGTGTGCCCCTGGCAAATTACTGGGCTGGGTGAGCATTCTGCGCCGAACCTTGGAGCAGTTCATTGCGCAGAACTTGCCAGCTTCCGCGAGTGGACAGGTACAGCGAGCGGCATTGCGCTTCGGCCTGGTCGGTGCAGCAGGTGAACTAGCCACTGCGTTGGGCGTTACCGGCTGGGCGGATGGCGCTGCAATCACAGCAGCGCGAGTCTGTCTGAATGCGTGGCTGGCCGAGCGTGGCGGTGCGGGCAATATGGAGGGCGAAGCAATCATGGCTCGGCTGCGCCAAGTCATCGAACGCTTCGGCGAAAGCCGATTCACCCGTTGGGAATCCACTGCCGCCAAGATTGATGAGCATGGCCCCCGCACGATCGATCGCTTGGGCTTTCGCAAAACCATGGAACACGGCATGGGCGACAGTCTGCATACCACCATCACCTATTACGTACTTCCTGAAGCTTGGCGTTCGGAAGTCTTCCGTGGAATGAACATTACGGCGGTCAACCGGGAGTTGATTGAGCGTGGTGTCCTGCAAACCGATAAGGGTGGGAAGGCCTCATGCACCGTTCGCCTGCCCGGCATGGGTATGCAGCGCTGTTACGTGGTGTTGAGCGAACCCAACAAAGACGCACCGCTGGCAAAGGCCGAGGCGGCCTGACGGCAGCCTGCGCAGATGAGGCAAGTGTCGGCGCGTCCGGCCTCGCCAGCCGCTCAACCCAAAACTAATTCTATGGATGACAGAACAATGCAAAGCCTCGAAAAACTGAACACCGAACGCAGCAAGCACGAAGTAGAGCTCTGTGACCTCGAAGGGCAAATCGCTCGATGGGAAGAGCAACTGAATATCCCCACCTTCGCTGGAACTCCGGCCGGTGAAGATCTGCGGATCAGCGTGCGAAATGCGGAATCAAAGGTAGGGGATATCGAACACAAAATCTCCGTCATTGATCAAAGCATTGCCTGGATCGAGCGCAAAGCCAATAGCGTCGAGTTGATGGCCGACTACAAGGAAAAGATGGAGAACTGGTCGTTGGACAAGGCCGACCTTCATGGCAAAAGGAAAACGTTGAGCACGCGACTGGAGGAGGTCCGAGCACATAACGAGCAGGCGATCACCAATGCCCGTCAAGCAGAAGAGAAGGCGGCTCGCGCGTTTGCACAAGCTGTCGCTTGGGGCGATGCTGATGGCGAAAAGACATCTGCTGCTGATGTGCAGAAAGCTGCCAAAGTCCTGGCAACCGAGCTGGAGCAGCAATGTCGTCAAGGTCTGATCGTCTCGGCATTGGAGCAAGAGATCAAGCTCATCGACGAACATATTGAAGAAGCAGTCCGCGAGTCGGAAAAGATAGAACGATCAGCGGTACGGCTGGCCACCGAGCGGCTTCAGGAGGAGTGGGATGCTGCTGTTCAGCAGCTGATAGCTACGGGGTCAAAGCTGTATGCCGGTAAGCGTTACATGGGTTGTGAGCAGAATGCCTTCCATGATTTGAAGATCCGTAACGAGCTGAACTCCTCTATCGCCTGGGATTGGAGCGAATTGCTGAAGCTAAGCTACCAGTATGGGCCGCAGCAAATCATTGATATACAAGCCGACACCTTCGCTGAAGCCGAAGCATCATAACGGTGCAGGTAGGTTGCATCACATGATGTCAATTGAGTGGTGCATCAGGCCCATGCCCCTCCGCGTAATTTCTAGGTGTCGTCATGAGTAAATATTCTGAAAGTACGAAGTCACTGCTAGAGGATTTAGACGCCCGAAAGCTCCACCTCAAAAACCTGGTCAAAATAATTAAGGGGAACTACAAGTCATTGACCACAGTCGAAGTTAGCTCCATCAACGTAATCAATTTGGAGGTCCAACGGATAGAGGATAACCTTGGGCGGCGGTAAGCGTCGGCAGTCTGATTGCCGAAAATGGAAAAGGGGCCAGAAGGCCCCTTTTTCATTTGTTTGGTTGTGCTGAGTGAATGATGCAGGCTTGGTGTATGAACGCTACAGGTTTATTGCTGTTTCAATTGCTTTAGCTGCGACACCTACACCAATCTTTGTTGCCACATCAAACGCCCACTTCCCAGCGGACTTCAGATGTTCCAATGCACCTGCGCCATCTTGTTTCTTCGCCGCAACCTCCGCTGCACCAATGCTAGCAACTGCTAGGTCATGTTCAACTTCGGTAGCTTGACTACGCATTGAACTGCGAAGTGTTGAAAGCTCCGAAGCAAGCGTAGGGAGATCGAGGTTGGATGCCGCCTGTTGCAATACTTGGTTAAACGTATTGTTTTCTGCTTTGGCGTTAGGTCCGACCGCTCCAACCTGCCCGGTTATGTTGTATTGGTCACTCATAGAAACCTCCTTGACAAAGAACTGCTGAAAAAAAACCTGATTATTATACTGTGAGGGCAAATTTTTATTAATATCGATATTTGTTAAATTGAAATTATGGACTTGGTTGTAAACACTACAGTCCAAAAAATGGCAAGGGGACATGAAGCCCCACTCATAGCGCCAATCGTTTGGCTTATTTTCCCTTTCGGCAATCCTACGCACATAGTCGCCATCAATGTCATCTACGTATTTCGCTAAATAGCTTGCGTAATAGTGGAAGTATTTGAAAGCCACCTCCGGGCAAAAATTTGAAAAAGCACTCCAGCGCCCTTGAGAGCCCCTTATATCAGGATCTTCTTCAGCAACAACTGGTAGCAGTCCAGAGTCAGCCCATAATTTATCTAAATGTTCTTTTTTATCATCACTTATGCAAGTGGTAATTCCAGCTCTTCCAAGGATATCTAAGCTCAAATAATATCTTGGGCATTTGTGTACATTTGCGTATGGGCACGATGCTGGAGCATTTCTCTCAGAGCTTTTGCTTCTATACCATTGCAAATCAGGGATCGTGATAGACATCGCTAATGTCCTGGAAAAATAAACCTATAGATGCTTGCTATAGACTAATTGCCTTTTTGATTGCTTTAGCAGCGACGTTAGTTCCAATCTCCGTGGCCACATCCAGCGCCCAGTTTCCAGCAGTCCTTAAATTTTCCAATACTTTTGCTCCGTCGCACTCCTTCGCTGCGCTCTCCGCGATGCCAATGCTGGCAATCGATTGGTCGTGCTCAACTTCAATAGCTTGTTTGCGCATTGAACTACGAAGCATCGAAAGTTCCGAAGCAAGCAAAGGTAGATCGAGACCGCAGGCTGCTTGTTGTAATGCTTGAGTAAATGTATTGCTTGTGGCTATAGCATTGGGACCGACCGCTCCAGCCTGCCCGATTACGTTGTATTGGTCGCCGGAATAGAAGTTCTGCACCAATACGGGTTTAGTCGGTGGGCGCGAGAAATCACCGGCACTGTGGATTTCTGAGATTGGGGTTATGTCTAATTTGCTCTCCTGCTCAAGCTCATGCAGCAAACTAAATTCGCTCGTCATTAGTGCCCACATATGTTGAGCGGAAACGCTATCGGGTAAAAAGTATTTTGCTTCAATGATTGGTCTAATGATATCGCCGGAGACAAGCCCAGATTTTAAGTCTCGTTTAATAGCGCTTGCAAACTCAATTAGTGATGACGCATTATTAAATCGCTGACAATTTCCTTCAATTTGACGCGCGCTGCAGTGTGGCGGCAAGTAGGAAAGCACTCCCTGCCTGTCAATGAGTATTAGGGTTCTATCAATTTGATGAGTCTTGTTTTTTTGAATAACGAAATCAACTATAGTTGATTTTTCAATAGTGTGGCGCGTTAGGATTTCCACTAGACGATGCTCTGCATCTTCGGTTGGGGCGCCTAAATTTGTAATTTTTATGACCGGGAAAACTTTAGGGGGGGTCGGAAAGTTTCCGTATGTTAGTGGCGCCTGCAGTAGTTATAGCAATAACTTCAGAGACAAATCTAAACAATCCTTTATGGGATTTAATATTTTGCAATTCGGCAATTACAGCAAGAGAGTCGACACTAAAAGCCTGGACTTTGACTGAGGCACATATGCAAGACAAATATCTTCGTAGGCCTATCGTTACTTGAAGGCGCTGTTGTGCTTTCTCAAAAAAAACTGTAAAGGTAAAATGCTTTCCCTCAATACCTAGCTCGCTCTTCGTCGACCTCATTGCGTGATGAAAATTTTTTGTCGGTTCAAGTGTTGTGGGCGCGTAAGGCACGCGTGGATTACCTCCAAGCGTACGCAAGAAAGAGCGCGCCCCTTTGACATTGAAAAGCGGGCTAGACAGGCTAGTCTTTTCGGCCCCTTGACGGGATAGGTTGGAGAAAATTTTCCAACCTAATTCAACTTGGTAAGACACAGTTCATACCTTCATTGGGTTGGCGAGGGAGGAGTCGAACCTCCTTGGTCTAGAAACTAGAATCTGTCGGCGCAATGTCTCCAAAGCGCCATCCACACAGCCCGCCGGGGACGAGAATATCACCCATTTGTAGCGATATGAATCGGTTTCAAATTTGGCGACTCATCTGTGACGACAGCTTCTGGCCGGAATCTGCCTCTTGCGACCGTCCGCGATGGGTCGTAAACAGCCTCGCGCCAGATGTTGCCAGGCGCTGCAAAGATGCTCACGTAACGGCCGACTCAACCTCTTCGGCTTCGGATACGCGTAAACAACGTGTTCACGGCCTCGATATCCCCAAGCAGCTCATCGGGATGTGTTACGGGACGCTGCTGGCCGGACGCATGCGAATGCGCGCTCACATTGCGACAGCATCTATCGTGAAGCCGCTGTACTTCACGGAAGTCCTGTTCCTGCACAGCCATCACGCCGTTAAGGCGGCCTACTGAGATTCCGTCGCGGAACCGGACAACGGTTTCGTTGAGTATCGTATCTTCGATACCGATTTCGATCGTCACGCGAAGGTCACTGTATGCATTACGGATCGAATACCGCTCAGTGTCTCCGGGAGGGGTGTTGAAGGTTGCTGCAATTTGCTGCTGGTCACGACGGTGTTGTGCGATGCGCTCGCGGTGCCGGCGCATGTCATACGGCAAACCGGCATCGACGTAGCCAGGGCCTTCCGCCCGGTAGCTTATCGACCTCACTTCAGGTGCCAGACCCGCATCTTGGCAGAGCGTTATCAGTTCCCCGAAGAACACAGCGTCGTGGGTAAATACAATGACTTGCCGGTTGGCGGACTCTTCGACAATTCGTCGCGCAACGGCGGTCCGGTGGCTGTGGTCGAGGCTTGAGACCGGGTCGTCGAAAACGATTCCAGAAGTCGATCCCGACTGGTGAAGCTCAGCGAAGAAGTAGGCGAGCGCACACATACGCTGCTCTGCCTCGCTCAGCACTTGGTGCGGGGCAAGCTGGCATTCCAACAGCTGAATTCCCAGGCGAACTGACCCGGCCTCACCGGCTGAGCTGACTCCGGCTTCAACGTGCCTAAGTTCCAGCCTAGTGAGCTCCTCGTTCATGCGTCTCGCCAGAGCCTCGCTGATGTAAGTCCGAGTCAGTTGGCCAGCCAACACGCTAATCGGCCGTGTGGCTGCAATGTCATTTAGGCAGTTCTGGAGCCGAGTCCTGTGGGCCAGGTTATCAATCGCACGTGCTATGCCTTCGATATGCTCGGAAAGCAACTGCCGCGCTTCCAGTTCTTTCAACCGTAGCTTTTTGGCCGCCAAGGCCTCTGCATCCATGTTTGCGCGCAGGCGCCCCGCCTCTACGCGAAGTACCGCCGCAACCTGAGTGATCGACGCCACCGGATTCGCTTCACGATACTCAGGACAATCCTGCCATACCCCAGTAGCCACCGCTGTTTTGAGCCACTGAAGTCGGGCGACCAAGTCATCCTTAAAGGTCTGGATAGCGTCCGGAAGCGCTGGCACACGCGCCCTCAGGCTCTCCATCATGTTGGGGGCAACGGTGAAGTCGACACTTGCTGGACCGACTTCTCGAACGATCTGCTGCCAAGCGTTGCGTGCAGCCTGAGCTGTATCCGCTGCCCGGTCTCGAATGTAGTGATCGAATCGCTGCAAGCGGTCCTGCGCTTCAGGGCTTAGCTCCTGCTGGCAAAGTACACAGACTGCATCGTCAAAGGTGACCGGGAAAGCCTGTCCTGGATATGCAGTGGTGGACGAGTACTCACGAGCAGCGTTGAATAGCACTGCCCAAGGACCTTGCCCCGTTCCAGGAAGTAGCTGCGTAGCATCTCCTGCCTGCAAAATGGCGGACGCTGCACGTTCAGCTGCCTCAGCCTCAACGACGGCTCGATGTGCCTGGTGCTTGGCATTTATAGCCTCATCAGACACTACGGCGGTCACCGCAGTGATGAGGCTGGCCAATTCATCGACCCGCGTTGCAGCATGGTCAATTAGCGAGGCCCGAGCAGTTGGGTCCGCTTCGCTGATTTCCTGCGGAAGTCGTGCACGCTCTGCCTGCTCATCATCGGCGAGCGTAGCCAATTCACGTGCTCGCGTCAGGTCAGTGGTTGGGCCAATCGGATGCACCGCCCGTCCGGCGTCGGTGTCGGCTGGAATTACACTGAACGGCGTCGTGTCTAATGCAAGGCCCGTGATCTCAGCCTGTAGCAAGGGGCGCAGAGTCTGATTGAGTCCATTCGCCAATTGCTGGAGATAGGTCAGAGCAGATGGCTGAAAGTTGGCAGCTTCTCGTGACTGGAGGTAGTGCCGAGCGCAGTCGCCATCGAAAACGGAAATGCCCCGGAGCTTTGGATGCGGTACGTTATCGCGATGACTGCTCCAGGTCGTCTGTTCGGCGGCGCCGTCCAGCGCGAAGTCGATAGCAGCGCTTGGTACGAGTTGCTGGTAATCCGAAGCGTAAGCATTGGCGTAGACATCACCCGGGCTCCGGGCACGGCACGCCTGCTTCAGTACCCGTGCGTAACCGGACTTACCCGTGCCGTTTCCGCCGTACACGATGGTGAGACCATGCGGCTGGAAGTTCAGAGTCTGACTGTTCGGGATCTTCCCCACGTTAGTAAGTGAATGCAGGGACTGCAATACGACGGTGTGGTCCTGATTCGCCTCGGCGGGGAAATGGTCTGCTGCGAATAGAACAGGCTGAAGAACCGGCAGGAATGCGCTTCGCACCCCATGGTGTTGCTTTGCGAGATCGAGAATTTCGACAAAATCCTGGTCACTCCAGCTACCCTGGACACACAGACGACGCAAAGCGTCGCTGCGCCACGGCGGCAACCTTTCCGACCAAGCCAGTACTTCCTCGTATAGAGCCATGCCTTACCTCTCTATGTCTGTGAGGTTGTAAGGATAGTGCAGCAATCGCTACCTGGTGGCCGACGAGCTCTGAGTCTGGATTACGACGCCCGTGCTATTCCGTCGCGATGTGACAACCTGAGGTATGGGATGGTGGTCCTGCTTCCGCACACAAAGAATCAGCTGCTCTCCGTGAGTAGGTGGAGCAAGTGCGAGACACCAAAAATCCATTTGGGGCGAGCACGGCGGGCTCTCACAACAGACAGCCCCGAACTGAACTCCGTGAAGGACAGCTATTCGCCCAAAGCTGAAGGTTTAAGTAACACCGATACACTCTGTCTCGCGGTGTTACACGTTGGGCCCGAGAAATGGCTTATAGAAAATAATCCTTTAAAAACAATAAGATGCATTGAATGCAACACTTGTAACACTTGAAACCCTAAAAATACGAGCTCATCCCCCGCCCAGATCGCAGTGTGTCCTTCAGCGAGATAAGGTAGCCGCAGACGTTGTGGGAAGGTTGAACGGGAATTGTGCCGGGGACCCTGTAGTAAGTCATAAAGTACGGGGCTGGAAACCCGCAGGACTTTGCTAGCGGCAGGATGCCCAGCTTAGTGAACTGGTGAATCCGGTGAACCGGGTGAATTGTGCAGCTTCTTAAACACTGCCTCCCTTCCTCACCTAATCGGTAAAAATCAGGGGCTTGCCCACGGGCGATGATTTTAATAATTGAGATTCTGGTGACTGGTTGCTCGCCAGCTAACAAGATAGCGCCGTCAGTGTATAAACCCTCAATCACGATGGTTCAGCATCGTCAGAATTTCTGGCGATCTGGGCGAGCATCGCCTCTTCGTTTTTGTCGGCCCACTTCATATACGCACCAAACCACTTGGCTAACTGGCCAGATCTGAGCCGTCCAAGACGTAGACCCTCTACTCCCAAAGCTTCTATCGCTCTAGTCAACGCCATTTCGGCGACCTGGCCAGCATTAAATGCACCCTCGTCAAGATCCAGTGCCGCTGGTGATATAGAACCATGAACTAAACGCGATCTAAGGTCGTAAGCTGCCTTAGCTCTACTCAACCATTCATCCCGTTTCACCTCAGGGGAAAAACACAAAGCGGCCACTCGTTGAGAAACGAGCGAGGAGATATCGTCTCGTTCTTCAGTCATCAGCATTCTTTCAAGAGAGGTCACATACTTGACAATTTTAGTTGCCTGACTGGTATCGCGTGCGGCCTCACCAAACCACTGTGCGGCATCGATAAACCTCCTACTGATAGGACGCTCAGAGTCCGGATCAGTTGTTACCTCAAGAGCTACGTCAAATAAGTTTTTCCAATAAAGCGTACGTGGCGTCGATAACATTTCAGACCAGCCGTCTCGGTATATAACTTCACCCAGGTATGCGAAGGATAACGAAGGGTCGAGCATTCCGTTCTTATCAATGGTTAGTTTGGCTCGGCTATCCCCTTTGACGTTAAGGCCACCTAGTTGCATTCGGCTCGAGTTCGCGACGCCCAATAAAAGATGCAAGCAATTAAGGGTTGATGTGACAGCTTCCTCTGCAACTCTACTCGAAGTCTGGTTGTCGCATTCTGAAATGGTTACCTCTGCCACCCAGCGGAAATTGCGGTAGTACCGAATTGCTTTCACCAGCAGGTAGCGTTCGTGCCTACCTTGATCCGTATCTTTTGAACATGTATTAGTGGAGCGGTTGTTTAAGATTTTTCGAGTTATGCTTAGTCGGTTGTGGAATGTGACCGGGCCAAGAGTGAATGATTCAGGTTCCTTTGAATTCATAAGGTGGCAAGGGATTAAGTGAGTGATGCTCTCAGCGAGGGTTTTGGAAGCTTTAATTGTCGAGTTGAATAGGCGATCAATTTGTTTGATGTCAATATCTCGCTTTTCCTTGAAGAATCGAAGTACGAATAATTCCGCCAGCTTCTTCCGTACATTGTCCAAAGTCACTCGCTTCGATAATCCGCCTCGTTCTGCTGCCACCTGAGCAAAACGAGTAATTATTTTTGCTGCGGCAGCTCCACAAATCATCTCTCCATAACCCTTAGGATGAGGCAAAGATGCCATATGGTCGATTCGCTCGATCGTTTTGAAGCCGCCGATATTTACCAGCCCCTGGAAGCGGTTGCACTCTGAAACCACGAATTTTGCATCATCAACTAGCTGCTCTTTGCTGTAACGCATTTCACCTGTCGTCCATGTTGGGTGGGAGAGGATTTGTTTGGGGTAGGTTAATGCCCCAGCAGTCTGTCCGGTAGGGGTAGCCACTGGCAGAGTTTAGGAATAAGAGACGAAGGCGAGCGAGGGTGGAAATTTTTTTTGGGATACATTTAGGGATACGTATGCTGGGATTCTATCTAGGACCACAGCTTTTATTGCGCGTCCGTGGGGTTATTCGATTCCTGTCTCCGCACCACATCCAGCTCCACTGCATTCCGCTGAATGCTCTGGAAGCCCTCTAAACCGGCCTTCTGGCCGGTTTTTCGTTTCCACGACCCTCCGTCGGGAACCAACAAAATCCCCAATAGCCGGGGGTATTTTTGGGGTACAGCGTCTTTCCTGAATGGAGAACGTACCCCAATGCCACGTTTAGCCACTCCGCTCAGTGATCTCAAATGCCGCACGGCCAAACCGAGTGATCGCACCATCAATTTAATTTCGAAAGCGCCGCAAGCAGTATGAGAGGCAGACCCCCTCTCAAGCCTTTGGATCTAATGCCGATAGTGTCTTATAGCCATCTTTTGGTTGATGGTTAATTGAGGCGTAGGAGATGAGGGATGTCTGAAGGATCTTGGTATTACGCACTGAATGGATCACGTCAGGGGCCGTTCACTGTCGAGCAAATGAGAGCGTTCGTAGCGTCGAGCGCTATTCATGCTGAAACGAAGGTATGGGCAGGAGCGGGGGAGTGGGTCTCCCTGAAAGAAACGGATCTTGCTAGCAGTATCGATCGCCCTGTAGGGCCACCTCCACTTGCGGCCAGTGAAGTAGACAACCGCTTTGTCTGGGGCTTGGTAGGGATTCAACTGGTGGGTGGTGCCATCGAACTCATCTCTGGCATCAGCTTGTGGTGGGTGTTTTTGATCCTCAACGTCGGCCTCTGCGTTGCAGATGAAAAACGCCTGAAAGCTGCCGGCCATTCTGCACCCACAACCTGGTGGGTATTCCTCATTCCGGTGTACCTGTGGAAGCGTGCGAACCTTCTGGGGCAGAAAAAAAACTATTTTTATGCATGGGTAGCAGCTTTCGTGGTCTCCCTGCTCCTGGCGGCAGCCGGTGGTGAATCGGCAGTTGAGGAAGCGGCGTGCCCGCTGGTCACTGAGATCATCCATAAGCAGTTTTACCAGTCCTCGTCCTGCGTGGCTGTAACCATCGATGATGAGCCCAAGTCAGGCTTCTATCGAGCCACTGCGCTGCTGGATAACGGAAACGAGATCGACATCACCATCGAAAAGAAAGGTGAGAATATCTTCGTGCGAGTCCCTCAGCAGTAAGCTGAGCAGCAGTTGAAGAAAAGCCCGGTTGCAGTGCCGGGCTTTTCGGGTTCCAGACAGGTTAATGCGGGGGGCCTTTCCCACCTCTACTGTTGCATCGGAATTTCTGTTGGGACGGTATAGCGCCGCGCAATCCAGCCTTTGAGGATTTCACCTGAAACATCAACGGAAACCCGTATCCATACCTCCTAATCCTCCAGTACCTCAAGAACTGCTCCGATTCTGGGAAACGCTTTAATTTCTGACTTTTCGGCAGGTTGAATCCTGAGATTAACCTTGTCTACGATCAACACTCGGTGACCTAACAGCAAGCTCGCGTGTTCTTGAGGAATTTGAGCAATAGATTCCTTAACCTCTGCTGGGCTTTTCGCAAACCCAACAAATCCCGCATTGTGCAGACTTTGTTGTTTCTGGCTTCACCTGATGTCTTGTTGCCTATCTGCTGGTCCGAGGACTAGTTAGGGACATTCAGGTGGTACCAACGATGAGTTTTGCGGATAATCGAGGTCATGGAATGATGGAGTGTCAGTGTGAAGAAATGGAAATTAGCTTTAGTTGGCGTGGCGTCACTGTTCCTCGCAGCCTGCGAGAAAGCACCCTCTTATGAGTTCGAGGGCACATACTTCATAACTGAAGGTGAAGACTGCACGATTCCGGCAAGTGCGGAAGACAAAAAAAATTATTTTTTAGAAATAACCAAGCAGGTAAACACTGGAAGCGTGTCGTACTCCGCCAAGCTCCCATCAGTTGCAAAAGCCGAAATGCCCATTACTAGCGTGCAAAACGCCTCGCCAAGCAAAGACAATGAACTCACGTTCAGCTTCACTCACGCCAAGGTACCCGGCGCCGTGCCGGGGAGCTCAAAGATGAGCTTCGAAATTTCTGTAGTTCCTAATAAGAACAAGGAAAACCATCTATGGCTAACAAAACAAAAGGCCATCATGGTTCGGGACGAGAAAGTATCCGAGTACGACGTTCTTGATAATTTGAGAAGATTTTTCGAACTCGGGAAGGCAGGGGCTTGCTTGAGAAAGGGAACAGCGGCAGGCTGAGTACAACAGGGAGGCGGTGTTGGCGAGGATAACCAGACGCGTTCAACCTCGCCCGCTACCTTTCGGTCATTCGCCAAACAGCGCCTTGGTGTATTTTTTGGAGACGGCTCCGGATCGCTCTCCGTTCGCGCCGTAGTAGCGATCTTCGCGACATAACCGCTCTTTCACGTCGCAGAATATCCCGTTGGCGAAGGTGAATTCGGTCAGGTCAACGTCACTCGATGTGAAGACGTCGGTCGCAGCCGCCTTCTTGCCTAGGTACTTTTCCGTTAGCTCGCGGGAGATGCCTTTGTCATTGGCGCACACGTAACGGTCGCAGAGCACGCCCGACTCTGGCGTTTTCAGTGCGGCTCGCTGTTTGGCCTGTGCGGGCATCACGCCCACGGCCAGCAGCAGCGCCAAAGAGAACAGTAGAGGTGATTTGTTCATACTCATTGGACTTCATTCTGTGGGTTTCAGATTTACGCAAGCCGTGGCGCTGCAGGTTAGCAGACCATGTTAAGGCAAAGAGGTTTCTGCGAGACCAGGCGATTCATTTGCCGTCGCCAAATCCTCGATCAATGCCTTCGCCATCCCACTGAGAAAATGAGCCGCACAAGTCATCGCTTCATCTTCTTCAATCATCACGTGATGAGTCAGCTTGCTCACGCAGCCCATCAACAAAGCTGCCTGCTCCAGCACAAATTCCACACTGTGCCCTGGCTCAACCCGAAACAGTCGTTCGGTGGTCTTCCCGCCCGGGCCT
This sequence comes from Pseudomonas sp. NPDC087612, assembly GCF_044743505.1. Lineage (NCBI taxonomy): Bacteria > Pseudomonadati > Pseudomonadota > Gammaproteobacteria > Pseudomonadales > Pseudomonadaceae > Pseudomonas > Pseudomonas sp. NPDC087612. Next base: position 50,067 of record NZ_JBIUWO010000004.1, read on the forward strand.
TCGCCGAAGGTGCCGACGCCTATCGTTTTCAGAGCTGAAGCATGATCATCGTTCATCCGTACCTCCCAAAGCAGGCAGCCAGCATTGCCCAGGCAACACTGGCGCTCTTCTGAAATTGACCTCAGTGCTTCAACTGAACCTTGCTCAAAGCCACTTCAATCAAGCTTCGGGCGTGTTCAATCTCGTGCATGGTGGCCAAGGTCAGTACCTGCTCAGGCGGCCTGGGATGGAGCAGCACGGTCTGCTGAGCAATAGTCAGCGCACGGACCAAATATCCGGACGTCTGGACGAGAAGGTCTTCAATGGATTGGTCGGGATGATGCGGAGGATCTGGGACGATTTTTAACATGGTGTCTCCCCGGTGAATGGAGTCGCCACGAATCTGCTGTCAAACAAATGGGTGGCAACTGTACGCGGGTTGACAGACCGAACACCGGAGAACTCGGCGCACACGAAGGTGCCCCACGTACAATCGCCATAAAGGCTTGCACATGTCCACGGTGTAGTCGGCCTGTCAAAACCGGTCGCTGAAATTGCCAACGACCGGCCGAGACTAGTGTCCTCCCGGGACCACTGCAATGCTTTGAAAGCGGCAAAAGTATGATTGGGAAATGGACTACATGGAATCAGGAAATTCTGAAGATTTCCGCCGTTAAAGTACCGTTCTCGCGACTATTCGTTACAAATCCACGCTCGACGCTGGTGACCCTGCCATCACCCACGCCATCATAGGAGGTCACCGCAACCTGGCCTGTCCAGGCGCTGCGTTTTATACGAAGGGCAACAAGAGCCCTCTTTTTCTGCTGGGGCGATGGATGAAACAAGGGCGAGTGTGGGCGCTGATGTTGATGGTTGCGGTCTTGTCGGGCTGCGCCACGGCGCCGCCGAGGGATCAGAACAATCTGTGCAATATCTACCGCCAGTACCCGGACTGGTACGAAGATTCGCTGAAGATGCAGCAGCAGTTCGGCACGCCGCAACATGTGGCAATGGCGATCATGAAGCAGGAAAGCAGCTTCGTCCCCGATGCGCTGCCGCCCCGCGACTACTTGCTGTGGGTAATTCCGTGGGGGCGGGTGAGTTCGGCCTATGGTTATGCACAGGCCCAGGACCCGGTCTGGGGTGAGTACAAATCCGGCACCGGCAATGGCGGCTCGCGCGATAACTTCGATGACGCGGTGATGTTCATCGGCTGGTACACCGCCGGCACCCAGCGCCAGTTGGGGATTTCCAAGTGGGATACCTACAACCAGTACCTGGCCTATCACGAAGGGCGCGGCGGTTTTAGTCGTGGGACCTATCGCAGCAAGCCGTGGCTGATGCAGGTGGCGCGCAAGGTGGAGGCGCAGTCGCGGGTCTATGGCGCCCAGCTCAAGGCCTGTCGCCAGGAGCTGGAAGATGATCGCGGTTGGTTCTAGACCGTTCGGCGCAGCAGCGGGCGGGTCTTGATCAGGCCCGCTGCAAGGGCCGCCAGAATCAGGGCAATGGCGATGCCTTCGTTGCGGTCGATGTGGTGGCCGAGCATGACGATGGAGCCGGCGATGCCGAATATCGGGATCAGCAACGACAACGGCGCAACGGTTGAGACCGGGTATTCGCGCAGCAACAGGTTCCAGCCCCAGTAGCAGAAGTGCGTCGCCGCGTAGACCTGGAACAACAGCGATAACAGCGCGATGCCCTCAAGGTGGCTGGCCAGGGCGGTGAACGGCGCGCTGCCATGGTTGAGCCAGGTGAGCAGCAGCAAGGGGATCGGCGGGAAGAGGCTGGCCCACACCACAAAGGCAAACATCTCACGCACTTTCGAGCGTTTGATGATGACGTTGCCAACGCTCCAGCTGAAGGCGCTGACCAGCAACACGCTGTAGCCCGCGGTCGTCGCCTGGCCGGGGCTGCTGGCGATAATGCAGATCAAACCCAGGGCGGCGAGTACCACGCCAACGCACTGGCCAAGGCTCATGCCTTCGCGAAACAGCAGCACGCCCCAACCCAAGGTGAAGAAGGCACTGAATTGGATCAGCAGGGCAGCGGTGCCGGGTGGCACGCCCAGGCTGATGCCTAAGTTGATCAGCGCCCACATTGCCACGCCGAAGATCAAGCCATAGGCGGCCAGCCAGCCCAGGGCCACGGACGGGCGTTTGATGAACAACACCCAGGGCAGGGCGGCGAGGCTAAAGCGCAGGGCGGTAAGCAACAGCGGGTCGATCTCGGCCAGGGCCAGTTTGCTGATGGGGAAGTTCAGGCCCCAGACGGCGGTCACCAGCACGGCGAGCAGCAGGTGTTTTGGTTGCATAGTGTTGTTATCCACAGGCGGGCAGGGCGCCACTATGCGCAATGCAGGCGCTGGCCCGCTTGCGTTATCGGGTCGCAGGCCGGTAGATTCGGGCCATGATTGAAATTGACCCGGCTGAACACATTCCCCGCGATGCGGTGGTGACCGCCGTTGACTATGCCGATGGCCATCACTTCGCGCTGCATACCCACCAGCGCGGGCAGTTCGCCTACGCGGCCTGTGGGGTGATTACCGTGTTCACCCGCCAGGGCAACTGGGTGGTGCCGCCGCAACGGGCCATCTGGGTGCCGGCGCAGGTGCCCCATGAGATGGTCATGAGCGGGCCGGTGACCATGCTCAACACTTACATCAGCAACGAGGCGGCGGCACGTTTGGCGCTGCCGGGGTTGTGTCAGGTGTTCGATGTGTCGGCGTTTTTGCGCCAGTTGCTGATTCAGGCAGCAGCCGTGCCGGCGCTGTATGCGCAAGAACAGCGCGACGGTCATTTGATGGCCTTGCTGCTGCACGAAATCGCCAGCATGGCGCCGCTGTCGCTGAATGCGCCGCTGCCGGATGATCCGCGCCTGGCCCAGGCGTGCCAGCGGCTGTTGCAGCAACCCTCGCTTGAGGTGAGCATCGATGACATGGCCCGGCAGGTGGGCCGGAGCCGGCGTACGTTTACCCGGCTGTTTCGTCAGCAAACCGGTATCAGCTTTGTCGAATGGCGCCAGCAGGCATGCCTGTTGGCAGCGGTAGTGCGCCTGGGCAATGGCGAGCCGATCACCCGGGTGGCGGTGGACCTTGGCTATAGCAGCCCGAGTGCGTTCACCAGTGTGTTTCGCAAGGTGCTGGGAGCGGCGCCGAGTCGGTATTTCAGCAAGGATGCGCTATGAATCATGAAGCACAGGTGCAGCAGATTATCTCGACCGATACGCGCCGCTGGCAGGTGCTTGAGGTGGTCCGGCGCCTGGATCTGCCGGACTGCTGGATCGGTGCCGGATTTGTGCGTAATGCGGTGTGGGATTATTTGCACGGTCGTACGCCGTCAGCGCTGACCGGGGATGTGGATGTCATCTGGTTTGATCCGGCTCGGGCAGACGCTGCCGAAGACCAACGCCTGGAAGCGACGTTGCGCGTGCTGGCTCCCGGCATCGACTGGTCGGTAAAAAACCAGGCGCGCATGCACAGCCGCAACGGCGATGCGCCCTACGGTTCATCCGCCGAAGCGATGTCCTGCTGGTGTGAAACGGCTACCGCCATTGCGGTAAGACGCACTGCTGATGACAGGTGTGAAGTGTCGGCGCCTTTGGGGCTTGATGACTTGTTCGCGCTGCTGCTCAGGCCGAGTCGGCGCTTTGTGGTGGATAAGCGGCAGGTTTATGAGGAGCGGATTGCGGGTAAGGCGTGGTTGAGTAAGTGGCCACGGTTGCGGTGTGTTGGCTGATGTCCTTTTGTGGGGTGGCTGAGTCCCTGCAGAAAGCGAAAACCCGATGAAAGCTGGTGGGATCATTTCTCGCTGGGCTCGTACTCGGGTTTTATAGCTTTCGCGGATAAGCCCATCCATGAAATAGTACTAGTGCCATGGAGAGCCAATCTATGAGTGGGTAATCACCCGATGAATAGTTTTGAATTCTAAGGTAGGTGTATTTTTCATGGTTCACCAGATAGAGGTAGCAACTGCTGAAAAAGACATTGCAGGTCAAGGAGATGAGGAACTTTGTCCAGCCTAGGTCAGCCCCAGTGAAGCGCTTCTTTAATAGAAGTGCTAATGAAATGCCCAGGGTTGCAAACACGAAAAAAGCAGTAATTATCATTTTTAAATTCGTCGCATACTTTCTTGTTTGTTATGGCGTCGTTCATAATTTTAGTGGCTAGTGATACGTTTTCCAGTTTTTTGAATGCGCGTACATAGGCCATTTTCCAGAATCGGAAAGGGTGCAAAGTGAGGCGCGCTTCAGGTGGTGTTGGGCCTCATCTTCGCTTTTCTTTCTTGGGGTAGCTGAATCCATGAAAGAGGAATAGAAGTGGAGCGCTCCAGCCAATAAATTGATAGTCTTCGATTATGTCGGGGCGGTATCCGAAATAAACAAAATGATCCTGTTTTGCGATTAAAAGATAGCAAACTCCAAAAAAGGCATTGTAAGCCAAGCAAAACAGTAGCTTGGTCCAGCCTAAGGATGGCCCGGAAAAATGTAATTTTAAAAAAATAGAAGACGCAATGCCAATAATTGCAAATCCTATAAATGCTAATGGGATCATTTTTTTATTTCATCATGGATTTGCATTCCAGTGAGTATGTCAGCTATGACTTCGGAACCCAGCGTCCCTGCCCCCATATTTTTATAGCCCCGCTCGAAGTCAGATTTCAGGTAGCGAAATAAGCGCCAGGAGTCTTTCTTGAGTACATGTCTGCCGAAGCCGTAAGCCGATAAACCTAAGTCAATACTGTTGTATGCGATATTTCCTTCGCGATTTTGAAAGCCGGCCGTTTTAGCAAGGGACTGATATCCCTTACGAATCGGACCTTCGGTATCATTGCTTCTTGTAACGAGATTTCGCCCATTTTCATAAATGTTATTTGTTCCATGTGCCATAAGTGGCACTCCAAAAAATACACATAGGGATCCAACACTGGCGTAACAAATACCTCCGCCAGCTACGACCTGAGCGGTGCCAACAGCCACACCGAATCCTTTGAAAAATATCTCCTGCGACTGTTTGAGCAAACTCCGCTGCTCTTCCTGGATTTCTCTAAGCCCTTCCTCAGGGCTCAAGCGTCGCTGCTCGACATCATCGACCACGCGCTTGGCGTAGTACGCCAGCTCGCGGTTGAATTGCATGCGTACACCATCATCCTCAAGGTGGCGGGCACTGATCGAGCAGGCGTAGCTGGTCAGGCGTGCGGCGGCGCTACTGACTTCCCATAGATCGTGTGAGCGCAGTTCAGGTTTTTTCTTCATTCGCTCCATTGCTTGTCCCCCCAAAAGGCGTGACCGCTGGTGCCTGCCAGGTGATGAGTCCAGAAAATGTCGCTATAGCGGATGGCAAGGTGTTCCTGGGCATCCATGTCGTGCTGGAGAACCGCGTGGGGTACATCGATTCTCAAATCGACGACCATCCCGCCCCTGAGCTCTATGGTGTAGTACTTCTCATGGTGGCCGCTGGAAGAGATTCGAAAGAAGTTGATCAGGCACTTCAGCTCCTCTCGATTGGCCAGCGCCTGAGCCAGTAACGGTGATGCCTTGTCTATGTTTTTGCTGATGACAATCGGGCGGTGGGTGGCGTTCTGGGTGTTGCCGAGGTTGGAAAGGTTATGACTGTACGCCAGCACCATGATCTCGTCGCAATGCCCGGACTGATACTTGTTGCCCATTGAATCTGCGGTGGAACAGCCAGCCGAGATCAGCCCTTGCTGCCTGCCGGTGATGGTCATGTATCCATGATTGGCCATAAGCGTTACTCCCTGTAGTCAGAGAGCGCAGCCTAGATTCGAATAAGTTGATGGGTATGTAGGTCGTTTCCGAAAATTGTCGCTTTGGCCTGAAAGATTTACGCCCAGCCAAACAACTCACAAGCATTACCCGTACTCACCTCAGCCAACCGCTCAACCTCAATCCCCATGATCCCAGCCAGCGCCTGGGCAATCTGCGGCAGGTGCTCCGGGCTGTTGCGCACGCCGGGGAACATCACCGGGGCCATGTCTGGCGCGTCGGTTTCCAGCACCACGCTGTCGAGCGGTAACTGTGGCAGCACCTTGTGCAAGCGCAGCGCTTGCGGCCAGGTCGCGGCGCCGCCGAGGCCGAGTTTGAAGCCGAGCTTGTGGTACTCGCGGGCTTCTTCGACGCTGCCGGCGAAGGCGTGGATGATGCCGCCGCGCTTGAGTTTGTAGCGCTTGAGCGTGGCGATCACCACGGCGTGGCTGCGGCGCACGTGCAGCAGGGCGGGCAGGTTGCAGTCCGCGGCCAGTTGCAGCTGGGCTTCGAACAGCGCTTGCTGACGCTCGCGGTCGAGTTCGGGCAGGTAGTAGTCCAGGCCGAATTCACCGACGGCGCACAGCTGACGCTCGCCTTGCAGGCGGGTCAGCCAGTCGCCCAATTCGACAAGGTGCTCGGGGCGGTGCTGGTCTAGGTAGACCGGGTGCAGGCCGAACGCGGCATAAAGTTGCGAGTCGCTGCGCACCAGGTCCCAGACGCGCTGCCAATTATCCTGATGCACCCCCAGCACCACCATGCGCTCGACCCCACCGGCCCGGGCGTTGGCCATTAAGGCCGGGCGGTCGGGGTCGAAGTCTGGAAAGTCCAGGTGGGTGTGGGTGTCGATCAGGCGCATGTTCAGGCCGGGAAGATTCGCTGTTTGAAGGTTCGACCGATGGCGTGCACGCCCGGTTGGTATTGCTTCTGTTCAACGGCGGCGAGGGCCAGCTTGAGCGCGGTTTCAGCGATCAGGCCGTGTTGCTGGGCCATGGCGTTGACCGGCAGCGGCAGGAAGTCGAGCAGCTGGTTGTCACCGAAGGTGCCCAGTTGCAGGCTGCGCGAGTCGGCCGGGCGTGCTTGCAGTACGTCGAACACGCCTTGCAGCAGCACGTAGGAAGTGGTCACCAAGGCGTCGGGCAAGCGGCCGAGGTCTTCGAGCAGCTGGTTCATCAGGCGCTGGCCGCACTCGCGGCTGAAGGCTTCGCCTTGCAGGCGGCTGACGTTACCGCCGAAGCCTTCCAGGGCCTGGTCGAAGCCGCCGGCGCGGGCCTGGCTGACGCTCAGCTCCGGGCGCGCGCCGATCAGGGCGATGTGCGCAGGCTGGGTGGCCAACAGGCTGCGGGTCAGTTGCTGGCTGGCGTTGCGGTCGTCGCTGACGATCGAGCAGAAGTGCGCGGGGTCGAGGCTGCGGTCGATGGCGATGATCGGCATGCCCTTGGCTTGCAGTTCGCGGTAGCTGTCGTCTTCTGGCGGCAGGCAGCTGGCGACGAACAGGGCGTCGCAACGGCGGGCGCGAAACAGCTGCTGCAGCTGGCGCTCGCTGTCGGGCTGGTCGTCGCTGCTGGCGATCAGCAGTTGGTAACCCTGGGCCCGGGCGCGTTGTTCCAGTTGTTTGGCGATACGCGCGTAGCTGGGGTTTTCCAGGTCGGGGAGGATGAAGCCGAGGGTACGCGTGTGCCGGCTGCGCAAACCTGCAGCCTGGGGGTTAGGGGTAAAGCCGTGGGCTTCGACCACCGCCTGCACCCGCTCGACAGTGCTTTTGCTGATGCGTTGCTGTTCGGCCTTGCCATTGATGACGTAGCTGGCGGTGGTGACGGACACACCGGCCAGACGCGCGATATCGCTGAGTTTCACCGCATTTTCCTTGTTATTACCGAGACTGGCTGCAAAGCCTGACCGGGTATTGTCGCCGATCCTGGAAGGATGGCGCAGACGACCATTGTCGCAATTGTCCTACAACATGGGCAATGTTGTTCACAGTTCCTACAGGAGCTGCATGCACTGAACCCTGTGGGAGCCGGCCTTGCCGGCGATGGGCTGCAGAGCAGCCCCCCGCAATACGACAAGCAGGGCTTCATTCATCCCACATTATCGAGTAACGTGCTCGTTAATCTAGATTAAACGTTTCAGCAGGCGATTTACTGCCGATCCCTTCGCCTGGACAGGGCCATTGCAACTGGCCCTTAGCTGAACAATTCACAACAATACCTCAGCACCGCCCTGGTGCTGCAAAGGAGAAGGTCATGCTCGAGCTCACCGTGGAGCAGATATCCATGGGCCAGTCGGCTGTGGATAAGTCGGCGGCGCTGCACCTGTTGGCCGAGCGCCTGGTCAGCGACGGCCTGGTTGCCGAAGGCTATCTGGCCGGCCTGCAAGCCCGTGAAGCGCAGGGCTCGACCTTCCTCGGCCAAGGTATTGCCATCCCCCATGGCACCCCCGCAACCCGCGAGCTGGTGCATGCCACCGGGGTGCGCCTGCTGCAGTTCCCCGAAGGGGTGGACTGGGGCGATGGCCAGATCGTCTACCTGGCCATCGGCATCGCCGCCCGCTCCGATGAGCACCTGCGCCTGCTGCAACTGCTGACCCGCGCCCTGGGCGAGACGGACTTGGCCGAAGCCCTGCGCCGTGCCAGCTCTGCCGAGGCATTGCTGAAGTTGCTGCAAGGCGCGCCGCAAGAGCTGGCGCTGGATGCGCAGATGATCGGCCTGGGCCTGCCCGCCGAAGATTTTGACGAGTTGGTATGGCGCGCCGCACGCCTGCTGACCCGCGCGCAGTGTGTCGGCGGCGGCTTTGCCGGGGTGTTGCAGCAGCTCGACCCGCTGCCGCTGGGCGAGGGCCTGTGGTGGCTGCACAGCGAGCAGGCGGTGCGCCAGCCGGGCCTGGCCTTCGTCACCCCGCAGCAACCGCTGCGCCACAATGGCCAGCCGGTGCAGGGCCTGTTCTGCCTGGCCAGCCTTGGCGCTGCCCATCAAGCCTTGCTCGAGCGCCTGTGCACGCTGTTGATCGAAGGCCGCGGCCAGGAGCTGTGCCGCGCCACCAACAGCCGCACCGTGCTGGAAGTGCTGGGCGGTGAGCTGCCTGCCGACTGGCCCAGCGCGCGTATCGGCCTGGCCAATGCTCACGGCCTGCATGCGCGGCCGGCCAAGGAGCTGGCGCAACTGGCGAAAAACTTCGATGGCGAGATTCGCCTGCGCCTGCTCGACAGCGGCCAGCCGGCGGTGTCGGCCAAGAGCCTGAGCAAGCTGCTGAGCCTCGGCGCCCGGCGTGGGCAGATGCTGGAAATCATCGCCGAACCCGCCATTGCCGGCGATGCCTTGCCGGCGTTGCTGGCCGCGATTGAAGCGGGCCTGGGCGAAGAGGTGGAGGCGCTGGCGCCCGTCGTCGAGGCGGTCATCGAGGTGATCGCCGAGCCAGAGCTTGTGCCACCGGCAGCGGGCGCGCTGATCCACGGCGTTGCCGCCGCGCCGGGCATTGCCAGCGGCCCGGCGCATATCCAGGTATTGCGCGAGTTCGACTACCCGTTGCGCGGTGAGTCGCTGCCCATCGAGCGGCAACGCCTGCAGCAAGCGTTGGCCAATGTGAACCAACAAATCGAAGCGCTGACCCAGCGCAGCCCGGCCAAGGCCATCCGCGAGATTTTCGTCACCCACCAGGAGATGCTCGCCGACCCGGACCTTACCGACGAAGTCGACCAGCGCCTGCGCCAGGGCGAAAGCGCGGCGGCGGCGTGGATGGCTGTGATCAATGCCGCCGCACGCCAGCAGGAGTCCTTGCACGATGCACTGCTCGCCGAACGTGCCGCCGACCTGCGCGATATCGGCCGGCGGGTATTGGCCCAGCTGTGCGGCGAAGCCGACGTGCCGGCGCCGGAGCAACCCTATGTGTTGGTGATGGAAGAGGTCGGCCCCTCCGATGTGGCGCGCCTCGACCCACAACGGGTCGCCGGGATTCTGACCGCTCGGGGCGGCGCCACCGCCCACGGCGCCATCGTCGCTCGTGCCCTGGGCATCCCCGCTGTGGTGGGGGCCGGCGACGCCGTGCTGCTGATTGCCCCGGGTACGCCGCTGCTGCTTGATGGCCAGCGCGGGCGCCTGACCGTCGCCCCCGCCGCTGACCAACTCGAACGGGCGTTGGCCGAACGCGACCGCCGCGAGCAACGCCTGCACGCCGCCAAGGCCCGGCGCCTGGAGCTTGCGATCACCCGCGACGGCCATGCCATCGAGGTGTTCGCCAATATCGGCGAAAGCGCCGGGATCGAAGCGGTGGTCGATCAGGGCGCCGAAGGCGTTGGCCTGCTGCGCACCGAACTGATCTTCATGGCCCACCCGCAAGCCCCCGACGAAGCCGTGCAAGAGGCCGAGTACCGCCGCGTGCTCGATGGCCTCGGCGGTCGGCCGCTGGTGGTGCGCACCCTCGATGTCGGCGGCGACAAACCCTTGCCTTACTGGCCGATCGCCAAGGAAGAAAACCCCTTCCTCGGCGTGCGCGGCATTCGCCTGACCCTGCAACGCCCGCAGGTGATGGAAAGCCAGCTGCGCGCCTTGCTCCGCGCTGCTGGCGACCGGCCGTTGCGGATCATGTTCCCGATGGTCGGCCAGCTCGAAGAGTGGCGCCAGGCGCGGGCCATGGTCGAGCGCCTGCGCGAGGAAATCAGCGTCAGCGACCTGCAACTGGGGATCATGATCGAGGTGCCCTCGGCCGCCTTGCTGGCGCCGGTGCTGGCCCAGGAAGTGGACTTTTTCAGCATCGGCACCAACGACCTGACCCAGTACACCCTGGCCATCGACCGCGGCCACCCGAGCCTTTCGGCGCAAGCCGACGGCCTGCACCCGGCGGTGCTGCAACTGATCGACATCACCGTGCGCGCCGCCCATGCCCATGGCAAGTGGGTCGGCGTGTGCGGCGAGCTGGCGGCCGATCCGCAGGCGGTGGCGCTGCTGCTCGGCCTTGGCGTCGATGAGCTGAGCGTTGCCGCGCGCAGCATCGCCGAGGTGAAAGCCGAAGTACGTGAACTGAACTTTGAACATGCCCAAAAGCTTGCGCGCCAAGCCTTGCTGCAGGGCAGTGCCGGCGCAGTGCGGGCACTGCTGGAGACCCGTTGATGGCCAAGATACTGACCCTGACCCTGAACCCGGCGCTGGACCTTACCGTCCGCCTCGACAGCCTGCAGGCCGGCCAGGTCAACCGCAGCCAGGCGCAGCACAGCCATGCCGCCGGCAAGGGCCTGAACGTTGCCCAGGTGCTGGCCGACCTTGGCCATAGCGTGACGGTGGGCGGCTTTCTCGGTCGCGACAACCTGGCGCCGTTCGAGGCCCTGATCGGCCGCCGTGGCTTTGCCGATTGCTTCGTGCGGGTAGCTGGCGAGACCCGCTGCAACATCAAGCTGGTCGAAGCCTGCGGCCAGGTCACCGATATCAACGGCCCCGGCCCGCAGGTCGATGAACAGGCGCGCCTGGAACTGCTGACCCGCCTGGAGCAGATCGCCCCCGGTCACGATGCAGTGGTGGTGGCCGGCAGCCTGCCGCAGGGCATCAGCCCGCAGTGGTTGCAGATGCTCCTGGCCCGGCTCAAGGCCATGGGCCTGAAAGTGGCTCTGGACACTAGCGGTGAAGCCTTGCGGGCCGGGCTTGCCTGCGGGCCGTGGCTGGTCAAGCCGAACACCGATGAGCTGAGCGAAGTGCTTGGCACTGCGGTGCATGATGTTGCCCAGCAGCAACAAGCTGCAACCCGGTTGATCGGCCAGGGTGTCGAGCATGTGGTGGTGTCCCAGGGCGAGCAGGGCGTCAACTGGTTCCGCCAGGGCAGCGTCCTCAGCGCCGTGCCGCCCAAGGTCACGGTAGCCAGTACCGTCGGCGCCGGCGATTCGCTGCTGGCAGGCATGGTCCATGGTCTGCTGAGCGCCGACACGCCGGCGCAAACCCTGCGCCGGGCCACGGCGATTGCCGCCCAGGCGGTGACCCAGATCGGTTTTGGCATCAACGACCGGGCGCAACTGGCGCAACTGGAAAGCCAGGTGCAGCTGACAGAAGCACAACAAGAGGCTTGCAGATGAACATTGCCATCGTCACCGCCTGCCCCAATGGCCAGGTCTCCAGTGTGCTCAGTGCGCGCCTGCTGGAAGCGGCCGCGCTGCGCCAGGGCTGGAGCACCAGCGTTGAAGTGCACGACCCGCAGCAACCCGAGCGGCAGTTATCGGCGGCGGCGATCGCTGCCGCCGACTGGGTGCTGGTGGTCAACACCGGCCCGCTGGAGCTGCGTCGTTTCGCCGGCAAGCGCCTGTACCAGAGCACCCCGGCGCAAGCCCTGGCGGATGTCGAAAACTTTCTCAGTGAAGCGGCCGACAAGGCTGTGGTTTATCAGCCCGAGGCCGAGCCGGTTGCAGCGCCGGTAGAGCGCGGCGCGAAGATTGTCGCGGTCACTGCCTGCCCGACTGGCGTCGCCCATACCTTCATGGCCGCCGAGGCCTTGCAGCAGGCGGCGCAGCAACTGGGCTACCAGCTCAGCGTCGAGACCCAGGGCTCGGTGGGCGCGCGTAACCCCTTGTCGGCAGCGGCCATTGCCGACGCCGACGTGGTGCTGCTGGCCGCTGATATCGAGGTGCCCACCGCGCGCTTTGCCGGCAAGCGCATCTACCGCTGCGGCACCGGCGTTGCCCTCAAGCAGGCCCAGGCGACACTGAAAAAAGCCCTGGCCGAAGGCCGCGAAGAAGCTGCCGCGCAAGGTGCAAACGCAGCGCTTGCGCGCAGCGAAAAAACCGGGGTGTACAAGCACCTGCTCACCGGCGTGTCGTTCATGCTGCCGATGGTGGTGGCCGGCGGTTTGCTGATCGCGCTGTCGTTCGTGTTCGGTATCGAGGCTTACAAAGAGCCCGGCACCCTGCCTGCGGCATTGATGCAAATTGGCGGTGACGCGGCGTTCAAACTGATGGTGCCGCTGCTGGCCGGTTACATCGCTTATTCGATCGCCGACCGTCCGGGGCTGGCGCCGGGGATGATTGGCGGCTTGCTCGCCAGTACCTTGGGCGCGGGGTTTATCGGCGGGATCGTCGCAGGCTTTCTCGCCGGTTACAGCGCCAAGGCCATCAGCCGCTGGGCGCGCCTGCCCAGCAGCCTTGAGGCGCTCAAGCCGATCCTGATCATCCCGCTGCTGGCCAGCCTGTTCACTGGCCTGGTGATGATTTACGTGGTCGGCAAGCCGGTGGCCGGCATGCTCGAAGGCCTGACCCATTTTCTCGACAGCATGGGCACCACCAACGCGATTCTGCTTGGGGTGTTGCTCGGCGGGATGATGTGCGTCGACCTCGGTGGGCCGATCAACAAGGCGGCCTATGCATTCTCGGTCGGGCTGCTGGCGTCACAGAGTTATGCACCGATGGCCGCGACCATGGCCGCCGGCATGGTGCCGCCGATTGGCCTGGGCATCGCCAGCTTCATTGCCCGGCGCAAGTTCGCCCAGAGCGAGCGCGAAGCCGGCAAGGCGGCGCTGGTGCTGGGCCTGTGTTTTATTTCCGAGGGGGCGATTCCGTTTGCCGCCAAAGACCCGCTGCGGGTGATCCCGGCCAGCGTCGTCGGCGGTGCGCTGACCGGCGCCTTGTCGATGTATTTCGGCTGCAAGCTGATGGCGCCCCATGGCGGCCTGTTCGTCATGCTAATCCCCAATGCGATCAACCATGCCGTGTGGTACTTGCTGGCGATCGTCGCCGGCAGCCTGCTGACGGCAGTGGTGTATGCCGTGCTCAAGCGTGGTGAAGGGGTGGAGCTGACAGTGCAGCCGGCCAAGGCCTGATCAGTTGCGCGGGCGCGGGTACTTCTTGCGCAGGGGGACCAGCAGGTCGCTCAGGCCGTTGTGATCGACCTCGTGCATCAGTGCCAGCAGGCTACCCAGCTCGCCCTTGGGAAAGCCCTGGCGGGCGAACCAGTTGAGGTAGTGACCAGGCAGGTCGGCGATCAGCCGACCCTGGTATTTGCCGTAGGGCATTTCGCGGGTGACCAGCAGGACGAGGGCTTCCGGGTTCATGGCAAGGCTGTTCTTTGAAGAGGTGGGCCAACATACATGCAATCTGCATGAAGGCCAAAGGACAGTTCATGCAGAACGCGTGCAAGTGATAAGTTCATTTAATTTCAAGTTATTGAAAGTTAACGATATTTTTTATGTTCGCCGGCTGGCACGAACCCTGCTCCGATCTATTGCACTTCCCTCATGCAAAGGAGCAACGTCATGACTACCCCCAACAAAGAAGTGGTCTCGGTTCTCAACGAACTGATCGAGTTCAGCAAGGATGGCGAAAAGGGTTTCAAAACCTCTGCCGAGGATGTGAAAAATCCGCAGCTCAAAAGCTACTTCATCCAGCGTGCCGGTGAGTGCGGTAGCGCCGCCGCCGAACTGCAACAGCAAGTGCGCAGCCTCGGTGGCGACCCGGAAACCTCGACCAGCGTCAGCGGTGACCTGCACCGTGGCTGGGTCAACCTGAAGTCGATGCTCACCGGCAAGGATGAAGAAGCGGTGCTCAACGAAGTCGAGCGCGGCGAGGACCACGCCCTGAAAGCCTACAAGGACGCCCTGGAAAAACTGGCTCGCCTCAACACCCTGCCAAGCAGCGAGGTGTACGCCCTGGTTGAACGCCAGTACCACGGTGTGCAGCGCAACCATGACCAGGTCAAGGCCCTGCGCAACCAGGCTCGCGCCAGCTCTTAACGCGCAGCCTCGACCCGGTTGCGGCCGTTGCCCTTGGCACGGTAAAGCGCCTCGTCGGCATCGCCCAGCAAGGTCGCGAGATCTTGCTGGGCGCCTGGCGTGTGGCAACCGATGCCGATACTGACGGTCACCGGCGCCGTGTCAGCGCCAAACGGTGGCAATGCCTCGACGGCTGCGCGAATGCGTTCGGCCAGCAGCAGTGCCCCCGGCAGTTCAGTCTCCGGCAACACCACCAGAAATTCCTCACCCCCATAGCGTGCGGCCAGGTCGGCCGGGCGGCGAATGCTGCTGGCAATCGCTGCGGCCACCTGGCGCAAGGCGGCATCGCCACCCGGGTGGCCATGACGGTCGTTGAAGGCCTTGAAGTGATCGACATCGACCATCAGCACCGCCAGCGGCCGGGCATTGCGCAGGCTGCGCGCCCATTCCTGGCGCAGCACCTGGTCGAGGCGCCGGCGGTTGGCAAGGCCGGTCAGGCTGTCGGTGGCGGCCAGCGCCGCAAGGCCTTGTTCGGCGCTCTGCCGGCGGCGCAATTCGCGACCCAATAGCAGGGTCAGCCAGAGAATGCCGATGCACAGCACGCCGGTGGCGACGCTGACCAGCACGGCGGTGCGCCGCCA
This sequence comes from Pseudomonas sp. NPDC087612, assembly GCF_044743505.1. NCBI lineage: Bacteria > Pseudomonadati > Pseudomonadota > Gammaproteobacteria > Pseudomonadales > Pseudomonadaceae > Pseudomonas > Pseudomonas sp. NPDC087612. Next base: position 65,123 of record NZ_JBIUWO010000004.1, read on the forward strand.
CGACTCGAAGACTTCGTCGGCGGAGTGGGCGACGATGACGATCAGCGGCAAGTCGCCAACCCGGGCGAAGGTAAACAGCCGTTCTTTGCCGGTGCGGGTGGAAACCCCGGCAAAGGTGCCGCTGACATCGGCGCGCATGCGCTGGAAGTTCGGCCGGTCGCTGTAGTTCTGGCCGATTTTTGGTTCATCCGGGCTGCCCGGCTGGCGTACCAGCAGGGCGCCGTCGGTGTTCATCAGGTTGATGCTGCTGTCGGTGCCGATGTCCAGGCGCTGGAACAAGGCGCTGAAATACGACAGGCGCAAGGCCCCGGCAGCGACCCCGAGAAACTCGCCGTGGGGCCCGGAGATGCGTCGGCTGAAGCTGATGCACCAGTCCAGGTCGCCCAGCCGTGCCTTGAACGGCTGGCCGATGACCAGGCCCAGGTCGGGGTTGTCGCGATGCTGCTGGAAGTCCTTGCTGTCGGCGAAATTGGCCTGGCGCGGGATGCTGCTGGTGGAGTCTGCAACCACGTCGCCCTTGGCATCGAGCCAGAGGATATCGCCACGTACTGGTGCGGTAACGGCCTGGTTGAAGAGAATCTGCTGGCGCAGCTCGATCGGCACGGCGAGCAGTTCCGGGCGCTGCACGGCCCAGATCAGGCCTTGCAGGGAAAGGTCGTAGAGTTCGACATTGCGCACGATGTCGCTTTCGATCAACTGCACTATGTTGCTGGCCGAGCGTGCGGCGGCCTGTTCGACGCTGCTGCGTTCGCGCATCAACAGGAAGGTGACGATGGCGACGATGGCGAGCACCGCGAGGCAACTGCCCAGGTTGAGGATCAGCTCCGGATGAGACTTGTACAGGGCGGATCGCTGGGATCGGGTGGGCAACGTCATGGTCACTGATGCCGAAGACCGTCTGGAAAGTGCGGTATTACTGCGCGGCGGCCGTATTCTAGGGGCGCGCGGATTGTCGGACAAGGATTTAATGGTGACATTCTGACGAATGTGGGAGCGGGCTTGCCCCGCGATTGCAACGGGTCAGACCCATCGCATCGCGAGTCAAGCTCGCGCCTACAGGTTCGATCAGAAAATGTTCAGCGGGTAGTCAACGATCACTCGGTACTCGTCGACATCGTTGTCGATGTGCGAGTAGCCCTGGGTGCCACGGTGCGAGGCCCAGCGCAGCAGTACCGAGAGGTCCTTGAGCTGGCCTTGCTGGAACACGTACTGCAGGTCGACGTCACGTTCCCAGTGCTGGGCATTCTCGCCGTCGGCGTTGTACCAGTGGCCGTAGCCGACGCTGTCGGGGTCGACCTTGCTCATGTCCAGCTCACCGCGCGAGTAGGACACAATCGAGGTCAGGCCGGGGATGCCGGCACCGGCGAAGTCGTAGGCGTACTTGAGCTTCCACGAGCGCTCGTTGGGGCCGTTGAAGTCCGAGTAAATCTGCGAGTTGTCGAGAAAGACGCTGTCGCCCTGGTTGATGTAGTCGAACGGGGTGTTGCCGTTGACCCGCTGGTACACCGCGGTGAGGCTGTTGTAGCCGACGTTGACGGTGAAATGCAGGCTGTAGGTGTTGTTGTCGATGTGCCCGAGCAGCGCCTGGCCGGTGTCCTGGGTGTGGTAGAAGTGCAGGCCGGGGTTGAGGCTGACCCGCTCGTTGAGCTGCCAGGTGTAGTCCAGATCGAAGTAGTACTGGTTCCAGATGTCCTTGAGCTCGGCGGCATACAGACTCGAGGTCAGGTTCGGTACGCCGCTCCAGGCCACCCCGGCCCAGTTCAGGTGGCGGCTGTCGCGCTCGTCCTGCAACTTGCCGTAGAAGGTGTCGATGCGCCGGTGGCCGCTCTGGTTGTAGGGCTTGGTGAAGCTGGCCTGGCCGGCTTCGAGCATCACCCCGTCAAAGCTGTTGTTGGTGACGCTGATGCCGCGGAAGGTCTGCGGCAGCATGCGCGACTCACCGCCGGCGATCACCGGGTTGGTGAGGAACAGGTCGCCGGCCTTGAGTTCGGTGTCGAAGGCTTTCATCTTCAGCGCAGCGCCGGCAGTGGAGAACGAATCGTGGGCCTTGCCCGGTTCGCCATCGCCCTTGGTGTTGATCGGCAAAATACTCGAGCCGGAGGTACCGCCACCGCCGTCGAGTTTCAGCCCGAGCATGGCGTGGGCATCGAGGCCGAAACCGACCGTGCCCGGGGTATAGCCCGATTCGAACTTGCCGAGAAAACCCTGGCCCCATTCGCGGTTGTCACGCACGCCTGGCAACAGCTGGTTGCGGTTCAGGTAGTAGTTGCGAGCGTGCACATTGAGGCTCGACCCTTCGATGAAGCCTTCGGCTTTTTCCTCGTCGGCCTGGGCGCTGCAGGGCATCGTTGCAGCCAATGCAACGAACAGTGGGGTGAAGCGTAAAGCAGTGTTCACCGGTGTGGACTCCTTGGGGTGAATGTACGGCAGTTTTTATTGTGTGAAAGACGGTCTTGTTATGAACAAACGAGCCAGCGCGCTGGCATTTTTCGACACACGAAAAAAAGCCGCTGATCGGCAGCGGCTTTGAAAGACAACCGCACAGGCGCTCAAGTCACCTGTACGGCCATCGAGGGAGTCGAAGGAGTGGAACGTGGCACGATCAGCTATCGGAAGCGTCACTCGCTTGAGCCTTGGAAGCGGTCTGTTCCAGGCCTTTGGCCTGCTCGGCCTTGTGTGCGGCAATGGCCTCCTGAACGACGGCGGCGCGCTCGGCATTACGGGCAACAAAGGCCGGGGATTCTTCAGCCATGGCCAGTGGCGACAGCAACAGGGACGACAGGACGAATACGCTGGCAACACCCATACTGTTGGACATTTGCAACAACCTTCTTGCTTGGCAAGTGTGGATTAGGTTTGACTAAATTAGTCGGAAATGGGTGATAGAAACAGTTACTTTTAGGATAAGCACTGTTGCGTCAAAGGTAATAGTCATCGCGGGTCAAGCCCGCTCCCACAATGGATCTGTGTACACTTGACCCGCGATGAGGCCCTCAGGCCGGCAACAGGATCCCGAAGGTATTGGCCCCCGCCTGGCTGCGCACGAACACGCTGCCGCCATGCATCAGCGCAATCGCCTTGACGATCGCCAGCCCCAGCCCGTGGTTGCCGGCGCCGCTGTTGCTGCGCGCCGCATCCACCCGGTAGAAGCGCTCGAACAGCATCGCCAGGTGTTCCTCGCCAATCGCCGGCCCCGGGTTGCTCACGGCGATGCTCACCTGGCCGTCCTGCTCCTCGATGCGCACCTGGATCACCTGCTCGGGCAAGGTGTGCTGCACCGCGTTGTTCAGCAGGTTGATCAGCGCCCGGCGCAACTGGGCCTTTTCGATGCGCGCCTGGGCATCGCCGCTGACCTGCACGCGGATGCGCGCGTCCTCGAGGATGTAATCCAGGTAGTCGAGGGTGGTCGCCACTTCTTCGGCCAGCGAGCTGCTGGTCAGCGCCGTGGCCTTGCTGCCCTGGTCGGCGCTGGCGAGGAAGAGCATGTCGTTGATGATGCTGCGCAGCCGCTCCAGCTCTTCAAGGTTCGATTGCAGCACCTCGAAATAATGCTCGGCGCTGCGTCCACGGGTCAGGGCGACCTGGGTCTGACCGATCAGGTTGGTCAGCGGCGAGCGCAGTTCGTGGGCGACGTCGGCGTTGAAGGCTTCCAGGCGGCTGTAGGCCTGGTCGACCCGCTCCAGGGTCGAGTTGAAGGCGCTGGCGAACTGCGCCAGCTCCGGGGGCAGGTCGGCCAGTTGCAGGCGCCCGCTCAGGCGCGGTGGCGCCAGCTTTTGAGCTTCGGCCGAGAGTGCCAGCAACGGCCGCAAACCATAGCGCGCCACCCAGTAACCGAGCAACGAGGCCAGCACCACGCCCAGCACCGACAGGCTGATGATCGCCACCAGCAAGGTGTGCTGGGTGTGCCAGAAAGTCTCGGTGTCGATGCCGATCAAAAAGCGCAGGGCCGGGCGCTTGCCCATGGCCGGCAGTTCGCTGACCAGTACCTTGTAAGGGTAGGGGCTGGCGGCCAGGTGCAGGTCGCGCATGCCCAGCCGGCCCTGGGCAAAGGTGCGGATGCTGGCGTCTGGCTGGCCATACTCGAACGGGCTACCGTCGCTGACCACCCAGAAGCGGATGCGCCGGTCTTCTTCGCTGAGCAAATTGAGTTTGTTGGTGATCTTCTGCCAGTGCTCGCGGGTGTCGTAGCGGGTCAGCGACGACTCCAGCACGCTAAAGCGCGCTTCAAGCTCGGCGGTGGGCAGCAGGTCGAGGCTGCGGTCGACCTGCTTGTACAGCGCGGTACCGATCACCAGGAACACACCCAGTGCCACCAGGGTGAACAGCGCGCTCAGGCGCAGGGCGATGGAGTTAGTCGGCACGGTTTTCCAGAACATAGCCCATGCCTCGGATGGTGTGCAGCAGTTTGGTTTCGAAAGGCCCGTCGAGCTTGGCGCGCAGGCGCTTGATCGCTACCTCGACGACGTTGGCGTCGCTGTCGAAATTGATATCCCAGACCAGCTCGGCAATCGCCGTTTTCGACAGAATTTCGCCATGCCTGCGGGCCAGCACGCTGAGCAGCGAGAACTCCTTGGCGGTCAGCTCCAGGCGCTGCCCGGCGCGGCTGGCCTTGCGGCTGATCAGGTCGACCCAGAGGTCGGCGACCTGGATCTGCACCGGCTCATGGCCGCCGCCACGGCGGGTCAGGGCTTGCAGGCGGGCGACCAGTTCGAGGAACGAGAACGGCTTGCCGAGGTAGTCGTCGGCGCCTTCGCGCAGGCCGTGGATGCGGTCTTCGACCCGCTCGCGGGCGGTGAGCATGATCACCGGCGTCTGCTTGCGCGCACGCAGGGCGCGCAGCACACCGTAGCCGTCCAGGCCCGGGAGCATCACATCGAGGACGATCACCGCATAGTCGCCTTCCAGGGCCATGTGCAGGCCATCGATACCGTCGCGCGCCAGGTCCACGGTAAAGCCTTGCTCGCTGAGGCCGCGGTGCAGGTAGTCGGCGGTCTTTTGTTCGTCTTCGATAATCAGCACACGCATGGTCGGCTCTCAACTGGCATCGGTTTGCGCCATGGTCACGGCCGTCTGGCGCCGGTGGAACAGGCGTTCCAGGGCCAAGTATATGACCGGTGTGGTGAACAGTGTCAGCGCCTGGCTGACCAGCAGCCCGCCGACCACAGCAATGCCCAGTGGCTGGCGCAGCTCGGCGCCGGCGCCCATGCCGAACATCAGCGGCACGGCGCCAAGCAGGGCGGCGAGGGTGGTCATCATGATCGGCCGAAAACGTGTCAGGCAGGCCTTGTGGATCGCCTCTTCGGCGCTCAGGCCCTGGTGGCGCTGGGCGTCGAGGGCAAAATCGATGAGCAGGATGCCGTTCTTCTTGACGATGCCAATCAGCAGCACGATGCCGATCAAACCCATGATCGAAAAATCCTCGCCCGACAGCCACAACAGCGCCAGGGCGCCGAGCCCGGCCGAGGGCAGGGTGGAGATGATGGTCAGCGGATGGACGAAGCTCTCGTAGAGCACGCCGAGGATGATGTACACCGCCACCAGCGCCGCGAGGATCAGCCACGGCTGGCTCGACAGCGAACTCTGGAAGGCCTGGGCCGCACCCTGGAAGGTGCCGATGATCGAATCGGGCATGCCCAGTTCGCGCTGGGTGCGTTCAAGAATCTGCACCGCGTCGCCCAAGGCCACACCGGGGGCCAGGTTGAACGACAAGTTGGCAGCCGGGAACAGGCCGTCATGGGCAATCGACAACGGCCCGGTGCTCGGCGCCGCGACCTTGGCCAGCACCGACAACGGCACCATCTCGCCGCTCAAGGGCGAGCGCAGGTAGAAGTAGTTGAGGCTCTCGGCCTTGCCGCGCTGGCGGGCGTCGAGTTCGAGGATCACCTTGTACTGGTTGGTCTCGGTCTGGAACTCGCTGATCTGCCGCTGGCCGAAGGCATCGTAGAGCGCCTGGTCGACGTCGGTGGTGGTCAGGCCGAAACGCGCCGCGGCCTTGCGGTCGATGTCGATGCGGGTAACGCTGGCGCCCAGTTGCAGGTCGTTGGACAGGTCGCGAAAGGCCGGGTTGGCCTTCAGCCGCTCGGTCAGGCGCTGGGTCCAGAGGTTCAGCGCCGGGCCGTCATTGCTCTTGAGCACGTACTGGTACTGGCTGCGGCTTGGTCCGGAGCTGAGGTTGATGTCCTGGCCGGCGCGCAGGTACAAGACCACGCCTGGCACCTTGGCCAGTTTCGGCCGCAGGCGGTCGATGAATTCGCTGGCCGAGACGTCGCGATCGCCGCGGTCTTTGAGGGCGATCCAGAAGCGGCCGTTGGCGATGGTCTGGTTGCTGCCGGTCACTCCGACAGCATGGGAGAAGGCTCGCACGGCCGGGTCGGCCTCGACGATCCTGGCCAGCGCCTTATGTTTTTCGAGCATGTCCGGGTAGGAGACATCGGCCGCCGCCTCGCTGGTGCCGAGCACGAAGCCGGTGTCCTGCACCGGGAAGAAGCCTTTGGGGATGGCAATGTAGCCGACCACCGCCAGGGCGAAGGTCAGGCCGAACAGGCCCAGCATCAGCCGCTGGTGGGCCAGGGCCTTGACCAGCCCGCGCTCGTACCAGCCGAGCAGGCGGCTCGGGGCGTCATGGGCGTTGTGCTGCGGGCGGCGCATGAACAGGGCGCAGAGGGTCGGCGCCAGGGTCAGCGACACTACCACGGAAATCAGGATGGTCGAGGTGGCGGTGAGGGCGAACTCCTTGAACAGCCGCCCGACCACGCCGCCCATGAACAGCAGCGGAATGAACGCGGCAATCAGCGAAAAACTGATCGACACCACGGTAAAGCCGATTTCGCCCGAGCCCTTGATCGCCGCCTCGCGCATGCCGTCACCGGCTTCCAGGTGACGGTGAATGTTCTCCACCACCACGATCGCATCATCGACCACAAAGCCCACGGAGATGACGATGGCCACCAGGGTCAGGTTGTTCAGGCTGAAACCGAACAGGTACATCAGGGCGAAGCTGGCCACCAGCGACACACCGAGCACGCTCGACACGATCAGGGTCGCCGACCATTGGCGCAGGAACAGCGCCATCACCCCGATCACCAGCAGCACGGCGATCATCAGGGTGATCTCCACCTCGTGCAGCGAGGCGCGGATGGTCTGGGTGCGGTCGTTGAGCACCGACACCTGCACGGATGCCGGCAGCATCTGCTCAAGCCCCGGCAAGGCCGCCATGATGCCGTCGACGGTATCGACGATGTTCGCCCCGGGCTGGCGGAACACCACCAGGTTCAGGCCCTGCTGCTCGCCGGACCAGGCTTTGACGTAAGCGTTTTCGGCGCCATTGATGACCTTGGCAACATCCTGCAGGTGCACCGGTGCGCCGTCGCGGTACGAGACGATCAGCTGGGCGTACTCCTCGGGGTGGAACAACTGGTCGTTGGTGGCGATGGTCGACACGCTGTTCTGCCCGTACAGCGCGCCCTTGGCCAGGTTCAGGCTGGTCTGCTGGATGGCCTGGCGCAGGTCGGCCAGGGTCAGGCCCAGGGCGGCGAGTTTTTCTGGCTGGGCCTGCACGCGGATGGCCGGGCGCAACTGCCCGGTGATGTTGATCAGGCCGACCCCGTCGATCTGGCTCAACTGGCGGGCCAGCAGGGTTTCGGCGTAATCACTGAGCTCGTTGGCCGGCATCTGCGCCGAGCTTACGGTAAGAATCAGCACCGGGCTGTCGGCCGGGTTGACCTTGCGCCAGGTCGGCGGGCTGGGCATGTCCTGGGGCAGGCGCGCGGTGGCGGTGTTGATTGCCGCCTGGACTTCCTGGGCGGCGGTGTCGATGCTCTTGTCGAGGGTGAACTGCAAGATCAGGTTGGTCGAGCCCAGGGCGCTGCTGGAGGTCATCTGGGTCATGCCGGGGATGGCGCTGAACTGCACCTCCAGCGGCGTGGCCACCGACGAGGCCATGGTTTCCGGGCTGGCGCCGGGCAGTTGCGCGGTAACCTGGATGGTCGGGAAATCGGCTTCGGGCAATGGCGCCACCGGCAGGCGCGGAAAGGCGATGACCCCGAGCAGCACCAGGGCGAAGGTCAGCAGCAGGGTGGCGATCGGGCGGTCGATGCACCAGGCGCTGATCGAGCCGCGCGGGTTCATGGCTGCACCTTGGCGCTGGTCACGTCTTCTGGCGGCGGTGCCTCAGGGGCGATTTCGACATGGGCGCCGGGCTTGAGCCGCGACTGGCCGTCGGACACCAACCGGTCGCCAGCTGCGACCCCGGCAATGATGTTCAGCACACTGTCCTGGTACAGCACCTTGACCGGCACGCTGTCGACCTTGTCGCCATTGAGGCGGTACACGTAATGGCCGTCGATGCCGCGCTGTACCACTTGCGGCGGCACCACCAGGGCTTTTTGATCCAGCGCGGTCTGCAGTTTGAGGGTCACCAGTTGCCCAGGCCACAGCCGCGCATCCGGGTTGGCGAACTCGGCCTTGACCCGGATGGTGCCGGTGTTGGCCGCCACCTGGTTGTCGATCAGGCTAAGCCTGCCCTCGCCCAGCAGCGTGCCGCCGCTGTCGCCGTCGCCTTCCAGGTAGGCTTGCACCACCGCCGGGGTTGGCGCGGTGAGCAGGCCCTGCAGGGTTGGCAGCTGTTGCTGCGGCAGCGAGAATTCGACACCGATCGGGTCGATCTGGGTCACGCTGAACAGCCCCTGGGTGTCGGCCACGCGCAGGAAGTTGCCTTCATCGACATTGCGAATACCGACCCGGCCGGTCACCGGCGAGCGAATCTGCGTGTACGAAAGTTGCACTTGAGCGGCGGCAATCGCGGCCTGGTTGCCGAGTACCGTGGCCTTGAGCTGGTTGAACAGCGCCTGCTGCTGGTCGAGGGTCTGTTTTGAGACGCTGTTGTCGGTGCTCAGCAGGCGGTAGCGCTTGAGGTCGACCTCGGCCACCTGCAACTGCGCCTGGCTCTGGCCCAGTTGGGCCTTGGCCTGTTCGAGGCTGGCGCGGATCGAACGGTCGTCGATGGTGGCCAGCAGGTCGCCTTGCTTGACCGCCTGGCCTTCTTTGACCAGCAACTGCGTCAGCAGCCCTTCGACCTGCGGGCGAATCACCACGCTGTGCAGCGACAGCACCGAACCGATGCCGCTGACAAAGCGCGGCACGTCCTGCTGCTTGACGCTGACCACGCGCACCGGGATGGCGCTGGTGCTGGCGGATTTTTCCTGGGTTGGGCGATTGCCCAGCCACAGCGCGGCGCCTGCCACGGCGATGAGCAGGGCGCAGATAACGAGGGAACGAGGCTTGATTCGCATGCTTGCAGGGCACCGCGGACGGAAGGGTGAGTATTTAGCGTTATAGCTGCTCAATCAGGTCAGCAGCGTGACCGCTAACTGACAGCGCTGACAGGTTTGGCGTACACCGCTCCTTTGTGGGAGCGGGCTTGACCCGCGATGAGGCCCGACCTGCCAACACAGCAGATTCTGTGTATTTCAGCTCGGTAATGGCCAAGTGCCAATGTCCTGAGCTGGATCAAGATTGCGCAAAAATTTGCCACTAGAGTCGTACGCCCTGCCGATTCTCCCCGACAAAAACGAGTGCCTCCGATGAAGAGCAATTTGCCTGTGACCGGTCGCAATGTGGATTATCCCGGTGACGCCAATATCCTTTCCACCACTGACCTGACCAGCCAGATCACCTACGCCAATGACGATTTCATCAAGATCAGTGGCTTTACCCGCGAAGAGTTGATCGGCAACCCCCACCATATCGTCCGCCACCCGGACATGCCGCCCCAGGCTTTCGCGCAGATGTGGCAAACGCTGAAGAGCGGCCGCTCATGGATGGGCCTGGTGAAAAACCGTTGCAAGAACGGCGACCATTACTGGGTCAGCGCCTTTGTTACGCCCATCTCCAGCAACGGTCAGGCCATGGAGTACCAGTCAGTGCGGACCAAGCCCAGTGCGGAGCAGGTCGAGGCCGCTGAGCGTTGTTACGCCCACCTGCGCAGTGGCCGCAACCGCTGGTGGCAGCGTCTGCCGGTGCTGGGGTTGGGCTGGCAGTTGTGGGGCGGGGTGACCCTGGCGCTGGCGGCGGTGTTTGCCATCAGTCGCCTGCTGCTGCCGGTGCTGCCATGGCAAGGTGCGCTGGAGCTGATTGTGGCCAGCGGCCTGGCGGCGTTGATGATCTTCATTGCCCTGCGCCCGCTGGAGCGCCTGCGCGTGCAGGCCCAGGCGATTGCCGACAACCCCTTGAGCCAGCAGCTGTACACCGGCCGGCGCGACGGCATCGGCCAGATCGACTTCGCCCTGCGCATGCTCAAGGGCCAGTTGGGTGCGGTGGTCGGGCGTATCGGCGATACCTCGCGGCGCCTGGCCGGGCATACCGGCAGCCTTGCCCAGTCGCTGCAAAGCAGCCACAGCAACAGCCTGGAGCAACAAAGCGAAGCCGACCAGGTGGCCACCGCGATCAACCAGATGGCCGCCAGCGTTGCCCAGGTTGCCAGCAGCGCCCAGCAGGCTTCACAGGCCGCCGATCAGGCCGAAGGGGAAACCCAGGCCGGGCATCAACTGGTCGATCTCAACCGCAGCGCCATCCAGAACCTGGCGAACTCGCTGAATTCGGCCACCGAAGTTATCCACAACCTGGAAAGCCACAGCAGCGAGATCACCGGGGTGCTCGAGGTGATTCGCGGCATCGCCGAGCAGACCAACCTGCTGGCCCTCAACGCCGCCATCGAAGCGGCGCGAGCCGGTGACCAGGGCCGTGGTTTTGCCGTGGTTGCCGACGAAGTACGCGGCCTGGCCCAGCGCACCGCGCAGTCGACCCACGAGATCCAGCGCATGATCAGCGCTCTGCAAAATGGTGCGCGCGAAGCGGTGCAGGTCATGCAGCAGAGCAGCGAACATGCCGGGCACAGTGTCGAACAGGCCCAGCGCGCCGCCAGCGCCCTGGACGGCATCAGCCTGCGGGTCAACCAGATCAGTGAAATGAGCCTGCAGATTGCCGCGGCAGTGGAGCAGCAAAGCCAGGTCAGCGAGAGCATCAACCGCAACATCATCAGCATTCGCCAGGCCAGCGAAGCCACGGTGCAGGTCGGCCAGCAGAGCCACCTGAGCGCCACCGACGTGGCCGGGCTGGCGCAAGACCTGCGCCGGCTGGCCGATGAGTTCTGGCGGCGCTGCCAGTAGGGTGATTCAAAAACCGATGAAGCTGTAGTACAAGCCCGGTTCGCTGCACACCTGCGCGCCGCAGGCTTCAAGCTCGGCGCTCAGTTGCGGATCGACCACATGCAGCGTCCACGGCGCCAGCGGCTGCTCCAGCGCCGGTTGTTGCAGGGCCTGGGCAAGCGCGGCAGTGTCGGGCAGGTATGCGGTAAAGCCATTGCCCTTGAGCGCGCTGACATCGATGCCCAGCGCCTGGCAGATGGCAACCTTGGCACGGATATCATCGCGATCGGCCTGGCGCGAACGCTCGATCAGCTCCGCCAGGCGCTTATCGACCAATTGATTGCCGTGGATCAGCGCCGGGCCGCTTTGCCAGGCTTCGCCCGGGCAGTCCTTGGCTTCGGGGCGCAGCGGGATGTGCGGGTTGATTTCCATCGGGTAGATGCGGCACACCAGCGGGCGGATCTCGTAGATGCCGCAGCGGTTGTCGTCATCCAGGTTGCGGCAGCGGCCGGGATTGAAGGCGGCGAAGGTGATGGTCACCCAGGCTTCGCTGCTGCCGCAGGGCACCGGCCAGGAGCGGCGCATGGCGTGCTCGCGCTGCTCGGCCGGCAGGCCCAGGCCGTTGACGAGGAAGGCTTCGACCAGGACGATGACCTGGCCGCCAGAGCCAGCCCAGTGGCGGGCTTCGCTCAAGGTCAGGGGCACATGATGCCCGGTGCAGCATTTGCCACAGCCGGTGCAGTCGAAACGGATATCGGAGGCAGGTGCGCTGTTCACGGTTGGCCGGGTGCCCACTCGGTGACGAAAGCCGCCTTGCGTTTTTTATCGAACAGGCACAGCTCGGTGCCTTTGCGGTTGTTCATGTGTTTTTGCGGGTAGCGGCCTTCGAGCAGCAAGGCGCTGTAACCGACGCGGTCGTCGAACTCGGCGGCCTTGCCCAGGGCCTTGACCTGTTTGAGCTGGCTGGCGGCGATGCAGCTTTTCAGGACCTGCTGTTCATGCTCGCTCCAGGCCTGGCTGCTGGAAGCCTGGGCGCCGGCACTGAACACAGCGCAACCGAGCAGGGTGAAAAGGAGGGCTTTCATGGGCGGGTACTCGCAAAGACGTGCGCACAATTGTGCCTGAGCCTCAGGCACATTCAAGCGCAGCGCTTCGCGGGTATGTGTCAGCGTTCTTCGAAGGCCACGGTGCGCGCGGCGACGATCAGGCAGTCGGTCAGCTCCGGCGAGGAGAACTTGGTCAGCACCGCGTTGGCCCCGGCATCCTTGGCTTTATCGCTGTTCATGGCGCTGTCCAGCGAGGTGTGCAGCAGCACGTAGAGGTGCTGGAAGTCAGGGGTTTCGCGCAGGGTGCGGGTGAAGGCGTAGCCGTCCATCTCCGACATCTCGATGTCCGATACCACTACGTTGATCTCGCGCTCGGTGCCTTGCAGTTCCAGCAGGGTGTTGATTGCATCCTTGGCGCTGCGCGCGGTGTGGCATTCGATGCCGAGGTTGCGCAGGGTGTGCACCGACTGCTGCAGGGCCACCTGGCTGTCATCGACCACCAGAATGTTGGTGGCGGCCAGTACCGCAGCATCTTCTGCATTGAGCTCGGAGCTGGCCACCTCGTGGGGCGGCGGGGCGATGCCGTGGATGACCTTCTCGATATCCAGTACCTGCACCAGGGTGTTGTCGACCCGGGTCACGCCGGTGATGAACGACTTGCTCCCCGAGCCGTAGGGCGGCGGCTTGATGTCGGTGCTCAGGCAATGGACGATCTTGCTCACCGCCTGCACGTGCAGGCCCTGTTTGGAGCGGCTGATGTCGGTGACGATCAGGCAGCCGCCGTCCGGGTCTGCCAGCGGCCGTTCGCCGATGGCCCGGGACAGGTCGATGACCGACAGCGAGTTGCCGCGCAGGGTGGCCACGCCTTTGACGTGGGGGTGCGACTCCGGCAGCTTGGTCAGCGGCGGGCAGGGGATGATTTCACTGACCTTGAGCAGGTTGATCGCCATCAGCTTGCCGCTGCGCAGGGTAAACAGCAGCAGCGACAGCGAGTCCGCGCGGGCATTTTGCGACGCCATAGGCACCTTCAGGGCAGAGTAATAGGGGGAGATGCCAGGTTATCGACCCGGCAGCCCGTGGCTTTAATCACTCGGTGAAATCAGCGTAGACCCAAGCGCCGCGCCAGGCGACTGAGATTGGCCCGGTCCAGGCCCAGCTCGCGGGCGGTGCTGGCCCAGTTGTGCTGGTGGCGTTCCAGGCAGGCCTGGATCAGCTGGCGCTGGTAGTCATCCAGGGCCTGGCGCAGGTCGCCAACGGGCAGCGGTGCTTCGACCAGCGGCTGTGTTTCGGCTTGTGTCGGCAGCGCCTCGAGCGGGCGCAGGTCCAGGTCAGCGGCCTCCAGGGTGAGGATTTTCGGCCGCTGTGCATGTTGACCCAGGGCCTTGAGCGCCGAGCGGCCGATCAGGTGTTCCAGCTCGCGCACGTTGCCCGGCCAGCTGTAGGCAAGCAACGCGGCCTGGGCTTCGGCGCTCAGGCGCAGGCTACCGAGGCCCATGCGCGAGCGGTTCTGTTCCAGAAAGTAGCCGCTGAGCAGCAGCACATCGCGCCCGCGCTCACGCAGCGACGGTACCAGCAGCGGATACACGCTCAGACGGTGGTAGAAGTCGGCGCGGTAACGCCCGGCGCGCACTTCTTCGGCGAGGTCGCGGTTGGTGGCGGCGATCAGGCGTACATCGACGCGGTGCTCCTGGTCCGAGCCCAGGCGTTGCAACTGGCCGCTTTGCAGCACGCGCAACAGCTTGGCCTGCACGCTCAGCGACAACTCGCCGACTTCATCGAGAAACAACGTGCCGCCATTGGCCAGCTCGAACTTGCCACGGCGCTCGCCGACCGCGCCGGTAAAGGCGCCACGCACATGGCCGAACAGCTCGCTCTCGACCAGGGTGTCGGGCAGCGCCGCACAGTTGAGGCTGATCATCGGCCGCTCGGCGCGGCTCGAGGCCTGGTGGATGGCCTGGGCCACCAACTCCTTGCCGACCCCGGTTTCGCCGGTGATCAACACCGTCAGGTCGCTGCTGCCGACCAGGCGGATTTCTTCCAGCAGGCGTTTGTGCGCCTTGCTCTGGCCGATCAGTTCCTTGTGCTGTTGGCCGCTGGCCTGGCGATACACCTCGGCGCGCTGGTGTTCGTCTTCGGCGCGCAAGGCCAGTTGTTCGATGCGCTCGGCAACACTGACCGTAGCCGCGGCCAGGCTGGCAAAGGCCTGCAGGGCATCGAGCTCGACCTGCTGGAACTGCTCCGGGTCGAGCGCATCGAGGGTGATCAGGCCCCAGGGCTGTTCGTCGACAAACAGCGGGCAGCCCATGCAGTCGTGGACCTCAAGCTGATGATGCAGGCCTTCGACCAGGCCGTCATAAGGGTCGGGCAAGTCGCTGTCGCTGGCGAAGCGGGTGGGCTCTTCGCGGCTGAGGATGGCGGCAAAGCGTGGATGTTCATCGACCTTGAAGCGCCGCCCGAGAGTATCGGTGCTCAAGCCGTCCACCGCCAGGGGCACCAGCCATTCGCCGTCCAGGCGCAACAGCGCCGCGGCATCGCACGGCAGTAGGCTGCGCATGGCTTGGAGCAGGCGCCGGTAGCGCTCGCGTTCGGGCAATTCGCGGGACAGGTCGCTGACCAGCGGCAGCAAGGCGGTGAGCAGGGATTTTGCGGTCATAAAGACTCCTGTGGGTCAAAATGACTATATCGCAGATGTTGTCGTTATGACTCTTTAATTTATAAGTTGTTGATTTATATGAATTAAATAGTTGGCACGAAAGCTGTAATAACTCAGGCATTCATCAAGAAGCCACAGGCTCAGGAGTCATCCATGCTCAATGCCCAGGATCGTGCAATCGTCAAAGCCACCGTACCCCTGCTGGAAAGCGGCGGTGAAGCGCTGACCACCCATTTTTACAAGCTGATGCTCAGCGAGTACCCCCAAGTGCGCCCGCTGTTCAACCAGGCCCACCAGGCCAGCGGCGACCAGCCACGGGCCTTGGCCAATGGCGTGCTGATGTACGCCCGGCACATCGACCAGCTCGAACAACTGGGTGGCCTGGTCGGGCAGATCATCAACAAGCATGTGGCTTTGCAGATCCTGCCGGAACATTACCCGATTGTCGGTAGCTGCCTGCTGCGCGCCATCGAAGAAGTCCTCGGCAAAGACATCGCCACCCCTGAAGTGATCGCCGCCTGGGGCGCGGCCTATCAGCAACTGGCCGATATCCTCATCGGCGCCGAAGGCGAGGTCTATGCACAAAAAGCTGCGGCCCCTGGTGGCTGGCGTGGCGCGCGCGCATTCAAGCTGGTCGAGCGGGTCGAGGAGAGCCGCGAAATCGTCTCGTTCTACTTCGCCCCGGTTGATGGCGGCGCGATCCTGCAGGCCGAGCCTGGCCAGTACATCGGGTTGCAACTGCTGATCGACGGCGTCGAACAGCGCCGCAACTATTCGCTGTCGGCCCTGAGCAATGCTGGCCAATACCGCATCAGCGTCAAGCGCGAAGCCGGCGGCAAAGTCTCCAACTACCTGCACCAGCAGCTGGCGGTAGGCGACAGCATCAACCTGTTCCCGCCATCGGGCGAGTTCACCTTGAGTGCCAGCGACAAGCCGCTGGTGCTGATCAGCGGCGGCGTCGGCATCACCCCGACCTTGCCGATGCTCGAAGCGGCGCTGGAAAGCGGCCGTTTGGTGCACTTCATTCACTGCGCACGCAACGGCGCGGTGCACGCCTTTCGCGACTGGGTCGATGAACTGGCGGCGCGCCACCCGCAGGTCAAGCGCTTCTACTGCTATGCCGAGGACGATGGCGTCAGCCAGCCGGCGGACGCCGTGGGTTTGCTCAGCGCCGATCAGCTTGGCCAGTGGTTGCCGCAAGAGCGTGATGTGGACGCCTACTTCCTCGGCCCGAAAGGCTTCATGGCCAGCGTCAAGCGCCACCTCAAGGGCCTGGGCGTGCCCGAGCAGCAGAGCCGCTACGAATTCTTCGGCCCGGCTTCGGCGCTGGAGTAAACACGTTTCGGTAACCGCGAACTGAAAGGATAGGGGCACGGCCAGCGATGGCTGTGCCTTGCGGCAATCGGTCGCCTTCTCAAGCAGGGGGCCTGGCCTTTTTACTGCATGCAGACAAAGCGTCATGCGCCTGGCGCATCATCCTTCCAGCCGTATCAAGGAAACCGTATCGTGAGCATCAATTGGGCTGACAAACTGCGCAAGAGCCTGCATGGCTCGGCCGACTCGCTGGGCAACCTGTGCGTCGAGGCGTTCCACTACCTGGCCCTGTTCGGCATCGGTGGCATCACCGCCTACGCGGCCGTGGTCACCTTCATCGAGATGCTCGGCAAGGGCGTCAGCGTCGACGACATCCTGCTGCTGTTCATCTACCTCGAGCTCGGCGCCATGGTCGGGATCTACTTCAAGACCAACCACATGCCGATCCGCTTCCTGCTGTATGTAGCGATCACCGCGCTGACCCGCCTGCTGATTGGCGACGTGTCGCACCACAAGGCGCCGGACGCCGGTTTGCTGTACGTTTGCGGCGGCATCCTGCTGCTGGCGTTCTCGATCCTGGTGGTGCGCTACGCCTCGTACCGCTACCCGTCGACCAAAGCCATCGATGCTAGTGGCAAGGAGATCGAGGAAGCGAAGTAACCTGGCCG
Organism: Pseudomonas sp. NPDC087612; assembly: GCF_044743505.1. Taxonomy (NCBI): domain Bacteria; kingdom Pseudomonadati; phylum Pseudomonadota; class Gammaproteobacteria; order Pseudomonadales; family Pseudomonadaceae; genus Pseudomonas; species Pseudomonas sp. NPDC087612. The sequence continues at coordinate 81,948 of NZ_JBIUWO010000004.1, forward strand.
GCTTTTGCACCGTTGCGGGTCATGGCGGCGAGGATTTCCACGGCGCTGTGGCCCTGTTCGATGGCGATACCGAACTGGACGCTCTCGATCAAGCGCTGCAGGCGCTGCGGGTCGTTGCGCTGGGCCGGGCTGATCAGCCGCTTGGCGACGATGCCGGTGTCGTTGGAGAGGGTCAGCATGATGCTGCCGTCGAGTCGCTCGATACTCAGGTTGACCCGGTACTCGGGGGCGAAAGCGTCGTTGATCTGTTCGAAAGGGTTGATCATGGTGCTTCACCTGGCAAAGACATGCAGTGATTGACCGGGAGGGGGAAGGTTGGTTCAGGTAACTTTTCTCACGATCTTTTGCGATATCTGACAGCTAAATCCTACGACCGAGTGGGATGCTTCTGAATTGCCTCTGCCCAGGCAGAAGGCCACCTTTACCGTGCTAGGTTCCGGGCTTCATTTGCCCAAGGAAGCTACACATGACACGGAATAATCAACCCGCCACCCCCTTCACCAACGCGCTGACTTCGCAACAGAGCGCAGCCGTTTCATCGCCTGTTACCGAAGCCATCTATCGTCTGGCAACCCAAGGCAGCCGCACGCGCAAGGGTGGTGTCATTCGCCAGGCCAGCGCCCCACTGACCATCACCCTGGACGATGGCCAGGTGGTGCGCGTGGCGCAGACCGGTGACTATGCCGAGTATCCGGACGGCAGCCGCGCGCACATCATCAGTGGCGCCGGAGCCCAGGGGCAACTGCAGGATCAGGCCATTGCCCTGGTCGGCAGTGCCTTGAGCAACGGTGATGAAATCATCGACACCCCACAAAACACCGTGCTGATCAGCAAGCAGCACGGTGTACCCATGGCGGACGACTTCCTCACGAGCGCGAGGTGAGCGATGGTTTATCGCCTGAGCCTCAATGGTCGCGGCGCCGGGCAGCATGGCGACCCGACCACCAGCGGGGCGACCTGCCTCAGCAGCCAGTCCAGTCACCTGCAGAACGGGGTCGGCAGCCTGCGCCTGGGGGATGCCACCACGCCATGCCCGGAGTGCGGCCAGGCCGGCAAGATTGCCGAAGGGTATGCTGACTGGACCATCAACGGGCTGCCGATCGCCTTTGATGGTGCGCAGATCGACTGCGGCTGCCCGACCGGCAGCAACCGCCTGGTCGCGCCGCTGGATGGTAGCGGCGCCAGAGCGGCGCCGGTAGCGGGCGGCTTTGCCGCGCCGGCTGGCCAGGCCTTCAAGCCGCCTGCGGCGACGCCAAGGCCAGCCGCCATCGCCACGACTAATCCCGCTTCAGCCATGTCCAGTGCGCCTGGCGCGCTGGAGCCGGGCTTCTATGTGGTGCCACGCAGTATGTCGGGTCAGCAGATGCTGGCCCGGCTTGGCGGCGAAAACCGCTACCTCAGTGCCCGGCTGCAACGGCTTAACCCCACCTTCGCCGAAGGCTTCAAGGCAGGCGAGCTGTTCGTCCTCGGCGACCCCGACAACGGCATGAGTTGCACCCGTGAGGAAGCGCAACTGATGGCCGCTGCCGCCCAGGTGCGCGAGGTACTGGCGCCGCTGACCGAGGAAGAGGCCAACTTCATGGTCCGCTACCAGGGTGAAATCGCCGGCTTGTTCAGCGGCGCCAGCCAGTCGATGGGCGTCGGCAAAGACATGCTCGGTCATGGTTTGAGCCAGGTTGAAAACAGCCTGCGTGCGCTTGAACAGCTGCATCAGCGCTCGTTCAGCACCTACGGGCATCTGAACAGCCCGCAGTTTTTCGCCTCCCGCCAACAGCTGTACCGCCAGCTGGATGCCCAGTTGAAGACGGCGTTTCTCAACAAGCCATTGAACCTGGGCAGTTACGACAGCCTGCGTCGAGACCTCGGCATCTCGACCAAAAGCCTGGTTCACCACTGGAGCCGTGCCGGCGCGTCGGGTGAGATCCCGGGTTACGCCACGCACCTTGAGCAGGTATCCCGGACCGCGAAATACCTTAAGCACGGTGGGTATGTCGGTATTGCCCTGGGGGGCGGCGCGTCGGTTCTCAAAGTGCAGGAAGTGTGTAGAGCGGGGGAGACGGAGGAGTGTAAGAAGATTCGATTTACTGAGGCTGGGAGTTTTTCTGGGGGGTTGGCGGGTGGTGCTGCTGGTGCCTATCTGGGAGGGAAGACAGCTGTAGCTGTATGTGGCGTCGCCGCTGCGGCTGCCGGCGGAATTGGTCTGGCGGTATGTGGAATCGTCCTAGTGGGAGGGGGATCATTTGCAGGAGGGAGCGGCGGTGGCTCATTTGGAGAATGGCTAGGAGACAAGATTTATCAGGTGAAACATGATTGACATAAACACTTGGCCGCCGAGCGTTGCGATCGCTTTCGGTTTTGCGCCCTTTGTCATCCTCTTATCTGGCGTAGCCATGGAAACCTACATCGCCCGAAGCCGTGACTTCGACCTCGTCATTGCCAGCCTACCAAACAGTCTCTGGCTCAAGCAGCAGATACCGTTCTGGGGGACCACCAGGTTGAAATCGCGCTGCTATTTGCTCAGCACAATTTGCGGTGCAATGCTTTATCCAAAGCTCTGTATCCGCCTGGGAATGATGGATGCAGAGGATCTGCGCAACTTTCCTCCACGGCTTCGGCGACGATTGTTGATTGCTTCCTGGCTGATAATCGTTGGTTCGGCGTGGATGTTTATCGGTGTCGGCTTGATCAAGCTTTCAAAAACCTGAGCATAAAAAATCAAGTCCCATGGACTCTCCTTTTTACCGTCTACGTCGTTGACTACCAGTTGAGGCGAGCTTGCTCGTTATTCAGGAATTATTTGAGCCCAAGGCGAAGGTACTTTACAACCGGATGGAACCATGACGCTTGATTACTACACTTGGCATTCTGATATCCAGATTTCATTCCTGCTCACCCCCATTGTAACTGGTGTGACAGGCGTATTTATCAACCGATACGTGGCCAGTAGTCGACACTTGAACGTCATGCTTGCAGCCCTTAAGAACAGTCGTTGGCCAGAGCAGCAGATATTAAAGGGAGGGCTGATCCTTCCGACGGCTCGAGTCAATCTGGTTGCCGGTGTCTCAGGCTTTCTAGTGTTCCCGAGCTTCAGTGTTCGCACCGGGAGGCTGAATGCAGAAGACTTACGTAACTTTCCACCTTACCTTCGACGGTGGTTGATCGCATCGTTCTGGCTCACGATTTTGGGGTGCATAGGAATGCTCTTAAGTGTATGCCTTCTCAAACTTTCAGCAACCTGAACATTCCAAAGCGAGCCCCATGGGCTCGCCTTGGAAGTTTGCAGGGCAGAGGAGACGGATGGGTGTAAAAAGATTCGATTTGCTGAGGTCAGAAGCTTTTCTTGTGGGTCGCTTGCCGGTGGACCAGGAGGTGAAACAGGTGGCGAATGGCTCGGGGATTTTGTATATGAAAAGGTCAATCCATGACGGAATTTTGGAGCTCTTGGTGGGCATTTGCTTTCATGCTGACTCCTTTCGTGCTCAGTCTTTCCGGCGTGGCGATAGGTGCGCATATAGCCTGTAGCCGTGACTTCAACACCATGATTGCAGCGCTCCCAAACTGTCGCTGGCTTAAGCAACAGATACCGTTCTGGGGCACTTCGAGTCTCAAATCACGTTGCTACTTGGTTAACACTGTTTGTGCTGCGATGGTTTTTCCGGCGATCGGAATACGTAGAGGCTTGTTCGAGGCAGACGAGATACGAAATTTCCCAAAACCCCTTAGGTATCGAATGGTTGCATCCGTCTGGCTGACGACTACTGGCTTTGCCTGGATGCTAATAGCCGTAGCGCTTCTTAAATTATCGAAAGATTGAATAGTGCAGAGGTACAGTTGGCATGGAGTCATGATCTTTGAATATTACACCTGGCATCCAGGGTTACGATTCGCCTTCTTGTTCACGCCGTTCGTGATCATGATGTCTGGTGTGGCGATGAGTACTTACCTTGCCCTAAGTCGAAACTTTGAGACTATGATTGCGAGCCTGCAAAAGAGTTTTTGGCTTCAACAGCAGATGCCTTTCTGGGGGACGACAGGTTGGAGGTCACGTTGCTATCTGCTTAGTACAATCAGCGGAGCATTGCTCTATCCGAAACTCAGTGTTCGATCAGGGATGATGGATGCCGAAGAGTTGCGTAACTTCCCTCGGTTCCTTCGACGCAGAATGCTAGTGGCTTCCTGGCTGACAATCATTGGCTCAGCCTGGTTGTTTATCGGCTTCGGCCTGATCAAGCTTTCAAAAACCTGAGCATAAAAAAAGCGAGCCCCCTGGGCTCGCCTTTTTACCGTCTGCGTTGCTGCTTGTTCAGTTGATACGAGCTTGCTCGTTCTCCAGGAACTCTTCCTGCAACAGCCCGTCATTCTGGGCGCCGTCGATGCTTTGCTGGGCCACCGCGCGTTTGCTGCGCAGTTTGCCGTAGAAGTGCTCCAGGGCGTGGTTCAGTTTGATTGCGGCGCCTTCGACAGCCTGGTCGAGGGATGCGGACTTGTGGCTTACGGAAATCGGTTGATGGCCTTTTGGGCGTGCCTCCATCTGGCAGCGTTTGTCGTGCGGACCTGGCTTGTCGCCGTTCTCGTCGCGCAGGTGGACCTCGATGCGGGTGAGGTCTTCGTCATATCGTTCGAGCGTGCTTTCTACCGTGCTGCGGACCCACTCTTCCAGCCGGATGTTGCCTTGAATATGGTTGTCGCTATTGACCTGGATTTGCATAGTTCAATCCCTTATTCAGCTAGCTCGCAAGAGAATCGATGGGGCCTTGGCGGCCTGTGACAACCATCGCCTCTTGACTACAAGGTCAGGCACTTGGCCAAACAATTCAAGCCCTTTTGAAATAAAAATATCTTGTAGCAAATAGCCCGGCACAGGCCGGGCTTTTGCATGCGCTGGATCAGAACGCGACGGAGGTCTGCAGGTATACCGTACGGGGTTCACCCACGTACTTGCCCTTGTTGTTGTCGTCGAACGAGCGGGTGTAGTACTGGTGATTGAAGATGTTTTTCACTCCCACGGCGACGTTGAGATTCGACAGTTGCGGGCCGAAATCGTAGGCCGCGCGGCTGCTGAACAGCATGTAGCCGGGGATGCGCCCGGTGCTGCCGTCAGCGCTTTCGGCCGCGGTATTGGCGTTGTCGGCGAACTGGTCGCTCTGGTAGCTGCTGTCGAGGTTGAGCTGCCACTGGCCTTCGGTATAACCGATGCCCAAGGTGCCTTTGTGGCGCGAGGAGAAGGGCACACGATTGCCCTTGTTCGGCCCGTCTTCGCGGATTTTAGCGTCGACGAAGGCGTAGGTGGCATACACGTCGAAACCTGCCAGCGCCGGGTTGAGGCCTTCGAGGGCGTACTTGACGCTGGTCTCGATGCCCTGGTGGCGGGTTTCGCCGCGGGCGATCACCGAATCGTTGGTCTGGTTGCTTTCGTACTGGTTGTCGAAGTTGATCAGGAAGGCGCCGATCTCGGCCTGCAGGTTGCCGTTGTCGTAGCGGGTTCCCAGTTCCCAGGTGCGGGCTTTTTCCGGTTTCACTTCGCCGCTGCTGACCCGGTTGGGCATCTGGCTGTACTGCACGCTGCCGAACGAGCCTTCGGTGTTGGCGTACAGGTTCCAGCTGTCAGTCAGGTGGTACATGACGTTTAGCGCCGGCAGCGCGGTGTTGTAGTCGCCCTGGTAGCGCTGGCCGTTGAGTGTGTTCGACTGCTCGGAGTCGATCATTTCGTAGCGGATGCCCGGGGTGATGGTCCACTGGCCGATGTCGATGCGGTCATCGAGGAACAGCGCGTGGGCTTCGGTGCTGCCACGGGTGTCGCGGTCGTTGCGGCTGGCGCTGGTCGGCAACTGGTTGGCAGCGATCGGCTCGCGGTAGCGCAGCTCGTGGCCGGCTTCGTTGACGTAGCGGTAGCCTACGCCCACTTCATGCCAGCTCTCGCCGAGGGCAAAGCCCTGGGAGAAGCGCGTTTCGATGCCGCGTACCCAGTACTCGCGCGGCGACAGCGAGACGAAGCTGCCCTGGTCCAGATAGCCGCTGCGCAGGGTCTTGGTGAAGAAGCTGTTGACGCTGAACTGGCGGGCGTCTTCCTTGTAGTCATAGCCGAAGTTGAACATCGTTCGCCGGCCCCAGAACTTGTCCTGCAGGCGGGTCGACTGGTACGGGTCGGCATCGTAGTCGGCAACGCTCAGGCCGCCGGGCATCTGCGCTTCGCCTTCGTAGTACTGGGCCATGGCGTGCAGGCTGTTGGCCTCGTCGAGCTGGTATTTGCCCTTGAGGATCAGGTCGTCGATCTGCGTGTCGCTGTGCTCGCGCCAGTCACCGCCACGGCTGCCGGAGTACAGCAGGGCGCCGCCCAGGCCGTTGGCGTTGGTGCCGCCGGCGAGCAGGTTGGCGCTGGTCTTGAAGCCGTCGTGGCTGGACGACGGGCTGGTCTGGGTCTGGAAACCGGCTTTCACCGTCGGCTCGTCGGGGATCGCCCGGGTCACGAAGTTGACGATACCGCCGACGTTCTGCGGGCCGTAGCGCACCGCGCCGCCGCCGCGCACGACGTCCACCGCGTCCATGTTGCCCATGCTGATCGGAGCGAACGACAGCTGTGGCTGGCCATAGGGTGCGAACGGCACCGGAATGCCGTCCATCAGCACCGTTGAGCGCGAGGCCAGGCGCGGGTTGAGCCCGCGAATGCCGAAGTTCAGCGCCATGTCGTGGCTGCCGGTGCCGTTGTTTTCCGGGGCGTTGACCCCGGGGATGCGGTTGAGCACTTCGCGCGCGGTGGTAGCGCCGCTGCGCTCGAATTCTTCGCGGCGGATTACATCGCGGGCACCGGCATGTTCGAAGACGTTGTCTTGCTGCGCCGCGCCCAGCCAGTCGCCGACCACGGTAGAGGCGCCGAGCTCGACCGGCGCGCTGGTGGCCGCGAGCGGTTGCAGGCTGAAGGCGTTGTCACCTTCGGCGCGGGCGTGCAGGCCGGTGCCTTGCAGCAATGCATCGAGACCCTGCTGCGGGCTGTACTGGCCCTGCAGGCCGGGGCTATGCACACCGCGAGTGAGCTGCGAGCCAAACGAGATCAGCACGCCGCTTTCACGGCCGAACTGGTTCAGGGCGTTTTCCAGCGTGCTCGGGGCGATCTGGTAAGTGCGCGCCGGGGCCTCGGCTGCCTGGACGGCAACGGCGCTGAAACTCAGGCTGGCACCCAGCAGCAGGGTGCGCAGGGCCTGGGCAAGTGGACTCGGTCGAAGGGGCATGCAGAAGGTCCTTGAGAAGGTCGAAGCAAAGGGTTCTGCCTTCTCTGTCACGCGAGAGGTGAAAACGGCTCAGGTCAGTGGAAAAAACGTTCAGGCCCGCGCTTCGACCGTCACCCAGTAGCGGGTAAAGCGCCGCACGCGCACCGGCAGCGCCACCTCGAGCAGGTCGAGAATGCGTTCGCTGTCGGCCAGCGGATAACTGCCGGAGATCAGCAAACTGGCCACCTCGGGTGCACAGTTGAGCTGGCCGCGGCGGTAGCGGCCGAGCTCGTCGAGAAACGCGCCAAGGGGCATGTGCGCAGCCACCAGCATGCCGTCGACCCAGGCCCCGAGGTTGCTGTCCAGGGCCTGGCTGGCCTGCCAATGCGGGCCGTTGAAGCGCGCTTGCCGGCCCGCCCCCAGGCGATTGCCGGCCAGGCTGGCGCTGCCTTCGAACACCGCCAACTGGCTGTAGCCGGCGAACTGGCGCAGGTTGTAGCGGCCGTTGCCCAGGTTCAGCAGGCCGTGTTCGCTGCGCAGTTGCAGCGGTCGGCTATCGCCGGCCACGGTCAGTTGCAGTTCACCTTCGAGCAGGTGCACCAGGCGCTGGCTGGCATCGAAACGCACGTCGGCGGCGCTGCGGGTGTTGAGCAGCAGCAGGCTGCCGTCGTCCAGGGCCAGGCGCCGGCGTTCGCCGACCGGGCTGCGGTAATCGGCAAGCAATGTCGGCAACGGGTTGTGCTGCTGCAAGGCCAGGCCACTGGCGCTGCCGACCCCGAGGATCAGCAGGGTTTTCAGCGCCCGGCGGCGGCTGGCCGAACGTGGCGCCTGCAACGCGGCGTGGGCCAGGGGCGAGGACAGGCCGCGCAAGCGTTGATTGACCCGCTGAATGTGCTCCCAGGCGCGCTGGTGGTTGTCGTCGGCCTGCAACCATTGCTGCAGGGCCTGTTGCTGACGCGCATCGAGGGCGCCGCCCTGCAGCTCGATCAGCCAGTGCACGGCCTGTTCGGCCACCTGCGGGGAAAACTCCTGATGGCCGTTCACAGGGCGAAGTAACAGCGCATGGCCGCCTTGTTCAGGTAGCGCTTGACCGTGGCCAGGGAGATGCCCAGTTGCGCGCCGATCTCGGCGTAACTCAGGCCATCGACCTGGGCCATCAGGAACGCGCGCTTGACCACCAGCGGCAAGCCGTCGAGCAGACGGTCGAGCTCCAGCAGGGTTTCGAAAATGATTGCCCGGTGTTCTTCCGACGGCGCCAGTGCTTCGGGCAACTGCGCCAGCGCCTGGAGGTAGGCGCGCTCCAGGTCCTGGCGGCGGTAATGGTTGCACAGCACCCGCTTGGCGACGGTGGTGAGGAACGCCCGCGGCTCGTTGAGCAGCGGCGTTTCGCGGCCCTGGAGCAGGCGCATGAAGGTGTCCTGGGCCAGGTCGGCGGCACTGTCGGGGCAGCCCAGACGCCGGCGCAACCAGCCGGTCAGCCAGTTGTGATGGTCGAGGTAGAGGCCTTCGAGCGAGGAAGGGGGAGCGCTGGGCACCGTGAACACTCCGGCGCCGGGATGCGCAACAGAATAAGAATTGTTCGCATTGTAGTGAAAGGTGCCACTACTCGGCAATCGGTGCCTGACTGACGGGCGTAGCAGAGGATCGGGGAAATGTAAAAAACGTAAATACGCTTTACTCACATTTGAGAATGAATAGCATTCGCTCCATAGATGAATTTACGCAACCTTTACATTTCTCAGGGAGAGGTCCTCGTGTCCCCGACTTTCAGTAAATCCTGCCTCGCGCTTACCCTCTGCTCGCTCTACACCGTGCAAGCCACAGCTCAGAACCAGCCGCTGGAGCTGGACAACATGGTGGTCACCGCGTCGGGTTTCTCCCAGCAGATCAAGGATGCGCCGGCATCGATTTCGGTGATTACCCGCGAGCAGATCGAGAACAAGTCCTACCGTGACGTCACCGATGCCCTGCGCGATGTGCCGGGCGTGGTGGTCACCGGTGGCGCCAGCTCCAGCGACATCAGCATTCGCGGCATGGCTTCCAAGTACACCCTGATGTTGGTCGACGGCAAACGCCAGGACTCGCGTGCCACCCGCCCGAACAGTGACGGCGCCGGTATCGAGCAGGGCTGGATGCCGCCGCTGGAAGCCATCGAGCGCATTGAAGTTGTGCGCGGGCCGATGTCTTCGCTGTATGGCTCCGACGCTATGGGTGGGGTGATCAACATCATCACCCGCAAGGTCACCCCGCAGTGGTACGGCGGCGTGCGCACCGAAGCAACCTTCCAGGACCGCTCCGACTCGGGCAACTACAACAGCACCAACGCCTTCATCTCCGGGCCCCTGGTCGACAACCTGGTCGGCCTGCAGCTGTACGGCCAGCGCTCGCGCCGCGACGAAGACCATATCGTCAACGGCTTCAACGAGCAGAGCACCGACAGCGCTACGGCCAAGCTGTCGTTCACCCCGGATGAACACAACGACATCACCCTCGAAGCGGGCAAGTCCGAGCAGGAGCGCAACTCCCACGTCGGCCGTTCGGCCAGTCGTTCCGCCAGCCGTAACGACTACGACCGTACCAACTTTTCCATCACCCATTCCGGGCGCTGGGACAGCCTAACCAGCGAAAGCTACCTGCAGCGCGAAAAGATCGAGAACCCGGGTCGGCGCATGGAACTGGAAAACACTGTGCTTAATTCGCAGGTGTCGTTCTTCAGCGATTCGCACATCACCACCTTCGGTGGCCAGTACAAGTACGAAGACCTCAGCGACGAAGGCAACCAACTGGCCTCGGCGGCCAGCGTCAACCAGCTGACCCGCTGGTCGTGGGCCCTGTTTGCCGAAGACGAATGGCGCCTGACCGAAGCCTTCGCCCTGACCGGCGGCCTGCGCATGGACCGCGACGAGAACTACGGCACGCACTGGTCGCCACGCCTGTACGGGGTCTACCACCCGACCGAGCAGTGGACCATCAAAGGTGGTGTATCCAGCGGCTACCGCTCGCCGGACATCCGCGCCGCCGTCGATGACTGGGGCCAGATCACCGGTGGCGGTGGCGACCCGGCGATCATCGTCGGCAACTCCAGCCTCAAGCCGGAGAAGAGCCTGAGCCAGGAAATCGGCTTTATCTGGGACAACCTCGAAGGATTCTCCACCGGCCTGACCCTGTTCAACACCGACTTCAAGGACAAGATCACCGAGACCCGCCGCTGCACCGACAGCACCGGCAATGCCTCGGGCCAGTGCCAGATCGGCGGTACCTCGTACAAGTTCATCAGTGACCGGGTCAACGTTGACGAGGCGCAGATGCGCGGCATCGAAGCGACCCTGGACTGGGACATCACCCAGACCGTGTCGCTGGCCACCAACTACACCTTCACCGCCTCCGAGCAGAAGAGCGGCCCGCAGAAAGGCAAGGCCCTGAACCAGATGCCGCGGCACATGTTCAACGCCACCCTCGACTGGCAGGCCACCGACCAGCTGGGCACCTGGGCGCGCCTGAACTATCGCGGCAAGACCTCGGACTACCTGGGCCGCACCACCATGTCCGACGGCACGCCGTCGTACACCTTCGTCGACTTCGGCGGTACCTACCGGGTGACCAAGAACGTCAAGCTGCTGGCCGGTGTGTACAACGTCTTCAACAAGGAAGTGGACTACGACAACTACCAGACCGTGCTGGACGGCCGCCGCTACACCATGGGCGTCGACCTGTCGTTCTGATCGGCCGGCCTGCGGTTTTGCTTATGAGAATATAAATCATTATTATTGTGCGCTTCTCGTAATGGACTGATGCCATGAAAAGCAAAGCCGCCGGGCTGCCCATCAGCTATCGCCTGGCCGTGACTTCCCGCAGCCTGGCTGCCGTGTTCGGTGGCTACCTGCTGGCGGCCATGGCCAGCGTCTGTATCACCCTGCTGTTGCCCGTGCCGCGTGCGGAGGCTGTGATCAGCGGCATGATGCTGTCGTTCCTGTTCTACCTGGTGGCTTTTCTCTGGTGCTTCGCCTGTCGTAGTGCCTGGCAGGCCTGGCTGGGAGTACTGGTGCCGAGCCTGGTGCTGGCGATGATCAGCGGCCTGGCCTACTGGATGAAAAACCCATGAAAGAGGGCTTTCGCCAGGCCATGGCCTGGCTGCATACCTGGACCGGGCTGATCTTCGGCTGGTTGCTGTTTGCAATTTTCCTGACCGGGACCATGTCCTACTTCAAGGAAGAAATCAGCCACTGGACCCAGCCGGAAGTGCCCAGCCGGGCGCTGGATCCGGCGGCCAGCCTGGACCTGGCCCAACGCTACCTGCAAGAGCATGCGCCGACTGCGGGCAGCTGGTTCATCGAGTTGCCCAACGCTCGCGAACCGGCGCTGAGCGTGAGCTGGCCCAAGGCTGGAGGCGGGCGCCGCGACTTCACTTCCAAAACCCTCGACCCTGCCACCGGCGCCGAATTACAGGCGCGCGAGACCCGTGGCGGCAATTTTTTCTACCGTTTCCATTTCCAGCTGGAGATGCCTCACCCCTGGGGCCGCTGGCTGTCGACCTTTGCCGCGTTCATCATGCTCCTGGGCCTGGTGACCGGGATCATTACCCACAAGAAGATCTTCAAGGAGTTCTTCACCTTCCGCCCGGGCAAGGGCCAGCGTTCCTGGCTCGACGGGCATAACGCCATCGGCGTATTGGTGCTGCCGTTTCACCTGATGATCAGCTACAGCAGCCTGGTGATCTTCATGGCCATGGTCATGCCGGCCAGCATCATCGCCAGCTATGGCGACAACACCCGTGGCTTTTTCAACGACCTGTTCGGCGGCCAGAGCCAGGTCCAGGCCGCCGGCACCGCGGCGCCGTTGCTGCCCTTGCCGCAGCTGTACGCCAAGGTCCAGGAGCAGGCGCCCGGGGCCAATCTTGCCTGGGTCGAGGTACAGAACCCCGGTGACCAGAACGCCCGGGTCCGGTTTGCCCGCCATGCCGGTGACCGTATCGCTCACCAGCGCGGCGGTGGCTGGCTGTTTGACGGGGTTAACGGCACGCTTGAGGGCGGCAGCCAGATCGAGGCCACGCCGGTGCTGATTTCCGGCGGCATGTACGGCCTGCACATGGGCATTTTCGCCGGGCCGTGGCTGCGCTGGCTGTACTTCTTCTTTGGCCTGGCCGGCACCGCAGTGATCGGCACCGGCCTGGTCATGTGGCTGGGCAAGCGCCAGCTCAAGCATGCCAAGAGCGGCACCCAGCCGTTCGAGCTGCGCCTGGTCGAGGTGCTCAACATCGCCAGCATGAGCGGCTTGCTGCTGGGTGTGGCGGCGTTCTTCTGGGCCAACCGCTTGTTGCCGATCGACCTTGAAGGCCGTGCTGACTGGGAGACCAACTGCTTCTTCCTGCTCTGGGCTTTGTCACTGGTGCACGCCATGCTGCGCCGCGGCCGCCGAGCCTGGGCCGAGCAACTGGGCCTCGGCGCGCTGATGTGGGCGGGCTTGCCGCTGCTCAACGGCCTGACCACCGGCCAGGGCCTGAACCACTCGCTCGCCGTCGGCGACTGGGCCATGGCCGGTTTCGACCTGACCGCCTTGGCCAGCGGCCTGTTCCTGGCCTGGGCTGCCAGCAAGATGTGGCGGGCGCCGCTAGTCGCGCCCAAGCGCAAGCCCAAGGCCGCGCCTGGCACGTTGATTGAAAGTGAGGTGAACTGATGCTGGCCATTGCCCTGTTTGGTTTTGCCGGCTTCGCCGCCCTGTGCCTGGCCATGGACAAGCACTACAAGGACCTGCTCGGACAGCCACCGAGCAATGCGCGGCGTGTGGCGCTGCGGGTGGCGGGCTGGGCGCTGCTGGCCCTGGCGCTGTTGTTGGCGGTGCGCCACAGCGGCTGGGCCATGGGCCTGGTCGAGCTGTTCGCGGTGCTGATGGCCGGCGTCACCCTGTGGGTGTTCCTCCTGCCTTACCAGCCGCGCCTGCTGCTGGGCCTGGCGGCGGCCAGCGTGGTGCTGGCGCCATTGACTGCCCTGGCGTCGCTGTAGCTTGGTCAACGAGCCGCTCGATCTGCCCGCTGAAGGTGGCAACGACACCGACGGGGCCAGCGGGCGGGCGCGCTTTGTGCAGGTGTTTCTCGCCCAACGGGCGCAGATGGAAGCCCTGGTCAGCCGCCGCATCGGCTGCCGGGCCACAGCTTCTGACCTGATCCAGGAGTTGTTCCTGCGCTTCTGGCGCCGGCCGCAGGTCAAGGTCGAGGCGCTCGATACCTACCTGCTGCGCTGCGCCGGCAATATCGCCATCGATCACCTGCGCAGCGAAGGTGCCCGCGAGCGGGTCAACGACAGCCTGCAACTGGAGGTGGCCGACGAGCATGTCAGCGCACCGCAAGTGGCGCTGGAGGTAAACAGCGACCTGCAGCGCATCGAGGCGGCGTTGCGCCAACTGCCCGAGCGTACCCGGCAGATCTTCTTGCTCAACCGCATTCACGGGCGCAAGTACGCCGAGATCGCCAAGGCCATGGGCCTGTCCCAGAGTGCGGTGGAAAAACATATGATGCGCGCACTGGAGGCGTGCAAGGCGAGTATCGAGCTGCCGCCGGCCAGCACCCGCAAGCCAGGGAAAGCACCATGACTGACATCACCGCCGCGCAGCACCAGGCCGCACTGGGCTGGCTGAGCCGGATCAACGAGCAACCGCAACTGGCCGAGCGCGCCGAGTTCAAGCGCTGGTTGCTCGCCCATCCGGCCCATGGCCGCGCCTATGCCCAGGCCCAGGCGTTGTGGCGCCTGAGCGAAGCGCCGGCGAGCCTGTTGGCAGCCGAGGACGACCCGGCCTTGCAAGGCTACTTGCGCGCCATGCAGCAACCGCCAGCGGGGCGCACCTGGCGCCGTGTCGCCACCTTGGCTGCCGCTGCCTGCCTGGTACTGGCGCTGGGCACCGCTGCCGGCTGGCATCCGGCCTACTGGCTGGATGACCTGCAGGCGGATTACGTCACGGCGCCGGGGCAGGTCGAGGAAGTGGTGCTGGCCGACAACTCGCACATGACCCTGGATGCTGGCAGCGCCGTGTCGGTAGATTTCAGCGAGGGTCAGCGCCAGGTGACGATCCGCCGTGGCGCGGCGTTCTTTCATGTCACCCACACCGGCGCGCCGTTCGTGGTCGAGGCGGCAAAGGGCGAGACGCGGGTACTCGGCACCCGCTTCGAGGTGCGCAAGCACAATGGCGGCGCGCGGGTCACCGTGCTCGATGGCCGGGTGGCGGTGACCGCCGAGCCCGGGCGCTTGCAGCAACAGCTTAGCGGCGGCCAGCAGGTGGCCTACCGCCACGGCACCGCCAGCGCCGTCGAAGCGGTGGACAGCGAGTCGCGCCTGGCCTGGCGCCAAGGCTGGCTCAATTACTACCAGGTGCCGCTGAGCACGGTGATCGACGACCTGGCCCGCTACTATCCAGGGCGCATCATCGTGCTCGACAGCGAACTGGGCAAACGCAAGGTCAGCGGCAGCTTCCCGGCCAGCCAGCCGCTGGCGGCGCTGGATTCGCTCGGCGCGGTGCTGGGCTTCAAGCGCAATACCCTGCTGGAGCGGGTGACGCTGATCCGCTGAAAAATATTTTCAGAAAACTGATGAGGTAAGTTCGCGCGGCAACCGTGTAGTGAGTGAAAGTGCGATTCATTCGCATAAACGTCACTCCTTCACAGGTTACCGGTCATGAAGTTCACCCCCTCGGCAGCGCGCAGCTTTTCAATCTGGCTCAGTGTCTCGGCCCTGGCCACAGCGGGCGCATTCCCCCTGGGCGCGGTGGCCGCGCAGCAAGTCTATGTGTTTGCCCAGCCGAGCAAGCCGCTGGTGCAGGCGCTCAATGACTTCAGCCGGCTGACCGGGCAAAGCGTGATCTATACCACCGATCTGCCGGCGCTCAACGCCCCGGCCCTGCATGGCAGCCTCAGCGCCGAGCAAGCCCTGCAGCAACTGCTGGGCAATTCCGGTTTTGCCGCACGCCGGGTCGATGCCCGCACCCTGACCCTCGAACCACTCGATGCCGGCGCTGCGCTCAAGCTCGACGCGACCACGGTGAACTCGCAAGCCGATGCCGACTACAGCTACCAGCCGCCAGCCAGCAGCTCGGTGATGCGCAGCCAGGCTTTGATCATGCAGACGCCCCAGGCGATCAACGTGGTGCCGGCCCAGGTGCTCAAGGACCAGGCCCCGCGCAACCTCGACGATGCCCTGGCCAACGTCAGCGGCGTGACCCAGGGCAACAACTTCGGCGGCACCCAGGACACGGTGATGAAGCGCGGCTTTGGCGACAACCGTGACGGCTCGATCATGCGCGACGGCATGCCGATCGTGCAGGGCCGCAGCCTCAATGCCAGCACTGAGCGGGTCGAAGTGCTCAAGGGCCCGGCCTCGTTGCTGTATGGCATCCAGGACCCGGGCGGGGTGATCAACGTGGTCAGCAAGCGCCCGCAACTGCAGCAATACAACGCCCTGAACCTGCGCGGCTCGAGCTATGGCAGCGGCAAGAACGGCAGCGGTGGCGGCCTGGACAGCACGGGTGCCCTGGGCCAGAGCAACTTCGCCTACCGCCTGGTGCTCGACCATGAAGACGAAGACTACTGGCGCAACTTTGGTACCCACCGTGAATCGCTGGTGGCGCCGTCGCTGGCCTGGTTCGGCGAAGACAGCCAGGTGCTGCTCGCCTACGAGCACCGCGAGTTTCTCTACCCGTTCGACCGCGGCACGGCCATCGACCCGCGCACCAACCACCCGCTGGACATCCCCAGCACCCGGCGCCTGGACGAGCCGTTCAACGACATGCAAGGGCGCTCGGACCTTTACCGCCTGGAAGTCGATCATCAGCTCTCGGACGACTGGAAAGCCCACTTCGGCTTCAGCTACAACCGCGAAACCTACGACGCCAGCCAGGTGCGGGTGACCGCCGTCAACGCCGCCCGCGGCACCCTGAGCCGAAGCATGGACGGCACCCGCGGCGCGCTCAGCAGCGACCGTTTCGCCACCGCAAGCCTGGAGGGCAAGGTGCAACTGGCGGGCATGCAGCATGACCTGCTGTTCGGCCTCGACAATGAGTACCGCAAGGTCTACCGTGCCGACCTGATCCGCCAGGGCAGCCTCAGCACTTTCAGTTACCTCGACCCGGTGTATGGCCGCGAAGTTGAGGGCACCAGCGTGCGCGATAGCGACAGCGCACAGACCGACAAGCTGCGCAGCGACTCGTTGTTCTTCCAGGATTCGATCCACCTCGATGAACACTGGATTCTGGTCGCCGGTGCGCGCTACCAGATGTACGACCAGCTCGCCGGGCGCGGGCGGCCGTTCAAGGCCAATACCAACACCAACGGTCAGGCCTGGGTGCCGCGGGTGGGGCTGGTGTACAAGGTTGACGAGCAGTTGTCGTTGTATGGCAGCTACAGCGAATCGTTCAAGCCCAACTCCAGCATCGCCCCGCTGACCGGCGGCCTGGTTCTGGATTCGGGGATCGAACCGGAGGAGGGTAAATCCTGGGAACTGGGCGCCAAGCTCGACATGCCGGGGGCGCTGACCGGCACCCTGGCGCTGTTCGACATCCGCAAGCGCAACGTGCTGGTGGCCAACTTCGATTCCGCTACCGGCGACACGCTCTACAGCAACGCCGGCGAGGTGCGCTCGCGCGGCATCGAGCTGGACCTGACCGGGCAGTTGAGCGAGCGCTGGAGCCTGATCGGCAACTATGCCTTCACCGACGCCGAAGTCACCCAGGACCCGACGCTTGAAGGTAATCGCCTGCAGAACGTGGCGCGCCACAGCGGCTCGCTGTCGGCGGTGTATGACGCCGGCAGCCTGTTCGGTGGCGACCGCCTGCGCCTGGGCGCCGGGGCGCGCTATGTCGGTGAGCGGGCCGGTAACGCCGAGAACGATTTCGAGCTGCCGGGCTACACCGTCGCCGATGCCTTCGCCAGTTACGAAACCCGCCTGGACGAACACAAGGTGCGCTTGCAATTGAACGTCAAGAACGTGTTCGACCGCACCTATTACAGCTCGGCGGTGAACCGCAACTTTGTCTCGGTGGGCGATGCGCGCCAGGTCAGCCTGTCCAGCACCCTCGAATTTTAACTGTTGAAGGCCGCCCGGTAGGCGCCGGGCGTTGCTCCCAGGGCCTGGCGGAAGCGGTTGCTGAAATGGCTGGCGCTGGCAAAGCCGCACAGCAGCGCCACTTCGCCCAGCGGCAGTTGGCCATGGCGGAGCAACTGCCGCGCTTTGGCCAGGCGCCGGGCCAGCAGGTACTGGTGCGGCGGCAGGCCGAAGCTTTGACGAAACATTCGCGCGAAGTGGTACTCGGAAAGGTTGCACAGCGTCGCCAGTTCGCCAAGGCTCAGCGGCTGATCCAGGTGGCCTTCGACATATTCACTCAGTTGCCGGCGCTGGTGCGCGGCCAGCCCGCCCTTCAGGCGCAGGCCCTGGCGCAGGCCGACCTGGCTGAGCAGGGCGTGGTCGAGAATCTCGTGAGCCAGGCTGCTGGTCAGCAGGCGTTCGGCGGGCTCGTCCCAGTCCAGGGCAATCAACTGACGAAAGCGCCGGGCCTGCTCGGGATCGTCGAGAAAGGTCGCTTCCTGCAATTGCAGCTCGCGCGGTTCGCGGTCCAGCAGGCTGACGCAGCCGAGAGCGAACTGCTCCTGGCTGATATACAGGTGCGCCAGGCGGATCGAGCCGTTGACCACCCAGTGCGAGGCGGAACCGGCGGGCATGATGCACAGTTTGTCGGGCGAGCCGGTGTGGCCGGGGCGGTCGCGGCGAAAGGTGCCGGTGCCGTCGGCGATGTAGCACGACAGGGTGTGATGGCTGGGCGCTTCGTAGTCGCGGGCGTCGTGGCGGTTGTTCCACAGGGCTGCCGCCAGGCCGTCCCCCAGGTGCGCGCTGTGTTCCAGGCGGGCATGGGGTGAGTCGTGCATGGCTTTGAAAACTTGCAGCTGGTCCAACGGCGTCATGGTCGCTACCTCTATTGGCCATCCTACTCCGCCGCGTCCGGGCTGACAGCTGCTGCCTGCGCAAAAGCGCAAGAATGTGCAAGTGCCGTTGCCGTGGGCGGCTGCACACTGGTGGCCTGGAATTGAGGAGTGCCGCCATGAACCTGTCGTTATACCTGCTCACTGTGCTGATCTGGGGCACCACCTGGATTGCCCTGAAGCTGCAACTGGGGGTGGTCGCCATCCCGGTGTCGATCGTCTACCGCTTTGCCCTGGCGGCGCTGGTGCTGTTTGTCATTCTGCTGCTCAGCCGCCGCCTGCAACCGATGAACCGTCGCGGTCACATGATCTGCCTGGCTCAGGGGTTGTGCCTGTTCTGCGTCAACTTCATGTGCTTTCTGACCGCCAGCCAGTGGATACCCAGCGGCCTGATCGCCGTGGTGTTCTCTACCGCGACCTTGTGGAACGCGCTGAATGCGCGGGTGTTCTTTGGCCAGAAGGTGGCCGCCAATGTGCTGGCCGGTGGCGCCCTCGGCCTGGCCGGGCTGGGCCTGTTGTTCTGGCCCGAGCTGTCCGGGCATGCCGCCAGCCGTGAAACCATCATCGGCCTGGGCCTGGCGCTGCTGGGAACCCTGTGCTTTTCGGCCGGCAACATGCTCTCCAGCCTGCAACAAAAAGCCGGTTTGCGCCCGCTGACCACCAATGCCTGGGGCATGCTCTATGGCGCCAGCATGCTTGGCCTGTATTGCCTGGTCAGCGGTATTGCGTTCGCCATGGAATGGAACACGCGCTACATCGGTTCGCTGATGTACCTGGTGATCCCGGGCTCGGTGATCGGCTTTACCGCCTACCTGACTCTGGTCGGGCGCATGGGCCCGGAGCGGGCCGCTTACTGCACGGTGTTGTTCCCGCTGGTGGCGCTGAACGTCTCGGCGTTCTATGAGGGTTACCAATGGACGGCACCGGCGCTGGCCGGCCTGGTGCTGGTGATGCTGGGCAATGTGCTGGTGTTTCGCAAACCCCGGCCCAAGGTGGTCGAGCCGGTGGTGGCCTTGCGGTAGCTATCGCGGGTCAAGCCCGCTCCCACAAGTTGGGATTAATCTGTGGGAGCGGCGGTGCGGCGCCCCGACTTGACCCGCGATGAGGCCGACGCAGTACCTGATAAAAATGCCAGGTTTCAGGGACGTTCCAAGGGCGTAACTTGCGCTCAACACATCCGCAGCGCTCGAGGCAACGGTCATGGAAGTGATAATGGGCAAGTCCGATAAACCGGTGGTCGCGCCGCCCACGCTCAAAGATGCGAGCTGGACGGTCAGCCTTTCCCAGGTGGGCGAGGCGGGGCTGACGCTCAGTGGTTACGCCTTGCCAGGCTTGCAGGGCTCTCAAGGGGCAACCTTGCTGCTTGGCTGGATTGGTTTTCCACCGGGAGGAGAGCCGGAAACTTTCTCGGACTCGCATGCAATCGAGCATTGGGAAGACTATCGCGGGCACGACTTCGTACTGCCCAGGCGCTATTTGCAAAGCGCGCTGGGCGGTACTGGTGTGCTGTTTTTCGATCTCTCGGTGCTCAGCCTGCCGTCGCAGATTTCACCACTGGTAACGGTAAGGGTGGTTGATTAGGCCGACTTCCACACCTGCGGATTGACCAGGTCCCGTGGCCGTTCACCGAGCAAGGCGCTACGCAGGTTATCAATCGCCCGATTGGCCATGGCCTCGCGGGTTTCGGCGGTAGCCGAACCCACATGCGGCAAGGTCAGGGCGTTTTTCAGCTGGAACAGCGGCGATTCGGCCAGCGGCTCCTTCTCGTAGACATCCAGCCCGGCGCCGCGAATAGTGCCGGCCTGCAAGGCTTCGACCAGCGCCGCTTCATCGACCACCGGCCCACGGGAGACGTTGATCAGAAACGCGCTGGGTTTCATTAACTGCAGCTCGCGACTGCTGATCAGGTGTTTAGTCTGCGCGCCCAGTGGCACCACCAGGCAGACGAAATCAGCTTCAGCCAGCAGTTCATCGAGGCTGCGGTACTGCGCGCCGAGTTCCTGCTCCAGCGCTGGCTTGCGGCTGTTGCCGCTGTAGATCACCGGCATGTTGAAGCCGAAGCGCCCGCGCCGGGCGATGGCTGCGCCGATATTGCCCAGGCCGACGATGCCCAGGGTCTTGCCGTGCACGTCGCTGCCGAACTGCGCCGGGCCGACGGTGGCTTGCCATTGCCCGGCCTTGGTCCAGGCATCCAGCTCGGCGACCCGCCGCGCCGCGCCCATGAGCAGGGCAAAACCGAGGTCGGCAGTACTTTCGGTAAGCACGTCGGGGGTGTTGGTCAGGGCGATGCCGCGCTGGTTGAAGTAGGCCAGGTCATAGTTGTCGTAGCCCACCGAGACGCTGGCGACCACTTCCAGCTTGCTGGCGTTTTCCAGCTGCGCCTGGCCGAGTTTGCGGCCGACGCCGATCAGGCCATGCGCTTGGGGCAGGGCTTGGTTGAACTGGGCGCTGATGTCGCCGAGCTTGGGGTTCGGCACGATCACGTTGAAGTCTTGCTGCAGGCGTTCGACCATCGCCGGGGTGATGCGGCTGAAGGCAAGGACGGTCTTTTTCATCGGCGAAATCTCTGCGGGCGGTGGAGAATGGGTAGCACGCTATCATTCTCCACCGCCGCTGTGCAGCAAGATTTCAGGTGGCAATGCGCAGTTCATGGGTTTTCAGGTCCGCTTCATGGGCGGCGAGAATTTCCGGCAGCGAGTTGCGCAGGTACTCGACCCAGGTCTTGATCTTGGCATCCAGGTACTGGCGCGACGGGTAGATCGCGTACAGGTTCAGCTCCTGCAGGCGGTACTCGGGCATTACCCGCACCAGCGAGCCATCGCGCAGGCCCTCTATGGCCGAGTAGATCGGCAGTACGCCAACGCCCATGCCGCTGCGGATCGCGGTTTTCATCGCATCGGCGGAGTTCACCTGGAACGGCGCCTGGGTGATGTTCACCACTTCCTGGCCTTCGGGCCCGTCGAACAGCCATTTTTCCAGCGGGATCACCGGGCTGACCATGCGCAGGCAGGCGTGGTTGAGCAGGTCGCTGGGCTTGTGGGCGATACCGTGGCGCTTCACGTATTCGGGCGAGGCGCAGACGATGCTGTAGGTAATGCCCAGGCGCTGGGAGACGAAGCCCGAGTCTGGCAGCTCGCTGGCCAGCACGATCGACACGTCGTAGCCCTCGTCGAGCAGGTCCGGCACGCGGTTGGCCATGGTCAGGTCGAAGGTCACGTCCGGGTGGGTTTCGCGGTAGCGGGCGATGGCATCGATGACGAAATGCTGGCCGACCCCGGTCATCGAATGCACCTTGAGCTGCCCGGCCGGGCGCGCATGGGCGTCGCTGGCTTCGGCTTCGGCTTCTTCGACGTAGGTAAGAATCTGTTCGCAGCGCATCAGGTAGCGCTTGCCGGCTTCGGTCAGGGCAATGCGCCGGGTGGTGCGGTTGAGCAGGCGGGTTTGCAGATGGGCTTCAAGATTGGAGACCGCCCGCGATACGTTAGCGGTGGTCGTATCCAGTTGCACGGCCGCGGCAGTGAAGCTGCCGACTTGCGCGACGCAACTAAAAGCACGCATGTTTTGCAGGGTGTCCATGGGTCGCTCTCAAAGTAGACGACAAATTGTGACATGAAGTAACCGGGGCGGTCTTCAGACTAAAGCCGGATTATCGCTGTTTTCGTAACAAAGATTCGCAGTAATGCACGCTTATCGCCAGTGCGGCGGCCCCCTAGAATTGCCTCTCCAAGCGTCATCCACCTTCTACGTCGGGAATTCGCAGCTGTGCCGCGTCGCATTATCAGAGCGCTCAATGCGCTCAGTGCCTGTGCCTTTAGCTTGACCTTGAGCGGCTGTATCGGAACCTGGGGCATTGCCCCGCAAAGCAAGACGCTGCAAGCCAATACCCTGACCACCGACGCGGCCATCCGTGAAGCCGCCCTCGACGCCCACTGGCCCGACCAGCAATGGTGGCGTGCCTACGGCGACCCGCAACTCGATCGCTGGATCGCCCTGGCCGTACACGACAGCCCCAGCATGGCCATGGCCGCCGCCCGTGTGCGCGAAGCCAGGGCCATGGCCGGGGTGGTCGAGTCGGCGGAGAAACTGCAGGTCAACGGCCAGTCGACGCTCAAGCGCCACAACTGGCCGGAAGACCAGTTCTATGGCCCTGGCGCACTGTCGGGTTCCAACACCTGGGACAACAATGCGGCATTGGGCTTCAGTTATGCCCTCGACCTCTGGGGCCGCGAACGCAATGCCAGCGAGCAGGCCGTGGACATGGCCCACATGAGCGTGGCCCAGGCCCGCCAGGCCCAGCTCGAGCTGCAGAACAACATCGTCAAGGTCTATATCCAGCTGTCGCTGCACTTTGCCCAGCGCGATATCGTCAAGGCCGAGCTTGAGCAGCAGGAGCAGATCCTGGCCCTGGCCGAACGGCGCCTGGCCGGCGGTATCGGCACCCATTTCGAAGTCAGCCAGGCGCAGACACCGCTGCCGGAAACCCACCGCCAGCTCGATGCCCTGAATGAAGAAATCGCCCTGGCGCGTAATCAACTGGCGGCGTTGGCCGGCAAAGGGCCGGGGCAGGGCGCGCAGTTGCAGCGTCCGCAACTGGTCCTGGGTACCGCGTTGAAGCTGCCCTCGGCGTTGCCCGCCGAACTGGTCGGCCAGCGCCCCGACGTGGTCGCCAGCCGCTGGCAGGTGGCGGCCCAGGCCCGTGGTATCGATGTCGCCCATGCAGGCTTCTTCCCCAATGTTGATCTGGTCGGTGGTCTCGGCTTCATGGCCACCGGTGGCGGCGCGCTGGAGTTTCTGACCGGGCGCAAATTCAACTACAACGTCGGCCCGGCGATCAGCCTGCCGGTGTTCGACGGCGGCCGCCTGCGCTCGCAGCTGGGGGTTGCCTCGGCCGGTTACGACATCGCCGTGGCGCGCTACAACCAGACCGTGGTCGAGGCGCTCAAGGGCATTTCCGACCAGCTGATTCGCCGTGAGTCGATGAACGAGCAACAGCACTTTGCCGCCGAGTCGGTGGCTTCGGCGCAAAAAACCTACGACATCGCCATGATCGCTTTTCAGCGCGGCCTGACCGATTACCTCAATGTGCTCAACGCGCAAACCCAGTTGTTCCGCCAGCAGCAGATCCAGCAGCAGGTCCAGGCTGCGCGCCTGAGTGCCCATGCCGAATTGGTTACGGCCCTGGGCGGCGGCCTGGGCGCGGGTAGCGATGTGCCCGGCGAAGACCGTCAGCAGGCGCCGAAGCCCCCGGCGACCCTGGCGATTTTCGATAAGCCGGTTCATGCCCAATGAGCGCACTGACCCTGCCGTTTCGCTGGCTGGCCACCCTGGAGTGGCGTCGCGGGTTCTTTGAATGGCTGCGCACCGACGGAGTGACCTGGGTGTACATCTTCAAGGTCCTCAGCGCCGCCTTCCTGACCCTGTGGCTGGCCATGCGCCTGGAGTTGCCGCAACCGCGCACGGCGATGATCACCGTGTTCATCGTCATGCAGCCGCAGAGCGGCCATGTGTTCGCCAAGAGCTTCTACCGGCTGCTCGGCACCCTGGCCGGCTCTTCGATGATGGTCGCGTTGATCGCCTTGTTTCCGCAAAACACCGAGCTGTTCCTGCCGAGCCTGGCGATCTGGGTCGGCCTGTGTTCGGCCGGTGCCATGCGCTACCGCACCTTCCGCGCCTATGGTTTCGTGCTCGCCGGTTATACCGCGGCGATGGTCGGCTTGCCGGCCCTGCAGCACCCCGACGGCGCGTTCATGGCCGCCGTGTGGCGGGTGCTGGAGATCTCCCTGGGGATTCTGGTCTCGACCCTGGTCAGCGCCGCGATTTTGCCGCAGTCGGCCAGTGCCTCGATGCGCAACGCCCTGTACCAGCGCTTCGGCGTGTTCGCCGGTTTCGTTGCCGAGGGCCTGCGTGGCGACAGCCAGCGCGACCGCTTCGAAAGCAGCAACGTGCGTTTTATCGCCGAGGCCGTGGGCCTGGAGAGCCTGCGCAGCGTTACCGCCTTCGAAGACCCGCACATGCGCCGGCGCAACGGTCGCCTGGGGCGGATGAACAGCGAATTCATGGCCATCACCACGCGCTTCAACGCCTTGCACCAGTTGCTTGAGCGCCTGCGTTTGCGTGGGCCGCTGCAGATCGTCACCGCCATCGAACCCGGGCTCACCGCCCTGGCCGAGCTGCTCGACGGTTATGCCGGGCGCGGCCTCACCGAGCGCGATGCGGCGCGCCTGGCCGAGCAACTGGCGGCCTACAAGGAAGGCTTGCCGGAGCGCGTGCGCACGCTGCGCGCGGCCTATGTCGAAAGCGGCCCGAGCGACGCCGACCTGCTGGATTTTCACACCGCCTATGAGCTGCTGTACCGCTTCGTCGACGACATGCACAGCTACGCCCAGACCCACGCCTCGCTGACCGAACACAACCATGCCCGCGAGCAGTGGGATGAGCCCTATGTCGCGCAGACCAACTGGATGGCTTCGCTGGCCGCCGGTGTGCGCGCTTCGTTCATTTTGCTGGTGCTGGGCAGTTTCTGGATTCTTACCGCCTGGCCGAGCGGGGCGATGATGACATTGATCGCCGCCGCCACCGTCGGCCTCTCGGCGGCGACGCCGAACCCCAAGCGCATGTCGTTCCAGATGGCCTGCGGCACTTTGTTCGGCGCCTTTGTCGGCTTCTTCGAAACCTTCTTCGTGTTCCCCTGGATCGACGGTTTCCCGTTGCTGTGCCTGGTGCTGGCGCCGGTGTTCGTGTTCGGTGCGTTCCTCGCCTCGCGCCCGGCCTATGCCGGTTATGGCCTGGGCCTGCTGATCTTTTTTGCCACCGGTTCCGTGCCCGACAACCTGACCATCTACAACCCCTACAACTTCATCAACGACTACATCGCCATGGTCATCGGCATGCTGGTCTGCGCCGCTGCCGGGGCGATCATCCTGCCGCCCAACAGCCGCTGGTTGTGGAGCCGCCTGGAGCAGGACCTGCGCGCCCAGGTGCTGTATGCAATTACCGGGCGCCTGCGCGGCCTGGGTTCGAGCTTCGAAAGCCGCACCCGCGACCTGCTGCACCAGGCCTATGGCCTGGCGGTCGGCCAGCCGTTGGTGCAGAGCAAGCTGCTGCGCTGGATGTTCGTGGTGCTTGAGGTTGGCCACGCGATCATCGAGCTGCGCAAGGAACAGGCAATCTTGCCAGTGCACCCGTGCTATGCCGAATCGCAGCCCTGGCGCCAGGCCATCCGGGTCATGGGCCGGGCGTTGGCGCGGCTGTTCATGCAACCGAGCGCCAGCAACCACGAGCGCGCCCTGGTGGCGGTGGATCACGCCATCAGCCGCGTACAGGCCACCGACGAGCCGTTCGCCCGCCACTTCGACACCTCGGCCCTGCGCCGGGTGCAGAGCTACCTGCACTTCATCCGTACTTCGTTGCTCGACCCTCAGTCGCCGCTGGCCGAACTGGCCCCGGCCAAAGGACTGCCCCATGCCTCGTGAAATCGCCTTCCATGGCGTCTACATGCCGACCATGACCTTGATGTTCCTGTTCGCCGCCGGGCTTGCCTGGGGGCTGGACCGGTTCATCGCCAGCCATGACGGCTACCGCTTTTTCTGGCACCCGGCGCTGCTGCGCCTGTGCCTGTTTATCTGCCTGTTCGGATCCATGGCCCTGACTCTCTACCGTTGAGACCCCTGTTGATGAAAAAGTTTTTCAGCCTGATCGCCACCTTGCTCGTGCTGGCCGCTGCCGTGGTGATCGGTCGCCAGCTCTGGGTGCATTACATGAACACACCCTGGACCCGTGACGGGCGGGTGCGTGCCGATATCATCAACGTCGCCGCCGACGTGCCGGGCTATGTGGTCGACGTGCCGGTGCGCGACAACCAGTTGGTGAAGAAGGGCGACGTGCTGCTGCAGATCGACCCCGAGCATTACGAGGTGGCGGTCCGCCAGGCCCAGGCGCTGGTCGCCTCGCGCAAGGCCACCTGGGAGATGCGCAAGGTCAACGCCCATCGCCGCGCCGACATGGACAACCTGGTGATCTCGCGGGAGAACCGTGACGATGCCAGCAACATCGCCAACTCGGCGCTGGCCGATTACCAGCAGGCCCAGGCGCAGCTGGCGGCGGCCGAGCTGGACCTCAAGCGGACCCGGATCCTCGCCACCGTCGATGGCTATGTCACCAACCTCAACGTCCATCGCGGCGATTACGCGCGCACCGGCGAGGCGAAGATGGCGGTGGTCGACAAGGACTCGTTCTGGGTTTATGGCTTTTTCGAAGAAACCAAACTGCCGCACGTACGCGTGGGTGACCAGGCCGAGCTGCAGATGATGAGCGGCGAGCGGCTCAAGGGCCACGTCGAGAGCATTTCGCGCGGCATCTATGACCGCGACAACCCTGAAAGCCGCGAACTGATCGCCGACGTCAACCCGACCTTCAACTGGGTGCGCCTGGCCCAGCGGGTGCCGGTGCGGATTCACATCGATGAAGTGCCGGAAGGCTTTTTGCTGGCGGCGGGGACCACCTGCACGGTGGTGGTCAAGCCGGCTCGGAAAGAAGGCTAAAAGCGCCTCAAGCCTGGCGCGAATCCACCAGCACCGGGCAACTGACCTGATCGATCACCTTGTTGCTGATCGACGGGTCGAGCAACCGCCCGAGGCGGTTCAAATGCCGGTGGCCGATGATGATCAGCTCGCACTCAAGCGCGCGGGCGGCAGCGACGATGGCCGCCACCGGCTCGCCCGGCACCAGCCTGCCTTCGCTCTCGAAGCCCAGCGCCCGCAGGTTCTCCAGGGCCTGGCGCACGGCCTGGACGGCATGGCGCTGCTCATCGGTGGCCGCCGGGTATTCCTGCTGCTCGTACAGGCTGATCGCCCCCGGACCGTCGCTCAGGGCGAAGGCGCTGTCGATGGCCAGCACCACCTGCAGGCGATGGCAGTTGGGCAAACAGTACTGTTGCGCGAGCTCGACCAGGCCCAGGGAGGCGGGCGATCCATCGATGGCAATCAATACGGGGCTGAGCATGGGCGGCTTCTCTGGGCGGCAATCGAGCCGGCTATTGTTGAGGATCGGCGGCCTGCGGATAAATAGCCTGGCATGCACTGTGTAGTTGCGTGACGCGCAACCCGGTGGCCGCTGCCGAGCTGTTAAGATCGGCCCTTGTTTACCCGTCATGGATGCCTGGCAATGCAGATCCCGGATATGAACCTGTTGGTCGCTCTCGATGCCCTGCTTGATGAGGGCAGCGTGGTCGGCGCAGCGCGGCGCATGAACCTCAGCCCGGCGGCCATGAGCCGGACCCTGGGGCGAATCCGCGAGGCCATCGGCGACCCGATCCTGGTCCGCGCCGGCCGTGGCCTGGTGCCGACGCCGCGGGCGCTGGCCCTGCACGAGCAGGTGCGGGCCCTGGTCGAGCAGGCCGGGCTGGTGTTTCGCAGCCGCGAAGAAGTCGACCTGGCAACCCTCGACCGGGCCTTCAACATCCGCACCAACGACCTGTTCATCGCCCTGTATGGCGCGCAACTGCTGCAGATGATGCACGAGCAGGCGCCGCACACCGTGCTGCGTTTTGTCCCGGAAGGCGGTGGTGACGATGATGCGGTGCTGCGCGACGGTGGCACTGACCTGATCGTCAGCTCGACCATCGACCTGGGCCCCGAGATCAAGATGCAGAGCCTGTTCAACACCATCTACGTCGGCCTGGCGCGCCAGGATCACCCGATCTTCGAGGCCGAAATCACCCCCCAGCGCTTTGCCGCCTACCCGCAGATCAGCGTCTCGCGCCGCGGCCGCGCCAACGGCCCGATCGATGTCGAGCTGGCCAACTACAAGGTGCAGCGGCGGGTGGCGCTGATCACCCCGAGCTTTCATTCGGCGATGTTCTCCTTGCCTGACTCTGACCTGTTGCTGCCGATGCCGGCCAATATCCTCAGCAGCGTGACCAAACTCGGCCTGCCGCTGCGCTCGTTCCACATCCCGTTGCCACTCGAGCGGGTGACGGTGATGCAGGCCTGGCACCCGCGTTTTGACAACGACCCGGCCCACCGCTGGCTGCGCCAGACCCTCAAGGCGTGCTGCAGCGAGCAACGCTGAACCAGTCGATTGCGTTTGCTGCACTAGTAAACTGCCAATATGTCAGTTTTCGTAAGCATTGCCCCTTCATAGACTTGCGCCGGTTCTTTTGTTTGTCCGGAGATGTCTGTGATGAGTTCGCTGACCGCGACTCCTTTACCTGTGCTGCCCCGACCGGTTGCCGCTACGGCAGCGCCGGCAGCTTTTGGCACGCGCATTCTGGTCGGCCTGCTCGGGGTACTGCTGGCGGTGCTCTGCGCCGGCCTCAACGAGATGGTCACCAAGGCCTCGCTGGCCGATATCCGTGGTGGCATGTTCATCGGCGCCGATGAGGGCGCCTGGCTGATCGCGGTGTATTCGGCGGCGTCGGTCTCGGCCATGGCCTTTTCGCCGTGGCTGGCGGCGACCTTTTCCCTGCGCCGTTTTACCCTGTGCGCCATCGGCGTGTTTGCCCTGCTCGGGCTGGTGCAGCCGTATGCGCCCAACCTGTCCAGCCTGATGCTGCTGCGCACCTTGCAGGGCCTGGCATCGGGGGCGTTGCCGCCGATGCTGATGAGCGTCGCCCTGCGTTTCCTGCCGCCGGGGATCAAGGTCTACGGCCTGGCCGGCTATGCCTTGACCGCGACCTTCGGGCCCAACCTGGGCACGCCGCTGGCCGGGTTGTGGACTGAATATGTCGGCTGGCAGTGGGCGTTCTGGCAGATCATTCTGCCGTCATTGCTGGCAATGGCCTGTGTTGCCTGGGGCCTGCCCCAGGACCCGCTGCGCCTGGAGCGTTTCAAACAGTTCGACTGGCGCGGGCTGCTGCTCGGCCTGCCTGCCATCTGCGCCCTGGTGATCGGCCTGACCCTGGGGGATCGCATGGGCTGGTTCGATTCACCGCTGATCTGCTGGCTGCTCGGCGGCGGCCTGGTGCTGCTGGTGCTGTTCCTGTGCAACGAGTGGTCCGAGCCGCTGCCATTCTTCAAGCTGCAGATGCTCAAGGTGCGCAACCTGACCCACGCCCTGGTGACCCTGTTCGGCGTGCTGATCGTGCTGACCGCAGTGATCATCATCCCCTCCAGCTACCTGGCGCAGATCCAGGGTTATCGCCCGGCGCAGACCGGCCCGCTGATGCTGCTGGTGGCCTTGCCGCAGTTGCTGGCGCTGCCGCTGGTGGCGGCGCTGTGCAACATTCGCGCAGTGGATTGCCGCTGGGTGCTGGCGGCGGGGCTGGGCATGTTGTCGCTGTCGTGCGCGCTGGGCAGCCAGCTCACCAGCGTGTGGATTCGCGACAACTTCTACCTGCTGCAACTGCTGCACATCTTCGGCCAGCCGATGTCGGTGATCCCCTTGCTGATGCTGGCCACCGGCGGCATGACCCCACAGGACGGGCCGTTTGCCTCGGCCTGGTTCAACACGGTCAAGGGCCTGGCTTCGGTGGTTGCGGCCGGCTTGATCGAGGCGCTGACCACCGTGCGCCGGCATTTTCATTCCAATGCGCTGGTCGACAGCCTGGGCAATTCGCCGCTGGCCGACAGCAGCGCCCCGGGCTTGGCCAGGCGCATCCATGAACAAGCCCTGGTGCTGACCTCGGCCGATCTTTACCTGTGCATGGCACTGCTGGCTGCGGCGCTGATTGTACTGATTCCTTTTGTGCCTACCCGGATCTACCCACCGCGCGCGGTGGCCTAGGTTTGCGGATTTGAGAGAAAGACATGACCACGACAACAACTCACCGAAAAACCGCCTTGATCGTCGCCGCCCTGGTGGTGGCAGGGATTGCCGGCGTGTTCGGCCCGATGCTGCTGGGCCACGACAGCGCGCAGAGCACCAACGACGCCTACGTGTCTGCCGACTACACGGTGATCGCACCGAAGGTGGCCGGCTTTATCAAGCAGGTGCTGGTGGAGGACAACCAGCAGGTCAAGGCCGGCCAGTTGCTGGCGCAGATCGACGACCGCGACTACCAGGCGGCGCTGGCGGCGGCCCAGGCGCAACTGCTGGTGTCCAGCGCGCAAAGCCACAACGCCCGGGCGACCCTCGAGCGCCAGGCCTCGCTGATCGACCAGGCCCAGGCCGCGGTCAGTGCCGACCAGGCTGAGCTGGCCTTCGCCAATCACGAACTGACCCGCCACAGCCGCCTGGCCGAGCAGGGCGCCGGTACCGTGCAGAACGCCCAGCAGGCGCGCAGCCGGGTTGATCAGGCGCGGGCGCGGCTGGCCAACTCGCAGGCGGCGCTGGCGGCGGCGCGCAAGCAGGTGGATATCCTCAGCGCCGAGGTCGACAGCGCCGAAGGGGGCTTCAAGCATGCCCAGGCAAGCCTTGAGCGGGCGCAACTGGACCTGTCGTACACGCGCATCGTCGCACCCATCGACGGCATGGTCGGCGAGCGCGCGCTGCGCGTTGGCGCCTACGTCAACCCGGGGGCGCGGTTGCTGTCGGTGGTGCCGCTGGAGCACGCCTATGTGCTCGGCAACTTCCAGGAAACCCAACTGACCCACGTGCAACCCGGGCAGCCGGTGCAGATCCGCGTGGACACCTTTGCCGATGAATACCTGCACGGGCGGGTCGAGAGCATCGCCCCGGCTACCGGTGTCACCTTCGCGGCGGTCAAGCCGGACAACGCCACCGGCAACTTCACCAAGGTGGTGCAGCGCATTCCGGTGAAAATTGTCTTCGACGCCAACCAGCCATTGCTGGATCGCCTGCGGGTCGGCATGTCGGTGGTGGCCACGATCGATACCGGCGCGAGCCTGAGTACCGGTAAAGAGGTCAGCGCCCGATGAAACCTGCATTCGCCCTTTGCCCGCTGCTGCTGAGCCTGCTGGCCGGCTGCAGCCTGGGCCCGGATTTCAGCGCGCCTGACAGCCATGCCCCGGCCGCATGGCCGGCGCTGCAGGAAACCCCCGCCGCCAGTCAGGCCCAGGCCACACCGCTGGAGCAGCGCTGGTGGGAAAGCTTTCACGACCCCAAGCTCAGTGCCCTGATCGAGCGCGCCAGCCAGCGCAACCTCGACCTGCAGATCGCCAGCGCGCGCTTGCTGCAAAGCCGCGCGCTGCGCATGAGCATCGCTTCCGAGCAAACCCCGTCGGTTGATCTGGGCGGCGGATACAGCCGGGCGCGCAACAGTGCCGAAGGCCTCAACGACCCGTCCGGCAACGGCGGCAAGTCGGCCTTCAACCTCTGGCAGGGCGACTTTACCGCCAGTTGGGAGCTTGACCTCTGGGGCCGCGTACGCCGCCAGGTCGAAGCCGCCGACGCGGTGGTCGAAGTCGCCGAGAACGACCGCCGTGGCGTGCTGTTGTCGCTGCTGGCCGAGACCGCCGGCAACTACATCCAGCTGCGAGCGGTGCAGAGCACCCTGGCCGTCACCCGGGAGAACCTTGAGGTTTCGCGGCACAGCCTGCGCCTGTCGCAAATGCGCCTGCGCGACGGGGTAGCCACCGCCCTCGATGTGGCCCAGGCCAGTGCCCAGGTCGCCTCGGTCGAGGCCCGCCTGCCGACCCTGGAAGAGCGCCAGGCACAATTGATCAACGCCCTCGGCCTGTTGCTGGCCGAGCCGCCACGCAGCCTGCAGGCCGAATTGCTGGAGCCAGGCGCGATGCCGACGCCGCAGCAACGCTTTGCCATCGGCGTGCCGTCGGAGCTGGCCGAGCGGCGCCCGGACATTCTTCAGGCCGAGGCCCAGCTGCATGCCGCCACCGCCAGTATCGGGGTGGCCAAGGCGGATTTTTATCCGAGCATCCGCTTGTCGGGCAATGTCGGTCTGCAGTCACTGCAGTTGTCGGATTTCGGCAGCTGGGATGCGCGTCGATTCGCCATCGGCCCGCAACTGAACTTGCCGATTTTCGAAGGCGGGCGCCTGCGCGGCGTGCTCAAGTTGCGCGAAGCCCAGCAGCAGGAAGCGGCTCTGCGCTACCAGCAGGTGGTACTGCGCGCCTGGCACGAAATCGACGATGTGCTGCGCCTGTACAACGCCAGCCAGTTGCGCCGCGACCTGCTCGAAGAGGCCGTGCGCCAGAACCGCATCGCCCTGCAGACCGCGCAGCAGCAGTATGTCGAGGGCGCCGTGGACTTTCTCAATGTACTCAGCGTGCAGGGCGCCTTGCTGGCCAGCCAGGAGCAGTGGGTCGAAAGTTCGGCGGCGGTGTCCCAGGCCCTGGTTGGCTTGTACAAGTCGCTGGGCGGTGGATGGCAGCCGTTCAGCGAGCCGTTGCAGACCGCCGCCCAGGGTTGATTTTCGCGCGTCGATGGCGGTGTGCTGCGCTCGATCGCCTAGAGCGCGCGGTCCAGGCCGAAACGTTTTTTCAGCACGCGCTGCAGCAAGCCCCGCGGCAGCCAGTTTTGCAGCAGCGGCAAGGCGCGGCTGCCATTGCCCAGGCGTACCAGCGCCGCCGGCTCTGGCTGGCGCACGGCCTTGAGGACATCGCGGGCGAAGTCGGCCGCCGGGGTCGGTTTGTCCTGGGAAGCGCGTGAGCGGGCCCGGATGCCTTCGCGCAACGGCCACCAGGGCGATTGTTCACCGATCAGTTGTTCGGCTTCGTGCCCGGCGTTGCTGGCGAACTGCGAGGCAATTGCGCCAGGCTGTACTTCCATGACCCGTATGCCAAAGGGCGCCACTTCCAGGCGCAAGGCTTCACTCAGGGCGTGCACGGCCGCCTTGGAGGCGCAGTAGGCGCCGGCGAACGGCGTGACCAGTACCCCGGAAACACTGCCGATATTCACCACCAGGCCTTTGTTGCGGCGTAGCGCCGGGAACAATGCGCGGGTGACCCCGACCACGGCGAACACATTGGTTTCGAATTGCCGACGCATCGCCTCGGCGCCGCCATCGAGCAGCGGCCCCATGGCGCCGTAGCCGGCGTTGTTGATCAGTACATCGAGGCCCTGGCCGTGCTGTTCCAGCTCACCCGCCAGCTGCGTCAGCGCCTGCTGGTCATTGACGTCCAGTTGGCGGGCATTAAAGCCGCTGGCGGCCAGGCGGCTTACGTCCTCGGCCTTGCGCGCCGTGGCCCAGACCTCGAAGCCGGCATTCTTGAAGGTCTCGGCCAAAGCCAGACCGATACCGCTGGAGCATCCGGTGATCAACACGCTGGGCATGAGCTGCTGTCCTTGAGCAGTGGGGGTACTGGATGATAGTTCAGCAATCAGCGTTTTCAATGCATTTTCCAACCGATCGGTGCAAATGCCGGTCCAGAGCTGGCGTTGGCTTGCCCTGTCATACAGCAGTTGAGTGGGCACGTGGGTGACCTGAGTGTCGAGGGACAACGTTTGAAAGGCAGCGAATGTCAGCTGGTAGAAGTCAACCCGGTCCCGATAGCCGTTATCGGCCAGGGTTGTCACGTTGCGCTTGGCATCGGCACACGCCGGGCAGGTGTCCGAATACACCAGGATCACCACGGGCCTGGCCAGCGGTTGATGATGATTGATCCGTTCGAACAGTTGCTTGAACTGGTTCTGAACCGCTGGCGATGTATCGACCATGACCTTACTCCGCTAGGCAGTGAAGTACGCGGAGTCATTCAACAGGATTTTGCCGCTTGGGTAACCTGGCAAAAATACCAGGTGCTCAGTCGGCGAAGCTGCCTTGCAGGTGCTCGGCGCGGTAGTCGACGCTCTGTGGCCGGTAGCCGGAACGCAGTGGCGGCAACGGCAGGCACTCCTGCCAGCTGGCGCCGGGCTGCAGCTCGCCGGGGCCGCGGTAGCGCGGGGCGGCGTAGGTGTTCTCAGCAAGGTTGACGGTATCGCCCGGGGCATAGGCCGCGACCCGCCAGCGCAGCTCCACCAGTGGCACCGGGTTGCCGTTGTTGATGTGCACCTGCAGCGGGCGATCGGCCGGGCATTGCTCCGGGGCGTAGGTCAGGCGCAGCTCCAGATGGGCCAGTTGCCTGGCTTCGCGGTTGTCCAGCCAGACCACCCACAACGCCACCAGGCCCAGGCCGAACAGCGCCGCCAGCGAAATCGGCAGGGCTTTGGCCGGGTAGCGCAGCAGCAGGACCAGCCAGGTGAGGATGAGCAGGGCGCCGATGAACATGGAGCGAACCTTGTGGGCAGGGGGGCTTTCATCCTAACCAAAAAGCATCGCGGGGCAAGCCCGCTCCCACAATGTGTAGGAGCGGGCTTGCCCCGCGATTGGGGTTTTACTGCGCGATGGTCTTGATCGAGATCCCGCGCTCGATCGGCGTCGAGCGTCCGTAGATATCTTCAAAGCGCTCGATATCGTCCTCGCCCAGGTAGCTGCCGGACTGCACTTCGATGATCTCCAGGGGGATCTTGCCCGGGTTGCGCAGGCGGTGCACCGAAGCGATCGGGATGTAGGTGGACTGGTTTTCGGTGAGCAGGAACACGTTCTCGTCGCAGGTCACCTCGGCAGTGCCGGACACCACGATCCAGTGCTCGGCGCGGTGGTGGTGCATCTGCAGCGACAGGCTGGCACCGGGCTTGACGGTGATGTGCTTGACCTGGAAGCGCCCGCCCATGTCCACCGAGTCGTACGAGCCCCACGGTCGGTACACCTCGCAGTGGTTCTGGGTTTCGCTGCGGCCCTGTTCGTTGAGGGTGTTGACCAGTTGCTTGACGCCCTGGACCTTGTCCTTGTGGGCAATCATCATGGCGTCCTTGGTCTCGACCACGACGATGTTCTCAAGGCCGATCACCGATACCAGCTTGCCGTTGCCGTGGATCATGCAGTTGTGGCTGTCCTGGACCACCACGTCGCCCTTGGTGACGTTGCCGTTGTGGTCTTTTTCATGCACATCCCACAGCGACGACCAGCAGCCGACATCGCTCCAGCCCGCCGACAGCGGCACCACGCAGGCGCGCTGGGTCTTTTCCATCACCGCGTAGTCGATGGAGTTGTCCGGGCAGCAGGCGAAGGTGGCTTCGTCGATGCTCAGGTTATCGCCGTCTTCCTCGCTGCGCTCCAGGGTCAGCAGACAGGTGTCGTAGATATCGGCGTCGTGCTTTTTCAGCTCTTCGAGGAAGCGGCTGGCGCGGAACAGGAACATGCCGCTGTTCCAGAAGTAGCCACCGGCCCGGACGAACTCGGCGGCGCGTTTTTCATCCGGCTTCTCGACGAACTGCGCCACCCGGCTGACGCCTTCGGGCAGCAGCACGTCCTGGCTCGACTTGATGTAGCCGTAGCCGGTTTCCGGCTTGGTCGCCGGCACCCCGAACAGCACCATCTCGCCGCGCTCGGCGGCCACGGTGGCCAGGGCCAGGGCCCGTTGCAGGGCTTTCTGGTCGTCGATCACATGATCGGCCGGGAGCACCAGCATCAGCTCGTCACGGCCTTCGTTAACCAGCTTCATCGCGGTCAGTGCCACTGCCGGCGCGGTGTTGCGGCCGAAGGGCTCCATGAGGATGCCCTGGGTTTGAAGTTTGAGGCTTTGCAGCTGCTCGCTGACGATGAACTTGTGGTCTTTGTTGCAGACCACGATGGGCGCGTCCATACCGTCGAACACCAGGCGCGAGAGGGTTTGCTGGAACAGAGTGTGTTCACCGGTCAGGGCCAGGAACTGCTTGGGAAACTGCTTGCGCGACAGCGGCCACAGACGCGAACCGCTACCACCGGACAGAATGACTGGAATCATGGGTGTTCTCCAAAAATAGAAATAGGCAGGTGGTTAACGGGTGGATACCGGGCGCTTGACCCAGACCGGCGACAGGCTGCTGCCGGAACCGGTGACATACAGCACCGCCGCTTCGCCGCGCTCCAGAGCCACAGGCTTCAGATCGCTGACTTTTTTATCGCCTTCATACAGCGCCAGGCTGACCTTGACCGGGTTGATCTCGCGCTCGCCACGGGCCTTGGCGGCCACCGGCTTGACCACTTCGGTCTTGCCGTCGGCGGTCTTCAGGGTCAGGGCCTGGTTACTGAGGTTCTGGACCCGCACCAGGGATTTCTGCTTGTTCTTGAACGGTGGCTCCTCGACCAGTTGCGGCTGGCCCGAGGCGTTGTTGACCAGGGTGTAGTAGTGATCGGCGGCGAGCTTGACCGGCAGGCTCTGGCTGCCGACCTTGGCGCTGTAATCGCCCTGGGGCATGAAGCTGAAGTCACTGCTGCCTTGGGCCGCCACTTCGCTGATCTGGGTGTTGCCGACGCTGGCGCTCACTGGCTGGGCGCCGGCGTTGTAGATGCGCACGAAGGTCGAGCCTTTCGGCGCGGTCGGGCCATACAGCGCGGCGTCGGCGCCGGCCAGGGCTTGCAGCGAGAGCAGGCTGAGGCCGGCGGCCAGGGCGCAGGCTTTGGCGATGCGCAGCTTTTGGGTATGCAAGGTCATGTGCGTTTCCTCTTCAGTTTTCCGTCCGATGGGACGACAGGGCCAGGTCTTGATTGGCATTGCGGGTTTTTTTCAGCTGCGCGATCCACTGCGGATCGAAAGCGCTGAGGTCGTTTTTCATTGGCAGATAACGTTCCGGGAACTCCCAGATCAGCACTTGCGGCGCGCTGTTCTTGAAGGCGTCGGTTTGCAGGTACTTGAGCATCGGCAGCAGTGGGCCATGGCCGTCTTCGGCGTAATTGACCACGTCGCTGCGCAGCGCTTGCTGCAGGGCTCCGAGGAAGTTCCAGTTGGGGTTGGCGCTGTAGCTGGTGCCGATCAGCGCCACCGGGATTTCACTGTCGGCGAACAATGCATCGCCGCTTTCACCTTCAGCCTCGGCCGGGCGGGTGCTGCGTTTTTGCAGGTTGTCCGGCGGCGGCAGCAGGTTGCTGAACAGCGGGTCGAGCGGCAGGAAGTTGGTCAAATCGCCCTTGTATGGCGCGCTCTGGCGCTGTTCGGTGACGAACTGCTGGGGCTCGCCGTTGAGCAGGGTCTGGCGCGCCACGGCGGCGGCCAGGTGCTGGGCAACCACTTCGGCGCCCATCGGCGTCCAGTGGGTGTCGGTGCGCAGGAACACCTGGCCACGGGCTTTGGCCTCTTGCAGCGGCGCCAGCAGGTCGGGGGCGAACACGCCAGCCTGGCGGGCCTGGGCGTGGAACTCGTTGTACAGGTCGGTGTGCAGGCTGGCCGGGGTCTGTTCGCCGACATACTCCGGATACAGCCGCGCCTTGGCCGGCACAATCGCCAACACCAGTTGCACGCCGTGTTGCTGCAGGGTGTCGCGCACACCGCGGATCAGCGCCAGGTTCTCTTGTTCGTACTGGTCGCTGTTGGCCACCGGCTTGAACTCCTCGTCACTGAACAGCCAGTGCTCGCGGCCCAGCACCACGCCCGGGCGGCCTTCGTTGAACAGTTTGAAGTCCAGCGCCGCCCACAGGTTGGTGCCGATGCGCTTGAGCGGGAACTGCTCGTCGTAGTGGGTTTCGGCGGCCTTGGCCAGTTTGCCGTCGAGGGCGCTCATCTGCGCAGTGCGCTGGAAGCTGCCCAGGCCGCCCAGCGACCACAGGCCCAGGCCCAGCAACAGGGCGAGGAACAGCAGGGCGTAGAGTTTGCGTAAATGTCGGGTCATGGTCGGCTCGCTCAGAACTGGAAGTAGAGGAACGGCGAGTAGCTTTGCGCCGAGAGCTTGAGGATCGAGGCCACGAACAGCAGCAGCACCAACGCGCGGGTGGCGTACAGGCCCCAGTCCAGGCTCAGGCTGCCGTCGGCATGCACGGCCACCGGGCTGGCCTTGGGCGCGGGCCTGGCGTTGCGATAGAAGTCGCGCAGGCCGAAGTACGCCAGAGTCACGTAGGCCAGCACCAGGGTTGCCACTTGCAGGCCGGTGAGGCTGGCGCGGTTGAGCTCCGACAGTTGCCAGTCACCGAAGCTGAACATGGCGCCGTACATGCGTGCGGCGACGTGCAGGTTCTCGGCGCGGAAGATCACCCAGCCCATCACCACCAGCAGGAAGGTGAAGGCCCAGCGCACCAGGTTGAAACGCTGCGGCGCGGCGTTGATGCCCAGGGCCCGCTCGATCGCCAGCCACATGCCATGCCAGGCACCCCAGACGATGTAGGTGAAGTTGGCGCCGTGCCACAGGCCGCCCAGCAACATGGTCAGGAACAGGTTGCGGTAGGTGGCGAAGGTGCCGCCGCGGTTGCCGCCCAGGGTGATGTACAGGTAGTCGCGCAGCCAGGTCGACAGGCTGATATGCCAGCGCCGCCAGAACTCGGTGATCGACTGGCTGATGTACGGCTGCTTGAAGTTCTCCATGAAGCGAAAGCCCATCATCAGGCCCAGGCCGATGGCCATGTCGCTGTAGCCGGAGAAGTCGAAGTACAGCTGCGCGGTGTAGGCCAGGGCGCCGAGCCAGGCGTCGCCGGTGCTCGGGTTCTGCAGGGCGAAGCAATGGTCGGCGACCACCGCCAGGGTGTCGGCGATGAACACCTTCTTGATGAAGCCCTGCATGAAGCGCGTGCAGCCTTCGGAGAACTTGTCGAGGGTGTGGGTGCGGTGGTTGAACTGGTCGGCCAGGTCCTTGAAGCGCAGCACAGGGCCGGCGATCAGGTGCGGGAAGATCGCCACGAAGGCGGCGAAATCGATCAGGTTGCGGGTTGCCGGGGTGTCGCCGCGGTACACGTCGATGATGTAGCTGATCGACTCGAAGATGTAGAACGAGATACCGATCGGCAGCAGCACATGGGTGAGGATGAACGGCTCAAGGCCGAACGAGGTCATGATCGCGTTGATGCTGTCGACGCCGAAGTTGGCGTACTTGAAGTAGCCGAGGATGCCCAGGTCGACCGCAACCCCCAGCAGCAGCCAGCGCTGGGCCGGCTTGCTGCGCACGCCGGCGGCGCCGACTTTCAGGCCGATCCAGTAGTTCCACAGGGTGACCCCGGCAAACAGCGCCAGGAAGTCCACCCGCCACCAGGCATAGAACACGTAGCTGGCCAGCAGCAACAGGGCGTTGCGATAGCGTTGCCCGCTCAGGTAGTACAAGCCGAGAAAGATCGGCAGGAACAGGAACAGAAACACGTTGGATGAAAACACCATCCCGATCTCTCCTTGTCGTTAGCAACCGGGGCAGCAGCCCCCCAAACCCCCCATGTCGGAACGCGGGGGGCAGTGTTTAAAGCATCGCGGGTTCGCCGCGCTCCTGTGGGAGCGGGCTTGACCCGCGATAGGTCCTAGCTCATTTTTTCTGTTCGGCCTGCGGGTCATAGACCCGGGTCAGGTCGCCGCCCAGGCGGAAGCTCTTGAACGGCTGCATGTCGTGCTTGCGCCCGAGCACGTCGCTGTTGCAGCTGTAGAGGCTGCACCAGGGTTCGAGCCAGGCGTATTTGCTGTCGATCTTGAGGTCGTCCATGTCCTGCTTCTCGCCGTTCTTTGCCTTGAACGGGCTCGGGTCTTTCGAGCCCGACAGCACCCGCTCACCCAGGCGCTTGAGTGCGCCGTTGTTTTCCGGGCGCACATCGACACCGTTGGCCTGGGCGAAGCTTGCGATCATCGCCAGCGGCGGCAGGGCATAGTTGTGGTAGGCCAGGGCGCGCTGCTTGCGCTTGAGCTCGTTGGGCAAGAAGCCCTGGGCGTCGACCTGGTTGGC
Organism: Pseudomonas sp. NPDC087612; assembly: GCF_044743505.1. Taxonomy (NCBI): domain Bacteria; kingdom Pseudomonadati; phylum Pseudomonadota; class Gammaproteobacteria; order Pseudomonadales; family Pseudomonadaceae; genus Pseudomonas; species Pseudomonas sp. NPDC087612. Next base: position 121,608 of record NZ_JBIUWO010000004.1, read on the forward strand.
GGCCACGCGGTATTCCTTGATCGACCAGTCGAACAGGTCGCGGCGGTCGGTGGCGACGGCGGTGGCCATCACCGACCAGGCCGCCCAGTAGGAGTGGTTGTTGATCTTCTCCAGCGGCAGGTCGCTCCAGTCCTTGACCACCTGGTCGGCCAGGCGCCCGAACCATTTCTCGATCAGTTCGGCCTGTTGTTGGTGCGCCGCCAGCGGCTGGGAGTTGGAGAACTTCAGGCGCAGCCAGGCCGAGCTGAGGCTGCCCAGCGCCCATTTGCGCATCGACTTGCCGGTGTGGTTGTAGTCGGTGGACATCAGCGCATTGGCGCTGGCCCAACTGCTCAGCCACTCCAGGGTGCAATCGAGCTGCTGCGGGCGGCCATCGCGCATGTACTGCATGACCTGTTTGCTGACCCCGCGCTCGAGGGTGGTGATGCTCGCGGTGGAGTCGCGGAAGGCCTTTTCCGAGGTTTTGTTCAGGGTTGCGCGGGCCTTGTCCGAGCCTTCGTACTTGCTGCGAAACTGCAGCTTGTCGGTGTAGGGCGTGGGGATGGCTGCACATTTGAAGTCACTGTCGCCGGTCTTGAGCTTTTCGATCCCGGCGTAATAGCCCTGGGGAGGGACCAGCCCGGCGGCGTGCGCGGCCGGGCCGAACAGGGCCAGCGCCAGTGCGAGTGCTGCTGCAGGGGATGTGCTGAAATTTTTCATAGGCGCCTCACTTTCGTTTGCACAGCGTGGCTTCGACTTTCTGGCTGCCGCTTTGCGGTCCCTGGACTTCGACGGCGAGCAGGGTCTGGGCGGCCCAGTCCTCATCCTCGCGCAGCTCGAAGGCAAAGCGGCCATCGGTGTCGGCGGTTTCCGGCTTCTCGATCTTCAGGTCTTCGTGGCGGCCGTTCATGTACCAGAGGGTGGCTTGCAGGGTCTTGACTGACTTGTCTTCGAACTGGATATCCAGTTGGTGGCGGCCATTGGTCAGGTCCTTGATCACGCCGTTACGGCCGTTGACCATCAGCTCGTTCTTGCCCGGCTTGAGCGCGGTGCTGGCGCTCATCTGCGCAGGCTTGCCTTCGCAGCCGTTGTCGACCAGGGCGAGCATCTGTCGCCAGATGGTTTCCTGGTCGAGGCGGTACAGCGGCGAGAATTCCCAGATGAGGATCTTCGGCGGGTTGTTCTGGAAGTCTTCGCTACCCAGGTACTGGATCATCGAGCCTTCCAGGCCGCCGCCGGGGAAGGCGACGTTGAGCACGTCGGCGCCGATGTACTGCTCAAGGAAGCCCGAGAAGTTGTAGTTCTTGCCGCTGTGGCTGGTGCCGACCAGGGTGATCTGCGGGTTGCCGGAGTCGCCAAACAGGTCGTCGCTGCCGCTCTCGCCCTTGGGCTCGGTGACGAACTGGTCCATGTACTGCACCGCATAGCTGGTGCCGCACAGCTGCCCGGCGACGTTGTGCAGGGTGCCGGTCTTACCCATGCGCCCGGACTTGTGGCTCTCGAACTCACGCTTGGGTACGTCGGCGAAGGCCGGCATCTTGTGCACGCTGTCGGCGACGATTTTTGCCGCGCGCTCGGCGCCGTACGGGGTCCAGTGCTGGTCGCCACGGAAGTAGAAGTCCTTGCCCTGGTCGGCCGCAGCCAGTTGTTCGTTGGTCAGCGGCGACAGGTCGGGCACGGTGTAGCCCATCTGGCTGAAGCGCCCGAGCATGGCCTGGTAGTTGTGCAGCGCCTTGGCGTAATTGAACGCGGCCTTTTCGGCCGGCTTGAGCATGTTGCGGTTCACCAGGCCGCGGGTCGGCTGGTAGACGATCACCAGTTCCACGCCCTTGGCCTTGAACGCATCGTGCAACTGCTGCAGGCGCCGGTAGCCGGCCGGGGTGGTGTCGAATTCGGTGCGCAGGTCTTCGCGGGTGCGGAACAGCCAGTCGCCCTGGGCTTGCACCAGGGTGGTGAAGTTCTGCTGGTAGCGGGTGGTGTAGCGGCTGGCGTCGTGGGCCTGCGGGCACAGTTGGCAGCACGGCTCGGCGGTGAAGTCCGGTGCCTGGACCTGTTCGGCCGAGGCGCCGGCGCTGATGGCCAGCAGGGCAGTGGCGAGGCCGCAAAGGCTCAGCAGCTTGGTCAGTTGTGGTTGCATAGGATTGGCTTCCTCAGTCCAGCATTTCGGTCTGGCGCTCGACCGGATCGATCAGCACGGCTTTGCCCTGGCGCACCATCAGGTCGAGAATCTCGTCCTGACGATCGCCCAGTACTCCGGAAAAACTGATGCCGCTGGCCTTGCTCGGCGCCAGCATCGACACCCGGTACAGCTCCACGCTCAGCGGCGAATCGATCGACAGCGGGCCGCTGCCGTTGGCCGCCAGCTCACCGCCGACGACGATCAGCGAGACCTTGGTGTCGAACGGGTCGAGGGCGATGTCGCGGTCGGTCTCGGACAAGTCCTTGATGTGCCCGTAGACGCCTACCAGGCCGTTGGCCATGGCGACGTTCTCGTACAGGCGGATATTGACGCTGTTGCGCACGCGAATGCCGTGGCGGCGGTTACTGATCAGCTTGTTGCCCCAGATCAGGTTGTCACCGCTCTCGTACAGGGTGATGCCGTCGGTGTGGTTGCGGTAGATCTCGTTGTAGGCGATCAGGTTGTTGACGCTGTTACGGTCGATGACCACGCCCGAGAGCTTGTTGTCGTAGCTCTTGTTGTTGATGATCCAGCTGTCGTTGACCTCGCGTGAAACGATGATGCCGTGCTTCTTCTTGGTCCCGTACACGGTGTTGCCGGCGATGATCAATCGGTGCGAGCGGTCGTGGGGGTCGATGCCGTAGACGATGTTGTCGCGGTAGGTGCTGTCCTTGACCACGAAGTCGCTGGTTTCGTAGCAGTAGAAGCCGTACCACATGTCGCTGAACTCGGAGCCGATGATCCAGCCGGTGGGTTCCGGGCGGCCCATCTGCTTGGCCATGTTCGGTGTGTACTGAGAAATGCTCACGCCGTAGGACTTGCTCTTGGCATAGCCGAAGCTGGCCATCTTGCTGTTGACGATGTAGGTCTCGGTGCCGCCCCACGACAGCAGGAACGGGCGGAATTCCTTCGGCGAGCGGAAGGTCGCCGGGCCGTTGTCTTTCTCGCGCCAGCCAGTCACCCGGGTGTCGCTGACGAACAATTTGCCGTCGTTGACGATGAACGCGCCACCCTCCTGGGACAGGCGCAGTTCCTTGACCTTGGCGTCGATCTCGAGCACGCCTTTTTGCCCGACCACGATCGGCAGGCGCGCCAGGTACACGCCCGGCGCGGTTTCGCGCAGGTACTGGGCGGGCACCTGCTTGCTCAGCTCGGTGAAGTTCACATGGCCGTCGTCGATGAAGATCGCCTGGGGAATGCCATGCTGGCGCGCCACCCATTCGGCCATCTTGTTGTCGCCGCCGATGAACTCCTTGAGGCTGTTTTCCTGGAGCATGCGCCGCACCGAGACCTTGCCCTTGTGCGAGCGGTCGATCTTTTTCTGCACCGCTTGCGCGCTATAGCCGGACAGGTCGGGCAGGGTCGGCGCCGGGATCTGCAGCGGCTCGATCGGCGCGCTGCTGACCGTGTAGGTCTTGGCCTGCTGCAGCTCCTTGGCCACCGGCGTCGGCGCCTGGCCGTTGGCCAGGGCGATGCTGCTGGCCAGCAGCAGGGTGCCGGCCAATAAGGCGTGGAGCTTGTTCGGTTGAAGGCTCATTTGATTGCACCCCAGGCGTCAGAAGCGCCAGATCACGTCGACGAAAGCGCGGTGCATATAGGAGTCCGCTTCCTTGCCATAGGCATCACCGGGCTTGAACACGCCGCCACGAAAGCGCACCAGTGCCGACGGCTCGTCGATCGACTGGCTCAGTGCCGCCGGCAACAGGCCCTGCTTGAAGTACTTGGTGACCACCAGGTCCATCTCCTGGCCGAGGTCTTTCTCGCCCTGGATCAGCGGCCGGTTGATGCCGTTGTCCTCGACCACGGCGTTGATGCCGCTGCTGCCGATGTTCTGGTCGCCATCGACGCGCCAGAACTTGTGGTAGATCAGGCTGGCGTCGTAGTCGTCGCGCAGTTGCCAGGAGGTGAACAGGGTCGCCGCCTGGACATTGCCCAGTTCGCCACGGAAGGCTTCGCCGAAGCGGTGTACGCGCGAGCGGGTGCCGGTGAAGTTGGAGCGGTTGCTTTCAAGGCCGGTCTGCTCGTAGTTGCCCGAACCGTCGCCGCCACCGCCGCCGCTGCCGCGGGCATAAGCGGCGCCGACCTGCCAGTTGGGATCGAGGCGCAGGCGGATACCGAGGTCGGTGGCCCAGGCATTGACGTCGCCGCTCTGCTTGCCGCTGGCCACTTGCTCGCCGTTGACCGTGGTGGTGTTGAGGCTGTCGCGATCGCCGCTCAGCCAGGTCAGGCTGCCCCAGTAGTTGACGCGGTTCTGGTTGCGCCAGTTATAGGCGTCGCTGTTGGCTTCCAGTCCCAGCCAGGTGAGGTCGCCGGTGCGGGTCTTGTCCAGGGCGTCGACGGTTTCGCCGGGATTTTTCAGCTTGCCGTCGTCGTGGGTGTGGTGGGCGCGCAGGCCGACCCAGTGCCCGGGCGTCCACTGCGTGGCAACGTCGCCGTAAATGTGCAGGCGGTCCTTGTCTTCCGGCGCCAGCTCGGTGAGGTCGGTACGGTACTCGCTGAAGCGCTCGGCCACGCCCAGGTTGGCGCGCAGCAGGGTGGTGTCGAAGGTCCAGTTCAGCGCTTCGATGTTGGTGTCGCGCCACATGCCGTCGTCGTTGCGCAGGCGTTGGCGGCCAAAACGCAGTTGCTCGCCGGGGTAGGCGGTCAGGCCGCTGTAGCCGACCCAGAACTCGCGCATGGCCAGGTAGCTTTTATCGGCTTCGCGGCCATGGGCGCGGCCGCTGTCGGACTCGGCCTCATCGCCGGACTGGCGCAGGGTGTCGGTCTCGATGATGTCGCTGGCGGCCACCGCCTGGCCCATGGCAAAGGCGCTCCAGTTGCCGCGCTCGCCGTACACCCAGGGGCGCAGGTCCAGGCCCAGGCCGTTGACGTCGCCGCCGGAGCGGGTACCCAGGTCGCGGTCGTCTTCGGACTGGCCGGTGATCTTCACGTCCAGGCCGAAGTTCTTTTCAGCGGTCATTGCCGCCAGGGTCGGGCACGACCAGAGCAGGGCGAAGCCCAGGCCTACGCCTGCTTTCATCCACGGATTGAGTGTCATAGGGAGTCCTCGCCTTGTTCGGGTTGCGCTTGGGCCTGCAGGGCCAGGGCATCGGCACCCGGGCCCATGGCGCCACGGGCCTGGCGCTCTTGCTGCAGCAGGCGCTCGGCCTGGGCTTTTTGCGCGGGAGTGAGTTGCTGGTCGAGCTGGGCGGCCAGCTCGCGCGACTGATCGCTGGGGTTGGCTTGCGCCAGTTGGCTGAACACCCAGGCGTTGACCAGGTCCTGGCGAATGCCGTGGCCTTCGCTGAACAACTGGGCCAGGGCGTAGTCGGCGCTGAGCTGGCCGCCGCGGGCAGCGCTGAGCAGATGATCGACGGCCTTTTGCGGGTCAACGCTGCCCAGGTAACCGCGGCGATACAGCTGGCCCAGGTAGTAATGGGCGCTGACTTCGCCGGCGCTGGCGGCGCTGAGCAAATGAGTTTCGGCCTGCTGCGCATCGGCCGGCACGGTCTTGCCTTCGTAGTACAGGCGCCCCAGCAGCAGTTCGGCGCGCGGTTGTTCGGCGGCGCGGCCCTTGTCGATGTATTCCATCAGCTTGTCGGTGTCGCCAAGCTCCGGGAAGTCGTAGAGCAACTGCGCCAGGCTGACCCAGGAACCGGGGTTGACCGGCGCCACCTGCTCAAGCAGGGCCTGGGCGGTTTTCTCGTCAGTCTGGCCGAGGCTGCGGTCGGCCAGGACGCGGGCCACGCTGTCGACCCGGGTGGCCGGGATTGCACCGCGCTGGTAGGCGCTTTTGACTTGCTCGAGCAGCGCCGCTTGCTGCTCGGGCTGGGCGCGCTTCTGGTAGACGGTGGCCAGTTCCACGTAGCAGATGTCAGTGCTGCTCAGCGCCGCTTTGCAGATGCGCTCGACCTCGTCCAGGTGCTGGTCGTAGCTGTCCTGGGTGCGGTACAGCAGGATCTGGGCCAGGCCGGCTTCGGGGTAGCCGGCGCTGCGCCACGTGTCGATCTGCTGCTGGGCGTTGGTGCCGGGGAAGCTCTGCGGGTATTGCAGGTAGAGCATCGCCAGCGGGATCAGGGTGTTGCCCTCGCCATTGCCGAAGGCTTTTTTCAATAGGGTTTCGGCTTCCTGGCGCTCGGCTTCGCTGGCGTCCGGCTTGGCCGCCAGCAAACGCCCGAGGCGGGCCTGGGCGCGCGGCGAGATATCAGCGGCGGCGCGGTAGGTGGCTTCGGCCTCCTTGAGCTTGGCCGGGTCGCGGGTTTCCACCTGGATATCGGCGAGGCCCACCTGGGCTTCGCTGTAACCGAGGTCGGCGAGCTGGCGGTAGTTCTGTTCGGCCAGGGCGGTGTCGCCGCGCTTGAGCGCTTCATTGGCCAGGCGCTGGTCGGGCAGGCCGGCACAACCGGCCAGGCTGATGGCCAGGGCCAGGCCGAGAAGGGTGCCACTGTGGGAGCGGGCTTGCCCCGCGATCGAGCACAACGCTTTGGGGAATTGAGGGGCTTCATCGCGGGGCAAGCCCGCTCCCACAGTTGGGGTGTTGAGCATATTCATGGGCAGATCCTCTTAGAGCCCACGGGCCACGGCTTTATCGATCAGCCAGTCCAGCGACGGGCCTCGATTGCTGTCTACCGCCACCGGGCGGCCGGCCAGTTCGCTGGGCAGCGATTCGTCCGGCTTGATCTGCACGCGGATGTCCGAGGACAGGTCTTCGCTGTTCAGGCTGCTACTGCTGACGATCTGCCCGGTACGGGTCTGCTCTTCGCCAGCGACGGTGAAGTGCACGCGCGAGCCTGGTTTGACGTCGTCGAACTGGCGGTAGCTGAAGCGCGCTTCGACCGTGGGAATGGTGGTGCGCGGGACCAGCTGGAAGATCACCTGGCCCTTGCTTGCATACTGGCCGTCATCCACCAGCTGGCGGGCGACCACGCAATCGCAGGGGCTGGTCAGGGTGCCGCTCATCTGTTTGCCGAACAGCTCCTCGACCTTGGCCGGCTCCAGTTGCTGGTCATCCAGGTGGCCCTTGAGCATGTCCAGCATGCTGGTGCTGAACGAGGCCAATGGCGCGCCCTTGACCACCTGGCCGCCGCTCTCCACCAGGCCCTGCACGGTACCGTCGCGGGGCATGGTGACGTTGCTGGTCGGCACGCTGACCACCCCGGCCTGGGCATGGCTGACGAAGTACAGGCCGTATACCGACTTGGCGATAAAGCCGAAGGCGGCAACGCCAACCACGAACACGCCGAGGCTGAAGGTCACTGCCCGCAAGCGGCCGAAGGCGCTCATCCCGCCGCTGGCGTCTTTCTGTTTGCGCGCCTTGGTGAAGTTGTCGCGCTGCAGGGTACTGAGTACGTCGCCGATGGTGATCAGTTCGCCCGACAGGTGCGAGGTGATGATGTGGCGCAGGGTGGCGATGTCGCGGGGTTCGAGGTTCTGGAACTGCACGCCGGCGCGGCCGCTGGAGGGGTCGAAGGAGCGCACCTGGAACTCGATGTCCATGGCCAGGCCGAGCTTGTCGACGGTGAACTGCAAGCGCCCGCGCAGCACTTCGCCGACTTTCAACGGGTGCTTGGCATGGAAGCTCAGGCCGCCGGCGGAAAGGTCGTCGACCTTCACTTCGAGGGTTTCGCGGTTCTCCCCCAGGTAGCGCAGCTTGGCCGGGATGCGTACCCGGGCGTGCTGGCGCTGGGCTTCGGACTCATGCACGACATTGACGTTCACGGCGGTATTCATGGCGATTTGTTCCTGTTTAATCCAATCGGGTTCCGGCTCACACGACCATGAACAGCACAGCAATGAAGATGCTGGCCGCCGAGAAGGTCATGGTCCGGGAGGACCAGGTGTTGAACCATTGTTGAAAGCTGGCGAGGTCGCGCTTGAGGGCAGTGGGCTGGCGGGTCCAGGACTGCTTGTCGAGGCGGAAGAACACGTAGATCTTCATGATCGCGCCGACGATCTGGTTGTAATAAAGAATCAGCGGGTAGGCCGGGCCGATGTTGTGGCCCGAGCACAACAGCATCAGGGTCAGGATCAGCCGGGTGATGCCGATCCACAGCAGGTACACCAGTAGGAACGCCGGGCCGAACTTGAGGCTGGCGATCACCGCGACGGTCAGGCCCAGCAGGCTGGTCCACATCGACACGCGCTGGTCGAACAGCACCACGCTGGTGAACAGGCCCAGGCGGCGGATGCCCAGGCCCAGGGCGCGGGAGTTCTGCCGCAGGTTGTTGCCGTACCAGCGGTACATCAGTTTGCGGCTGGCCTTGATGAAGCTCTTTTCCGGCGGGTGCTCGACCGTGTTGATCGCCGCGTCCGGCACGTAGAAGGTGTCGTAGCCCAGGCGCATGAGGCTGAACCAGCTCGACTTGTCGTCGCCGGTGAGGAACTTGAAGCGGCCCAGGCGCCAGTGCTGCAGCGAGTCGTTCTCGACGTCGGCGATGAACTCGGGGTTGGTCACCACGGCGGCGCGGAACACCGACATGCGTCCGGTCATGGTCAGCACGCGCTTGGACAGGGCCATCGAGCACATGTTGATGTGGCGCTGGGCGAAGCGCAGCTTGTGCCACTCGCTCATGATGTAGCCGCCACGCACTTCACAGAATTCATTGGTGGTCAGGCCACCGACATTGCCGAACAGCTTGAACCAGGGCACGGTCTTGCGCACCACGCCTTCGCCGAGCACGGTGTCGCCATCGATCACCGCGACCACGGCGTTTTCATCCGGCAGGTGGCGGGAGATGGCCCGAAAGCCGTAGGCCAGGCCGTCGCGCTTGCCGGTACCGGCAATGCGCACGAAATCGAGGGTCACGCGCTGCGGCGGGTTGTATTTCTCCCACAGGCTTTTCACCAGCAGTTCGTCGGACATTTCCACCAGCGAACAGACCACAGTGGTCGGGTAGCCGCAGTCGATCGCTTCGCGGATCACCGAGCTGTAGACCTGGGCGGTGGTCAGGGCATCGATGCGAAAACTGGTGACCATCAGGTACACATGAGACGGGTCGGCGGCGCTACCGAGCTTGCGCACCTTGCGCCGCAGGTAGGGGTAGACCACGTAGAGAAACAGCATGCCGCGGACAAAGTGCGTGGCACCCATGGAATAGCGCCAGATGCCGACGGCGCCGACCAGGAAAATGAAGTCCTTCGAGTCGGGGTCGAAAATGGAGTTGGGCAAGGCCAGGGCGATCAACATGAGCAGGCTCACGTAGAACAGCCAACCGGCGACCTGTAGCAGGCCGTGCTTGAGCCTATGCATGTTCTGCATCCGTATCGAATGGAAGGGGCGTTGATGGCGCGCGGGGCCGGGCGGCCCCGCGCAACCTGCGGGTTACCAGCAGATACCTTCGGTACGGCTGCTCGGGCAGGAGGCCTTGCTCATGAAACCGACCAGGTCGATGACCTGCTTGCCGGCTGGCGCCTGCTGGGCCAGGGCGCGAAACTTCTCGTCGCGGTTGCCCAGCACGATGACGTCGGCGTGGTTGATCACCTGCTCGAAGTCAGCATTGAGCAGCGACGACACGTGAGGGATTTTCGACTCGATGTATTCCTTGTTGGCGCCGTTGACCCGCGCATACTCGACGTTGCTGTCGTAGATGTTCAGCTCGTAGCCCTTGCCGATCAGGCGTTCGGCAAGCTCCACCAGCGGGCTTTCGCGCAGGTCGTCGGTACCGGCCTTGAAGCTCAGGCCGAGCAGGGCGACCTTGCGCTTGTCGTGGCTTTCGATGATGTCGAAGGCGTTCTGTACCTGCGACTCGTTGCTGGTCATCAGCGAGTTGAGCAGTGGCGCCTTGACGTCCAGGCTGCCGGCGCGATAGGTCAGCGCGCGCACGTCCTTGGGCAGGCACGAACCGCCGAAGGCGAAGCCCGGGCGCATGTAGTACTGCGAAAGGTTCAGGGCCTTGTCCTGGCAGACCACATCCATCACGTCACGACCATCGACGCCGACCGCCTTGGCAATGTTGCCGATCTCGTTGGCGAAGGTAACTTTGGTGGCGTGCCAGACGTTGCAGGTGTACTTGATCATCTCGGCCACTTCGATGTCCTTGCGGATGATCGGCGCGTCGAGTTCTTCGTACAGCGATTGCAGAAGGTCGCCACTGGTCTTGTCCAGTTCGCCGATGACGGTCATGGGTGGCTGGTCGTAGTCCTTGATCGCGGTGCTTTCGCGCAGGAATTCCGGGTTGACCGCTACGCCGAAGTCGACGCCGGCTTTTTTCCCCGAGCAGTCTTCGAGGATCGGGATCACCACGTTCTTCACCGTGCCCGGCAGCACGGTGCTGCGTACCACGATGGTGTGGCGGCTGGATTTTTCCCGCAGTACGAAGCCGATTTCGCGGCACACCGACTCGATGTATTCCAGGCCCAGGTCGCCGTTCTTCTTGCTTGGCGTGCCGACGCAGATCATCGACAGGTCGCTGTCGCGAATTGCCGCGGCAAAATCGGTGGTGCCACGCAGGCGGCCATTGTCGATACCCTGTTGCAACAGGGCTTCGAGCCCCGGTTCGACAATCGGCGATTTGCCTTGGTTGATCAGGTCGATCTTGGTGGTGGATACATCGACGCCAATCACTTCATGGCCACGTGCCGACAGGCAGCCAGCACAGACTGCACCCACATAACCCAAACCAAAGATGCTGATACGCATCGCATTCACCTCATGTGTTTATCACGCCGGCTCAATAAATAGAGCCAGACCGGGTTGATTAACCAACAGTTATCGGGCACACGGAGGCGTGGCAGAAAGATGTCACTTCACCGTGTGCAGGCATATAAATATCAAGTGCAAAAGTCGTTGCACTTAAAGTTGGCAGCCAAAGGCCAATAAATATGGGCGTGCCCTGTTATGCAGCCGTCTTTATTGCAGATCGGTTACCCGAAACTGCAGTGCTTGTTCTTTCAAGTGAATAAAATCCTTTGAAATCAACCACAAGGACGATTTGTAGGGGCGCGTTTCTCCTGGGTTCAACTGTGGGTCGGGTGACCGACACTCAAGTCAAAGTTGTCTGGATGCACAATGACTGTGCGCTCCAATCAATGCTGTAGGTCATCTCTCACATAACGCTCGAGAATCGTTACGGGTGGTATGAGCGATGGCTGAAGGGATAAGTTCCGGGGGCGGTTCAGGGGCCGTGAAAGATTTTTTAATATTTTATCTGATGGCCATACTTTCACTTTGATAGCACTTGTCAGTTTCGTCCCTGTATATAAAGGACGAACTCGAGGTGGGATGTTTTTATGCCAGTACCGGAAAATTTTTTTCAAAATTCGTCAAAAAATTACGAACGGTCTTATGGCGTTTTGCGATAAAGCTAGAGGGGTGGTTTTTTTGGCGCCAGGATTGTGGCGACTATTAGAGCGTCGTCGCTGGCAAGCCAGCTCCCACAAAAATCTGTGGGAGCTGGCTTGCCAGCGATTGGGCTGCGAAGCAGCCCCAGGGAGGTTTACTCGTCCGCGTGATCGCGCAGGAACACCAGGTTGTCGGCCTTCGACAGCTCGGCACTGTAGTAGTAGCCCTGCACATCGAACTGCTTGAGCTGCTCGGGATCGTTGATGCGTTCCTGGATCACGAAGCGGCTCATCATGCCGCGGGCCTTTTTGGCGTAGAAGCTGATGATCTTGTACTGGCCGTTCTTGAAGTCGCGGAACTCGGTGTTGATCACCCGCGCCTTGAGGGCATTGCGCTTGACCGCGCTGAAGTACTCGTTGCTGGCCAGGTTCAGCAGCAGGTCGTCGCCTTGCTCGGCCAGGGCCTGGTTCAGCCACTCGCTGATGCGCGTGCCCCAGAAGGCATACAGGTCCTTGCCGCGGGCGTTGGCAAGCTTGGTGCCCATCTCCAGGCGGTAAGGCTGCATCAGGTCCAGCGGGCGCAGCAGGCCGTACAGCCCGGAGAGCATGCGCAGGTGCTCCTGGGCGTAGCTGAAGTCGTCTTCGCTGAGGCTTTGCGCGTCGAGCCCGGTATACACGTCGCCCTTGAACGCCAGCAGCGCCTGCTTGGCGTTGTCCGGGGTGAAGGCCGGGGTCCAGCTGCCGAAGCGCGCGGCGTTGAGCCCGGCGAGCTTGTCGGAGAGGTGCATCAGCTCGCTGATCTGCGCCGGCGACAGCTCGCGCAACTGCACGATCAGTTCCTGGGAATCATCCAGGTACTGCGGCTGGGTGTAGCGCTGGGTTACCGGCGGGGTGTCGTAGTCGAGGGTCTTGGCGGGGGAAATCACCGTCAGCATCAGGTCGGCTCCTTTATTCGTGGCGCCGATTCTACGGGGCGGGGGCGGCGATCTCCAGCTATCAAGGCAATAGCCACAGACCATCCCGACACTTGGCGCTATAGTGCGCGGCGAGGAAAACGGAGAGCCCGATCGTGCGCATTGCCCTTGTTTTACTGGCTGGCCTGTTCAGCGTCACGGCCCAGGCCGCGCCAGCCCCGGTCGCCACTTTCGACCGCAGCCACTGGCCAGAGCAGCTCGACAGCCCGGCGCTGTTCGATGTCGCCTCGCGCGCCGAAATCCTCGGGTTTGCCCGGGTGCTGGCTGAAAGCGAAATGCTCGACCAGAGCGCCATGGCGGCGCGGCTGAACCTGCGCCAGGTCAATCTGCTGTCGATCAACACGCTGCGCCAGCGCCTGTGGCAGCGCTTATGGCGCAACTACGACCTGGCGCAGAAGAGCTGCGAGCAGGACGCCTCGTTCTGTTATGCCATCGACGACCTGGGCGATTTTCGCAAGCAGACGGCAACCTTCGAAGTCGCCGCCGACTCGTTCTACGCGAGCTGGGCCGAGCCCAGCCGGGCCTTTCACGAGCGCTACCTGGACGAGCTGCTGCGCAAGGCCGCGCTGTTCCCGCAGACCGCCAGCGAAATCGAGCGCTTCTCCGACCTTGAGCGCAATGGCGACGAGCTCAACGACCGGCTATTCATGCTGACCTTCGATGGCGGCCCATCCTTGGCGGGCGGCAGTACCGACGGCCTGGCCGAGTTCCTGCGCCGGCAACGGCTGTCGGCGACCTTTTTTGTGCTGGGCAACAGCCTGCAGAACCGGCGCGACAAGACCTCGCTTGGCGACCTGCGGGCGCTCTACCAGGGCCAGTGCGTGGGCTTGCAAGGCTGGCAGTACCGCTCCCACGGGCAGTGGCAGGGCTGGCAGGACTCGGTGCTGCGCAGCCAGGCGCGGGTACAGGGCGACTTGCCGCAGCAGTATGTGCCGTTGTTCCGGCCGCCTTATGGCCAGCGCCGTGCCGACAGCCAGGCATTCTTCGCCGGCCAGCATTTGCAGGTGGTGTTGTGGGATATCGACGCCCAGGATCAGGGCGCGTTGAACAGCGAACAGTCGGCCCAGCGGGTGCTGACCTTGATGTTGCTGTGGCGAAAGGGGCTGATCCAGTTTCACGACGCCCAGCCCAAGGCGCAGGAGGCAGTGGCCTGGTTGCTCAAGCAAACGGCACAGAGTGGAATTGGCTGGGAAGATTGCCGTAATTTCGGCGAAAAGCTGTGAAAAGGTAAGGTGATGGCGACGCCCGGGAATAAAACGCCGCAGGCATTTCACATGACTGGATTTATGACTGTAGCGGTGCTTTGCCCCTGCGCCAAGGGCTAATTGGTCGATCGAAAAATAAACTTCAAAAAAACGTAAAAACGCTTTTTCCGGTCATGGGTTTTGCGGTATTACGAAGACAGACCGCCGAACCCTGCAGCACAGGTGGCGTCCTACGGCCCATTCTTTGTTCGCAGCTCCCTACCCGTAACGACGCGGACCAGGGGAGAACCGGCGGCCACTTCGCGGCGCAGCACCGCTCAGGTATTGCGTCGTCTGGCTCCCACAAAGGTGACCGAGTATGGATGATCAAGGACGCAGCACTTCCTCCAACCAGCCAATCCTTTATGTGCTCGATACCAATGTACTGATTCACGATCCCAACGCTTTGCTCAACTTCGAGGAGCACCACGTCGCCATCCCGATGACGGTGCTGGAGGAGCTCGACAAACTCAAGACGGGCAAACATACGATTGCCGCCGAATGTCGCCAGGCCATCCGCCTGATCGACCAGACCCTGGGCGATGCCTCGCCGGCCGATGTCGAGCAGGGCGTGCCGATCCAGCGCGGCAAGAGCGGCCCCAAGGGCTTCCTGTCGATTCTCATGAGCCCGCGCAACGAGCCCAACCGCCTGCTGCCGGAGAACCTCAACGACAACATCATCATCAACCAGTTGCTCGAGCTGCGTAGCCGGCGCAAGGAACTGGACGTGGTGCTGGTGACCAAAGACATCAACATGCGCCTCAAGGCCCGCGCCTGCGGGATCGCGGCCGAGGACTACAGCACCGACCAGCTGGTGGACGACGTCTCCCTGCTGTCCAAGGGTTACCACAGCGTCACCGGCTCGTTCTGGGACCGCGTCAGCAAGGTCGAGACCCGCCAGGACCATGGCCGCACCTGGCACCGGGTGCAGATGATCGACAACCTGCCGGCCGTGCACATCAACGAGTTCATCATTGACGAGCAGGGCTTCGTCGGCTGGATCAAGGGCATCAAGGATGGCGAGCTGGTGCTGCTCGACCTGCACCAGGAGCCGCTGCTGCACCAGGAAGCCTGGGGCCTCAAGCCGCGTGACATCCACCAGAGCCTGGCGCTGTTCGCCTTGCTCGACCCGGACATTCACCTGGTCAACCTGACCGGCGCGGCCGGTTCCGGCAAGACCATCCTGGCCCTGGCCGCCGCCATCGAGCAGACCATGGTCAGCAAGCGCTACCGGCGCATCATCGCCACCCGCAGCGTGCAGGGGCTGGACCAGGAGATCGGCTTCCTGCCGGGCACTGAAGCAGAAAAAATGGAGCCCTGGCTCGGGGCAATCACCGACAACCTCGAAGCCCTGCACATGGATGACGAAAACACCCATGGCAGCGTCGAGTACATCCTTGAGCGGGTGCCGCTGCAGTTCAAATCGCTGAACTACATTCGCGGTCGCAGCTTCCAGCAGAGCCTGATCCTGATCGATGAATGCCAGAACCTCACCCCGCACCAGATGAAAACCATCATCACCCGTGCCGGCGCCGGTTCCAAAGTGATCTGCCTGGGCAACCTGGCGCAGATCGACACCCCTTACCTGTCCGCCACCAGCTCCGGCCTGACCTACCTGACCGAGCGCTTCAAGGACTTCCCCAACGGCGTGCACATCACCCTGCAGGGCGTACCGCGCTCGATTCTGGCCGAATACGCCGAATCGCACCTGTAACCCGGTACGGAGGTTGCAAAAAGCCCGCATCAGCCGATGCGGGCTTTTTCATTGCTGGTAATTTCATTTCCAACCGCGGCCAAAAGCACCCCAACCGGTGAAAATTACGCTCACTATGCTGTCGTCCTTGTCGAGAATCAGCAGGTAAGGGCTCTGCCCGGTATAACCAATGACTCCCGGCCGAATCTCGCTGACTTCACCTCCACCCGCATTTTTGCAGATCTCGTCGGCTAACTCCTTGCTGAATGTCTTGCCAATGTAGGGAGCAAAGACGGGTTGCATTTTTTCGTAGTCTTTCGCGTTCATGACCATATCGGTGCCTCCTGGCATCAGGTTAGGGTGCGTGCAAGGTTGTTGCATTGGCAGCTTCTACCTGCAGACGCATCAGTGTGTAGTAGATGGATATCGCATGTTTAAAGCCCCAGGCAGTGTCCGCGCTTGTCGCTAAGGTCTGACTCAAGGGTTTACAATCGACTGTCCTGAAACAGGAGTAACGCTGTGCTGACCCATCTCGATTCCCAAGGTCGCGCCAACATGGTCGACGTCACCGATAAAGCCGTGACGTCGCGTGAGGCGGTGGCCGAAGCGCGGGTGCGCATGCTCCCGCAAACCCTGCAGATGATCGTCGAAGGCGAACACCCCAAGGGTGACGTGTTTGCCGTGGCGCGCATTGCCGGTATCCAGGCGGCGAAGAAGACCAGCGACCTGATTCCGTTGTGCCACCCGTTGCTGCTGACCAGCGTCAAGGTCGAGCTCCGCGCCGAAGGCAACGACACTGTCTATATCGTCGCCCGTTGCAAGCTGGCCGGGCAGACCGGGGTAGAAATGGAAGCGCTGACCGCTGCCAGCGTCGCGGCCCTGACCATCTATGACATGTGCAAGGCGGTCGACCGCGGCATGATCATCGACGGCGTGCGCGTGCTGGAAAAGCTCGGCGGCAAGAGCGGCCATTACCAGGCGGATGAAGTGAAATGAAAATCAAGGTGATGTATTTCGCCCGTTACCGGGAGTTTCTGGGGGTTGATGCCGAAAAGCTCGAGGGTTCGTTCGCTACCCTGGATGACGTACGCAAGGCGCTGGTTGCAAAAGGTGACAAGCATGATGTGCTGCGCGAACAGAACCTGATGTGCGCGCGCAATGAAGAGCTGTGCAAGCTGGACGAGCCGCTTGAAGACGGTGACGAAGTGGCGTTCTTTCCGCCCGTGACCGGAGGCTGAGCATGAGCGTTCGAGTCCAGAGCGAGCCCTTTGATCCGGGGGCTGAAGTCAATGCGATGCACGCGGCCAACGTCGGTGTCGGCGCGGTGGTCGGTTTTGTCGGTTACGTGCGCGACTTCAATGATGGCCAGGACGTGGCGGGGATGTTCCTCGAGCATTATCCGGGTATGACCGAAAAGGCCCTGGCCAAGATCGTGGTTGAAGCCCAGCAGCGCTGGCCGTTGCTCAAGGTCGAGGTGCTGCACCGCATTGGCGGCCTGGAACCCGGTGAACCGATCGTTTTTGTCGGTGTTGCCAGTGCCCATCGTCAGGCCGCATTCGATGCCTGCAATTTCATCATGGACTACCTGAAAACCCGCGCGCCGTTCTGGAAGAAGGAACAGACCGGCGACGGCCCGCGTTGGGTCGAGGGCAAGCAGAGTGATGAAGAGGCAGCAGGGCGCTGGTAAATCTGATCGCGGGGCAAGCCCGCTCCTACAGGGATCAAGGTAGGAGCGGGCTTGCCCCGCGATGCTTTTGCTTGTTGAATTTTCATACCAAAAAGTCCAGTATGGAATTATAAGTACAAAATAATTCCAGGCCGACCCGCGCCTGCCCCTTTCCCTCTGTCTGGCACCACACCTCCAACAACGAGCGAGAGAGCCCCGTCATGAACAAGTTCACCCTGATCAGCGGCCTGGCCCTGAGTCTGATGGCCAGCAGCAGTCTGTTTGCCGCCGAGAAGACATTGCGCATTGGCATCGAAGCCGCGTACCCGCCGTTCGCATTCAAGACCCCTGACGGCAATATCAGCGGCTTCGACTACGACATCGGCAATGCCCTGTGTGCGCAGATGCAGGTCAAATGCCAGTGGACCGAGCAGGAGTATGACGGCCTGATCCCGTCGCTGAAGGTCAAGAAGATCGATGCGGCGCTGTCGTCGATCACCATCACCGAAGAGCGCAAGCGCTCGGTGGACTTCACCCACAAGTACTACTTCACCTCCGCGCGCCTGGCGATGAAGGAAGGCAGCCAGGTCGACGACCAGTTCGTCAGCCTCAAGGGCAAGCGCATCGGTGTGCAGCGGGCAACTACCACTGACCGTTACGTCACCGAGGTGCTGGCCCCCAAGGGTATCGAGGTGGTGCGCTACACCAGTAACGAAGAGATCTTCATGGACCTGGTTTCCGGGCGTCTGGACGGCGTTTTCGCCGACACCATTCCGCTGGAGCAGGGTTTTCTGAATACCGAGAAGGGCAAAGGCTACGCTTTCGTCGGCCCAGAGCTGAAAGACCCGAGCTATGTGGGTGAAGGCGCGGGTATCGCGGTGCGCAAGGGCAACACACAACTGGTGAGCGAGCTGAACCAGGCCATCGACGCCATTCGCGCCAACGGCGAATACCAGAAGATCCAGGCCAAGTACTTCAAGTCTGATATCTACGGCGACTGATCGCCGCTTTACTCAAGGCCTGAGCGTGATCAGGCCTTGAGTTCCTTCAGGTGCTTGTACACCGTCGCCCGTCCCATCCCCAGCACATTGGCCACATAGTTGGCGGCACTCTTGCCCTTGAACGCGCCCTCGGCGTGCAGGGCCAGTACCAGTTCGCGCTTATGGTCGCGGCTGAGCAGGTTGAGGCTCAGTTGACGTTGGCGCAGCCAGCTGTTGAGGAAGGTGTTGATGCGCTCCTGCCAGTCATCGCGAAACAGCGCATCGGGCTGCGGGATCAGCTTGCTCGGCGACAAGAACAGGTCGAGCGCCGCCTTGGCGTTTTCGAACAGGGAAATATTCAGGTTGATGCACAGCACCGCCAGCGGCTTGCCGGCCGGGTCGCGCAGTACGGTGCTCAGCGAGCGGATCTTCTGACCGTCCCAGTTGAGCTTTTCGTACGGTCCGATGTTGGTCTCGTCAGTACCTTCCTCGAACATGTCCTCCAGCGCCGCATCATCGCCAATCTCGCGCTTGGACAGGTTGTTGGCAATGTAGTCGATCTTCTGGCTGCGCAAATCGTGCAGCACCACTTCGGCGTGGGGGAAGAACAGGGTGGCGATGGCGTCGGCGATGGCCCGGTAGTTGTGCAGGACGGGATCGGCTTGGGGTGTGGGCATTCGGACGGGCTCCAGGCGGTGTCAGCGCCCTTGCGACAGGGCGCTTGGAGTGTGCCGCAATCGCGGCCGGGCGTCACCCTTGCAGGCGGCGCGGCGACAGCATCGCAGCGTTGAGGCCAAAGCCCTTGAGGGTGTCAGGCAAGTCTTCACCGCGCACCAGGGCGGCGCTGGCCTGGCCCATGGCCGGCGAGGTCTGGATACCATAGCCGCCTTGCGCGGCCACCCAGAACAGCCCGGGCACCTGCGGATCGAAGCCGGCCACCAGGTCGCCGTCAGCGACGAAGCTGCGCAAGCCGGCCCAGGTACGGGTCGGGCGACGAATGCTCAGGGTGGTGGCTTCTTCGATCTGGTAGATGCCCATGGCGATGTCCAGCTCTTCGGCCTGCACGTCGTGGGGCTCGACCGGGTCGGCATTGGCCGGTGAGCCGAGCAGCATGCCGGCGTCAGGCTTCATGTAGAACGACTCATCGAGGCTGACCAGCATCGGCCAGGCATGGCTGTCGATGCCTTCGGGGCCGGCGAAGATGAACGCGGCGCGGCGCTTTGGCTGCAGGCCCAGGGGTTGGGCGCCGGCCAGTTCGCCGACTTTGTCGGCCCAGGCACCGGCAGCGTTGATCAGCACCGGGGCGGTGAAGGTGCCGCGGCTGGTCTGCACGTGCCAGAGGCCGTCGGCGTCGCGGCTCAGGTGTTGTACTTCGCAGTCGCTGTGCACTTCACCCTGCTGGCGACGAATGCCGCGCAGGTAACCCTGGTGCAGGGCGTCGGTGTCGATGTCGCTGGCACTCGGGTCGTACAGGGCGCCATGCACCTTATCGCGGCGCAGCACCGGCAGGCGCGCGCAGGCTTGCTCGGCGCTGAGCAGCTCGACCTCTGGCACGCAGGCCTTGGCGCTCTGGTACTGACGCTGCAGTTCTTCAGGGTCACCATTGAGATCGACGGTCATTTCCCCGCGCGGGCTGAGCAGCGGGTGCTCGGTAAAACCCGCTGGCGGCTGGTCGAAAAACGCCCGGCTGGCCAGGGTCAGTGCGCGCACTTGCGGGGTGCCATAGGCGGCGGTGTACAGCGCTGCCGAGCGGCCGGTGGAGTGGTAGCCCGGCTGCGACTCGCGCTCAAGCAGCAGTACCCGGCCGTGGCCGGCCAGCCAGAAACCGGTGGAGGCACCGGCAATACCGGCGCCGATGATGATGAAATCAGCCTGTTGCATGAAGGTTTCCTCAGTCGGCGCGTTGCAGGCGGTACAGGGCGTTGGCCAGGGCGATGTCTTCCAGGCCCAGGCCGATGGAGCGGAAAAAAGCGTGGCGCTGGTAGCCCGGCTTGTGCGCCGCACCACTGATCAATTGCGCCAGATCGCCGACGATCGCATCGGCTTGCCAGCCATGTTGTTCGACGGCGATGCGCATCTCGCCGGCGCTGCCCGGGGTGGTTACGCGGTAGTCGCAGTAAACGTCCATCTCGCTTAAGGTTGCTGGCGGCACTTCGTGGGCACGCACCGCATTGGTGCTGATGGAGGTGATCAGCGCGGGCTTGCTCAATTGGCGCGGGTCGAGCACCGGCGTGGCGCAGGAGGTGCAGAGCATGATCACGTCGGCATCCAGCACCGCCTGCTCCAGGCTTTCGCTGAGCACCAGGCGCGGGTCGAGATTACTCAGGGCCTGACGCTGTTCGGTCGATTGCCGGCCCAGGCTTGGCGAGTACAGGCGGATGTCCTGCCATGGACGCAGGCTGCGGGCGTAATGCAGGTGGGCGCGGGCAATCGGGCCGCTGCCGATGATGGTCAGGCGCCGGGCCTCGCTGGCTGCCAGGGCATCGACGGCAACGGCGGTAGTGGCGGCGGTGCGCGCGGTGGTCAGTTCACCGGCATCGCACAGCAGCAGCGGCTGGCCGCTGTCCATGGACATCAGCAGGGTCCAGGCGGTGACCAGCGGTCCCTGCTCGCGGACGATATAGGGCGAGGTCTTGACCCCGTACACGCGCTGTTCGGCCAGCACGCCACCGTAGTTGATGAAGTCGCCTTTGCCGGCCGGGAATTCCACCAGTTGCTGGGGCGGTTGCACCGCTTGCCCGGCCGCCAGGTCACGGAACAGGTTGCGCAGGATCTGCGGAACATCCACCTGGGCGAGCAGTTGGCGAGCGTGCTGTTGATCGATGACGAGAGGCGCAGACATGCGAAGCTCCAAATGAACTATTTTGTCTATTATGGACTTTTAGTTTATTTGGGCAATATGCCGAGGTGTAAAAAGCATCGCGGGGCAAGCCCGCTCCTACAGGGTGGTGTAGGAGCGGGCTTGCCCCGCGATTGGTGTTACTGCACTCAGTGATGCTTGCGCGGTACCGGCTTGAGCAACTCGGTCGGTGGCATCTCGCAGCTGATCTTGCGCCCCAGCAGTTCTTCGATGGCTGGCAGCTGGTAGGAGTCATCCTCACCGGCGAAGCTGATCGACACGCCGCTGGTGCCGGCACGACCGGTACGACCAATGCGGTGCACGTAGTCGTCCGGGTCTTCCGGCAGGGTGAAGTTGATCACGTGGCTGATGCCGTCGATGTGGATACCGCGGCCAGCCACGTCAGTGGCTACCAGTACGGTGATGCGCCCTTCGCGAAAGCTCTCGAGGGTCTTGATCCGCTTGTGCTGCGGCACGTCGCCCGACAGCTGGGCGGCGTTGACGCCATCGCGCACCAGGCGCTCTTCGATGCGTCGTACTTCGTCCTTGCGGTTGGCAAAGACCATCACCCGTTCCCACTTGTTCTCGGTCACCAGGTTGTACAGCAGCTTGTACTTGTCGCTGCCGGCCACGGCATAGACGTGCTGCTCGACGGTCTCGCTGGCGACGTTCTCCGGCTCGATCTCGACGATGGCAGGGTCGGTGGTCCACTGCTTGGCCAGGTTCATCACGTCTTCGGTGAAGGTTGCCGAGAACAGCAGGGTCTGGCGCTCGCTCTTGGGCGGGGTCTGGCGGATGATCTGCCGCACCTGGGGGATGAAGCCCATGTCGAGCATGCGGTCGGCTTCGTCCAGTACCAGCACCTCGACCATGTCCAGGTGTGCTTCGCCGCGCTGGTTGAAGTCCAGCAGGCGGCCCGGGGTGGCGACCAGGATGTCGCAGTGGCGGGCTTCGAGGGCCTTGAGCTGCTTGTCGAAGTCCATGCCGCCGACGAAGGTCATGACGTTGAGGCCGGTGTATTTGGTCAGCGCCGCGGCGTCCTTGGCGATCTGCACCACCAGCTCGCGGGTCGGGGCGATGATCAGCGCCCGTGGCTCGCCCATGTAGCGCTCTTTCGGCGGCGGGGTCTGCTGCAGCTGGGTGATGATCGAAATCAGGAAGGCTGCGGTCTTGCCGGTACCGGTCTGGGCCCGGCCAATGGCGTCTTTGCCACGCAGGGTGTAGCCCAGCACCTGGGCCTGGATTGGCGTGCAGTACGGGAACCCTAGGTCGTGGATCGCATGCATCAGCTCGGGCGAGAGCTTGAAGTCATGAAAGCGGGTCTTGCCTTCCTGCGGCTCGACGGCGAAGTCTTCGAGCTTCCAGGTGGAGGCGGCGGGCTTTGGCTTGCGCTCACGGCGCGGCTTGGCCTCGGCCGGTTTTTCGGCGCGTGCCGGGGCAGGGTCCACGGCTTCGGTCTTGAGCGGTGCCGACGGGGCAGGGGCCTGGGGTACTGCGGGCGGCTGCTTCACGGGGGCAGCGGTTTCGGTGGCGAGTTGCTCAACCTCGCTCTTGCCGAACATCTTCTTGAGTGCTTTGAGCACGGTCATCTCATCAATTGGTTAAGGAATGTACGCCGGGCAGTGTAATGCAAGAATCGGGCGCGGCGTAGTGGATTGCACTGACAACTACAGGGAACGCTTCTTTTAGCGCAGGCGCTCGGCCAGCCAGTCGGCGATATCGCGAATTTCTTCCTGCAGCACTTCGTGCTCCATCGGGTACTCGGCCCACTTGGCGCTGACGCCCCAGTTCTTCAGGTGCTCGTAGGCGCTGCGCCCCATGGCCGGTAGCACAACCGGGTCGTACACACCGTGCAGGCACAGGGCCGGGGTGCGTTGCTGGCAGGCGCTCAGTTCGCGTGCCTCGGTGAAAGTCGGGGCATAGGTCGAAAGCGCCAGTACGCCGCCCAGGGCTTCTTGCCACTTTATATAGGCAGTGTGCAGCACCACGGCGCCGCCCTGGGAAAAGCCGGCGAGGATGATCCGCGACAGGGCCACACCCTTGGCCTGCTCGGCCTTGATCAGTTCGATCACCTGTTCCGCCGATTCGTGCAACTGGTCTTCATCGATGGCCCGCGCCGGGCTCATGGCCTTGATGTCGTACCAGCTGGGCATTGCATAGCCGCCGTTGATGGTCACCGGACGGGTGGGTGCCTGGGGCATGACGAAGCGGGTGGTCAGCAGAACTTCCTGCAGGGCCTCAGCCACCGGCATGAAGTCGTAACGATCGGCCCCCAGGCCGTGCAACCAGATCACACAGGCGTCTGCGGTTTTTTGTGGTTCGAGAATCAGCGGGTGGGTCATGACTGCTCCGAAAGTGTGCGCGCGCTCTTGTTTGCGTGCATGAAATGAAGGCGCGTCGGGTAAATCCGGGAAAAACCTGTCGCAAGGTTGCAAGTTTTCCTATTGACGTTAACTGAAACGCTTTAGCCCTTCAGTGTGGTACGCGCTTTGCTATGAAACTCCAGATGCGAGGTTACACGTTTTGGACGGTAACACCCGTTAGCGGTCCCCAAGGCTGTCACAGAACAGCGCATTGCGCCAATTGACCCAAAAACAAGCCAACACGGGTCGGATGCGCCTCATAAGGGTGCGGTGCAATCCCGGCTCACACAACAAGAGCAAAACTGGAGGTTTGAATGAAGATGTTGAAATCCACACTGGCAGTGGTTACCGCTGCTACCGCGTTGGGTATCAGCGGTTTCGCACAGGCAGGTGCGACCCTGGACGCAGTACAGAAGAAGGGATTCGTTCAATGTGGCGTCAGTGACGGCTTGCCGGGCTTCTCGGTACCGGATGCCAAGGGCAACATCGTCGGTATCGACGCCGACGTCTGCCGCGCGGTCGCCGCTGCGGTGTTCGGCGACGCCAAGAAGGTCAAGTTCAGCCAGCTCAACGCCAAGGAGCGCTTCACCGCGCTGCAATCGGGCGAAGTCGACGTGCTGTCGCGCAACACCACCTGGACCAGCTCGCGCGACGCCGGCATGGGCCTGGTGTTCGCCGGTGTTACCTACTACGACGGCATCGGTTTTCTGGTCAACAAGAAGCTCGGCGTTTCCAGCGCCAAGGAACTGGACGGTGCAACCATCTGCATCCAGGCCGGTACCACCACCGAACTCAACGTCTCCGACTACTTCCGCGCCAACGGCCTGAAATACACCCCGATCACCTTCGACACCTCCGACGAGAGCGCCAAATCGCTGGAATCCGGCCGTTGCGACGTGCTGACCTCGGACAAATCGCAGCTCTACGCACAACGCTCCAAGCTGGCCGCCCCGGCCGATTACGTGGTGCTGCCAGAGACCATCTCCAAGGAGCCGCTGGGCCCGGTGGTGCGCAAAGGCGATGAAGAGTGGTTCAGCATCGTCAAGTGGACCCTGTTCGCCATGCTCAACGCCGAAGAGATGGGCATCAGCTCGAAAAACGTCGAAGCCGAAGCCAAGGCCACCAAGAACCCTGACGTGGCCCGCATGCTCGGCGCCGACGGCGAGTACGGCAAAGACCTGAAACTGCCGAAGGACTGGGTAGTGCAGATCGTCAAGCAGGTCGGCAACTACGGCGAAGTCTTCGAGAAAAACCTGGGCAAGGAAACCCCACTGCAAATCGACCGCGGTCTGAACGCCCTGTGGAACAACGGCGGCATCCAGTACGCGCCACCGGTGCGCTGACGGTTGCGGCCTGCGGCGGCATCCGGCCGCCGCAGGCTGTTCGGTTCCCTTCCTTGCGGGGCATTACATGCAAAATAATATCGGCGCACCCAAGGGACTATCCCTGAGCGATCCACGTGTGCGTGCGTGGCTGTTCCAGATTATCACCGTGGTCGCGGTGGTCGGTCTGGGCTGGTACCTGTTTCACAATACCCAGACCAACCTGCAACACCGCGGGATCACTTCGGGCTTCGACTTTCTCGAACGCAGTGCCGGTTTCGGCATCGCCCAGCACCTGATCCCCTATACCGAACAGGACAGTTATGCGCGGGTGTTCGTAATCGGCCTGCTCAACACCCTGCTGGTAACCTTCATCGGCATCATCCTCGCGACCCTGCTGGGCTTCATCATCGGTGTGGCACGACTGTCACCGAACTGGATGATCAGCAAGCTGGCCACTGTGTATGTCGAGACTTTCCGTAACATCCCACCGCTGCTGCAGATCCTGTTCTGGTACTTCGCGGTGTTCCTGACCCTGCCGGGACCGCGGGGTAGCATCAATCTCAACGACACCTTCTTTATCAGCAACCGGGGCCTGAACATGCCCGGTGCTGCCATGGCCGATGGATTCTGGCCATTCGTCGTCGCCGTCGCACTGGCAATCCTTGCCATTGTGGTAATGGTGCGCCTGGCCAACCGGCGCTTTGAGGCCACCGGCGAGCCGTTCCACAAATTCTGGGTCGGCCTGTTCCTGTTCTTCGGCATTCCGGCGTTGTGCGTGCTGCTGTTCGGCGCGCCGGTGCACTGGGAGATGCCGCAGCTCAAGGGCTTCAACTTCGTCGGCGGCTGGGTATTGATCCCGGAACTGCTGGCGCTGACCCTGGCACTGACCATCTATACCGCAGCGTTCATCGCCGAAATCGTGCGTTCCGGCATCCGTTCGGTGAGCTACGGCCAGACCGAGGCGGCTCGCTCCCTGGGCCTGCGCGAAGGGCCGACGCTGCGCAAGGTGATCATTCCCCAGGCGCTGCGGGTGATCATCCCGCCGCTGACCAGCCAGTACCTGAACCTGGCGAAGAACTCTTCGCTGGCGGCCGGTATCGGCTACCCGGAAATGGTCTCGCTGTTCGCCGGTACCGTGCTTAACCAGACCGGCCAGGCCATCGAGGTGATCGCCATCACCATGAGCGTCTATCTGGCCATCAGCATCAGCATTTCCCTGCTGATGAACTGGTACAACAAGCGCATTGCGCTGATCGAGCGGTGAGGACAAGCGCATGAGTACCCATGTTTTCAAACCTGATATGCCTCCACCGGTCAAAGCCGTCGGCGTAATGGCCTGGATGCGCGCCAACCTGTTCTCCAGCTGGCTCAACACCCTGCTGACGCTGTTTGCCGTGTACCTGGTGTGGCTGATCGTGCCGCCGCTGCTGCAGTGGTCGATCTTCGACGCCAACTGGGTGGGCACCACCCGCGCCGACTGCACCAAGGAGGGCGCCTGCTGGGTGTTCATCCAGCAGCGCTTCGGCCAGTTCATGTACGGTTACTACCCGAGCGAGCTGCGCTGGCGTGTCGACCTGACCGTCTGGCTGGCGGTAATCGGCGCCGCGCCGTTGTTCATCTCGCGCTTCCCGCGCAAGGCGGTTTACGGCCTGGGCTTTCTGGTGCTGTACCCGATCATCGCCTACACCCTGCTGCACGGCGGCTACCTGGGCCTGGCCACGGTACCGACCAACCAGTGGGGCGGGCTGATGCTGACCCTGGTGATCGCCACCGTGGGCATCGTCGGGGCCTTGCCGCTGGGCATCCTGCTGGCGCTGGGGCGGCGTTCGAACATGCCGGCGGTGAAGGTGGTCTGCGTGACCTTCATCGAGTTCTGGCGCGGCGTGCCGCTGATTACCGTGCTGTTCATGTCCTCGGTGATGCTGCCGTTGTTCCTGCCTGAGGGCATGAGCTTCGACAAGCTGCTGCGGGCCATGATCGGGGTGATCCTGTTCCAGTCGGCGTACATCGCCGAAGTGGTGCGTGGCGGCCTGCAGGCTATTCCCAAGGGCCAGTACGAAGCCGCTGCGGCGATGGGCCTGGGCTACTGGCGCTCGATGGGCCTGGTGATTCTGCCGCAAGCCCTGAAGCTGGTAATCCCCGGCATCGTCAACACCTTCATTGCCCTGTTCAAGGACACCAGCCTTGTGATCATCATCGGCCTCTTCGACCTGCTCAACAGCGTCAAGCAGGCAGCTGCCGACCCGACCTGGCTGGGCATGGCGACCGAGGGCTATGTATTTGCCGCCCTGGTTTTCTGGATTTTCTGTTTCGGTATGTCCCGCTACTCCATGCATCTGGAGCGCAAGCTGGACACAGGCCACAAGCGTTAGGAGTGTTCCCATGAGTGAAGCGATCAAACAGCCTGTGAGCCCTGAAGGCATTATTCAGATGCAGGGCGTGAACAAGTGGTACGGCCAGTTCCACGTGCTCAAGGACATCAACCTGAACGTGCGCCAGGGCGAGCGTATCGTGCTGTGCGGGCCGTCGGGCTCGGGCAAGTCGACCACCATCCGCTGCCTCAACCGTCTTGAGGAGCACCAGCAAGGGCGCATCGTCGTCGATGGCGTGGAGCTGACCAACGACCTCAAGCAGATCGAAGCGATCCGCCGCGAAGTCGGCATGGTGTTCCAGCACTTCAACCTGTTCCCGCACCTGACCATCCTGCAGAACTGCACCCTGGCGCCGATGTGGGTGCGCAAGATGCCCAAGCGCAAGGCCGAGGAAATTGCCATGCACTATCTGGAGCGGGTGCGAATTCCGGAGCAGGCCAACAAGTTTCCCGGGCAGCTATCGGGCGGCCAGCAACAACGGGTAGCGATTGCCCGGGCGCTGTGCATGAAGCCGAAGATCATGCTGTTCGACGAACCGACCTCGGCGCTCGACCCTGAGATGGTCAAGGAAGTACTCGATACCATGGTTGGCCTTGCCGAAGACGGCATGACCATGCTCTGCGTGACCCACGAAATGGGCTTTGCCCGCACCGTGGCGAACCGGGTGATCTTCATGGATAAAGGCGAGATTGTAGAGCAGGCGGCGCCGGACGACTTCTTCGACCGGCCGCAGAATGAGCGGACCAAGTTGTTCCTGAGTCAGATTCTGCACTGACCCCATCGCGGGGCAAGCCCGCTCCCACAGGTAAACCACAAAACCTGTGGGAGCGGGCTTGCCCCGCGATGCTGTTAACCCATCAGTTTTCTTCTTTGGCTGCCGGTGCCGGCGGTGGACGCAAGCCGATTTCAGCAGTCAGCTTCAATTCCTTGCCGTTACGCATCACCTGAATCGCCACCTTGTCATTGGGCTTGATCCGCGCCACCTGGTTCATCGAGCGGCGGCCATCGCCGGCCGGTTCGCCGTTGATGCTGAGGATCACGTCACCCAGCTCCAGGCCGGCCTTCTGTGCCGGGCCATCACGGAAAATCCCAGCCACGACAATGCCCGGGCGCCCCTGCATGCCGAACGACTCGGCCAGCTCCTGGCTCAGCGGCTGCACCTCGATCCCCAGCCAGCCCCGAATCACCTGGCCGTGCTCGATGATCGACTTCATCACCTCCAGAGCCAGCTTGGTCGGGATGGCAAAGCCGATGCCTTGCGAGCCGCCGGACTTGGAGAAGATCGCCGTGTTGATGCCGGTGAGGTTGCCGTTGGCGTCGACCAGGGCGCCACCGGAGTTGCCCGGGTTGATTGCGGCGTCGGTCTGGATGAAGTCTTCGTAGTTGTTCAGGCCCAGCTGGTTGCGGCCGGTGGCGCTGATGATGCCCATGGTCACGGTCTGGCCGACACCGAAGGGGTTGCCGATGGCCAGGGCGACGTCGCCGATATGGATGTTGTCGGAGCGGCCGATGGTGATCGACGGCAGGTTCTTCAGGTCGATCTTCAGCACCGCGAGGTCGGTTTCCGGGTCGCTGCCGATCACCCGTGCCAGGGTTTCGCGGCCGTCCTTGAGCGCCACCACGATCTGGTCGGCACCGGAGGTCACGTGGTTGTTGGTCAGCAGGTAGCCTTCCGGGCTCATGATCACTGCCGACCCCAGGCTCGATTCCCAGCGGCGCTGCTTGGGCAGGTTGTCGCCAAAGAAGCGGCGGAACTGCGGGTCTTCGAACAGCGGGTGGGCGGTCTTGTTGACCACCTTGGTGGTGTACAGGTTGGCCACCGCGGGGGCGGCGATGCTCACGGCGTCGGCGTAGGACACCGGCCCCTGCATGATCCGCGTGGTTTGCGGGGCTTGCTGCAGGTTGACGTCCTGGCTGGGCAGGCCGACCCACTGCGGAAAGCGCTGGATGACCAACAGGGCGATCAGCACGCCGACCAGCAGCGGCCAGCCAAAGTAACGCAAAGCCTTGAACATTGAACGAATCCTGGGAGTTGGCAGAGGGCCGATGACAGCTGGGAGCGTAAACGCGCGCGATCATACTGCGCTGCGGCTTGTGCAGGAACTGTTAAATCGTCACGAAAACCAACAATGCCAGCCCCCAGGCAACTGCCGTCGGTTTCCCCAAACCCGGCGACGGCCCATAATGCCGCTCATTATACGGGGCCTTGGGCCGCGCTGAACTGCGAAATTGAGGAGTCTTTCCATGGCTGTTGCCTTGAGTACCCTGGTCGAGGAAGCTGAACGCTACCTCGGCAGCGCCAAAATCCAGGACTACTGCCCCAACGGCCTGCAGGTTGAAGGCCGCCCGCAAGTGACCCGCATCGTCAGCGGCGTGACCGCAAGCCAGGCGTTGCTCGACGCTGCAGTCGAAGCCGAAGCCGACCTGGTGCTGGTGCACCACGGCTATTTCTGGAAGGGCGAGAACCCGTGCATCACCGGCATGAAGCAGCGCCGGCTGAAAACCCTGCTGAAAAACGACCTGAGCCTGTTGTCCTACCACCTGCCGCTGGACCTGCACGCGGAAGTGGGCAACAACGTGCAGCTGGCGCGCCAGCTCGACATCACTGTCGAAGGCCCGCTGGACCCGCAGAACCCGCGCATTGTCGGATTGGTCGGCTCGCTCGCCGAACCCATGTCGGCGCGCGATTTTGCCCGCAAGGTGCAGGAGGTGATGGGCCGTGAGCCGCTGTTGATCGAAGGCGAGCAGATCATCCGCCGGGTCGGCTGGTGTACCGGCGGCGGCCAGGGCTATATCGACCAGGCGATTGCTGCCGGTGTCGACCTGTACCTGAGCGGCGAAGCCTCCGAGCAGACCTTCCACAGCGCCCGCGAGAACGGCATCAGCTTCATCGCCGCCGGCCACCACGCCACCGAGCGTTACGGCGTGCAGGCGCTGGGCGATTACCTGGCCCGACGGTTTGCCCTGGAACACCTGTTCATCGACTGCCCGAACCCTATATAAAGCTAAAACGGCAGGGCATATTCTTATACTGTTTCGTTCTAGTTGGCTGCCTAAATAGAATCGGGCGCTGTGATAAAGTGGCCCGCTCGAACACGGCCCGCTGGCCGTCCATAAGATCGTATTTCCGTGAGTAGCCATGGTCGACAAACTGACGCATTTGAAACAGTTGGAGGCGGAAAGCATCCACATCATTCGTGAGGTGGCCGCCGAGTTCGATAACCCGGTGATGCTGTACTCGATTGGCAAGGACTCGGCCGTGATGCTGCACCTGGCGCGCAAGGCCTTCTTCCCGGGCAAGCTGCCGTTTCCGGTGATGCACGTCGACACCCAGTGGAAATTCCAGGAGATGTACAGCTTCCGCGACAAGATGGTCGAGGAAATGGGCCTGGAGCTGATCACCCACGTCAACCCGGACGGCGTCGCCCAGGGCATCAACCCGTTCACCCACGGCAGTGCCAAGCACACCGACATCATGAAGACCGAGGGCCTCAAGCAGGCGCTCGACAAGTACGGCTTCGATGCCGCCTTCGGTGGCGCGCGCCGCGACGAAGAGAAGTCGCGGGCCAAGGAGCGGGTCTACTCGTTCCGTGACAGCAAGCACCGCTGGGACCCGAAGAACCAGCGTCCGGAGCTGTGGAACGTCTACAACGGCAAGGTCAACAAGGGCGAATCGATTCGCGTGTTCCCGCTGTCGAACTGGACCGAGCTGGACATCTGGCAGTACATCTACCTCGAAGGCATCCCGATCGTGCCGCTGTACTTCGCCGCCGAGCGTGAAGTGATCGAGAAGAACGGCACCCTGATCATGATCGACGACGCGCGCATCCTCGAGCACCTCTCGGAGGAAGAAAAGGCCCGTATCGTCAAGAAGAAGGTGCGTTTCCGTACCCTTGGCTGCTACCCGTTGACGGGCGCGGTGGAGTCGGAGGCCGAAAGCCTCACCGACATCATTCAGGAAATGCTCCTGACGCGCACTTCCGAGCGCCAGGGCCGGGTCATCGACCACGATGGCGCCGGCTCAATGGAAGACAAAAAACGTCAAGGGTACTTCTAAGCTTCAAGTTACAAGCGGCAAGCTGCAAGTTAGAAGCAAGGTGCGTAGCTTCTGGGTTTTGTCGGCTGCCGCCCCATTGTGGGTGCGTGAGAGTGCTTAACAATGGACTTTGAGAAGCTTGCTGTTTGGCAGAGATGCAAAGATTTGGCGGTAGCGATTTACACGCAGCAGAGGGTGTGCCGGGATCTTGGATTCAAGGATCAGATCACCCGGGCGGCACTTTCCGTTCCGTCGAATATCGCCGAAGGCATGGAGCGCAGAACGGCAAAAGAAAAGGTTCGCTATCTGTGTATTGCCAAGGCGTCCTGCGGTGAGTTGCGTACGCAGATCATCATCGGGGGAGAGGTAGGCTATCTGCCAAAGCCTTTGTCGAATGAGTGGATTACAGAGACTCGTGAGCTTTCAAGAATGCTGAGCGGGTTGATCAACAAAATTTCTGACTAGTTGTATGCCGACAAGCTTGCCGCTTGAAGCTTACAGCTTGGAGCTTGAATGTAATGAGCCACCAATCTGATCTGATCAGCGAGGACATCCTCGCTTACCTGGCCCAGCACGAACGTAAAGAGCTGCTGCGCTTCCTTACCTGCGGTAACGTCGACGACGGCAAGAGCACGCTGATCGGGCGCCTGCTGCACGACTCGAAGATGATCTACGAAGACCATCTGGAAGCCATCACCCGCGACTCGAAGAAGGTCGGCACCACCGGTGACGACATCGACCTGGCGCTGCTGGTCGACGGCCTGCAGGCCGAGCGCGAGCAAGGCATCACCATCGATGTGGCCTACCGCTACTTCTCGACCGCCAAGCGTAAGTTCATCATCGCCGACACCCCGGGCCACGAGCAGTACACCCGCAACATGGCCACCGGTGCGTCGACTTGCGACCTGGCGATCATCCTGGTCGATGCCCGCTACGGTGTGCAGACCCAGACCCGCCGGCACAGCTACATTGCCTCGTTGCTGGGCATCAAGCACATCGTCGTCGCGGTCAACAAGATGGACCTCAAAGGCTTTGACGAGGGCGTGTTCGAGAGCATCAAGGCCGACTACCTGAAGTTCGCCGAAGCCATCAACATGAGCCCGAGCAGCCTGCACTTCGTGCCGATGTCGGCGCTCAAGGGCGACAACGTGGTCAACCGCAGCGAGCGTTCGCCGTGGTACACGGGCCCGGCGTTGATGGAAATCCTCGAAACCGTCGAAGTCGCGGCCGACCGCAACTTCACCGACCTGCGCTTCCCGGTGCAGTACGTCAACCGGCCGAACCTGAACTTCCGCGGCTTCGCCGGTACCCTGGCCAGCGGCGTGGTGCACAAGGGCGATGAAATCGTCGTGCTGCCGTCGGGCAAGAGCAGCCGGGTCAAGTCCATCGTCACCTTCGAAGGCGAGCTGGAAAACGCCGGCCCCGGCCAGGCCGTGACCCTGACTATGGAAGACGAGATCGACATCTCCCGTGGCGACCTGCTGGTGCACGCCGACAACGTCCCGCCGGTGACCGACCAGTTCGACGCCATGCTGGTATGGATGGCTGAAGAGCCGATGCTGCCGGGCAAAAAATACGACATCAAGCGCGCCACCAGCTATGTGCCGGGCTCGATTGCCAGCATCGCCCACAAGGTCGATGTCAACACCCTGGAGCAGGGCGCCGCCAGTGCCCTGCAGCTCAACGAGATCGGCAAGGTCAAGGTCAGCCTCGACGCGCCGATCGCGCTGGACGGCTATGACAGCAACCGCACCACCGGTGCCTTTATTGTCATCGACCGCCTGACCAACGGCACCGTTGGCGCCGGCATGATCATCGCGCCACCGGTTGTGCCACATGGCAGCGTTGGCCAGCACGGCAAATTGGCCCACGTGGACACCGCAGAACGTGCCCTGCGTTTCGGTCAGCAGCCAGCCACCGTGCTGTTCAGCGGCCTCTCGGGCGCGGGCAAGAGCACCCTGGCCTATGCCGTGGAGCGCAAGCTGTTCGACATGGGCCGTGCGGTGTATGTGCTCGATGGCCAGAACCTGCGCCACGACCTGAACAAAGGCTTGCCGCAGGACCGCGCCGGGCGCACCGAGAACTGGCGCCGTGCCGCGCACGTTGCGCGTCAGTTCAACGAAGCCGGCCTGCTGACCCTGGCCGCCTTCGTCGCCCCGGACGCCGAAGGCCGCGAACAGGCCAAGGCGCTGATCGGCAAGGAACGCCTGCTTACGGTCTACGTCCAGGCTTCGCCTCTGGCGTGCCGCGAGCGTGACCCGCAGGGCCTGTATGCCGCCGGCGGCGACAACATCCCGGGCGAGAGCTTCCCGTATGACGTACCGCTGGATGCGGACCTGGTGATCGACACCCAGAACGTCAGCCTGGAAGACGGCGTCAAGCAGGTGCTGGAGCTGCTGCGCAAGCGTGGCGCGATCTAAGCGCTGGCGCTGAACAAGAAGCCCCACTTCGGTGGGGCTTTTTGTTGGTCGAATTCACCGCACGGTAGGAGCGGGCTTGCCCCGCGATGGGCCCTCATTCAGCCCACCTTCAGTCCAGGCCTGCCGTTGGCTACTCGCCACTCCAGGATCTGCTTCATAATTTTCTGCGGCGTTGGCTCCTGACCGCCAGCCGGGTAAAAAATCAGGTCCGAGCCCTCTGGATGTTGCGTCACTGCGATGAAGTGCTCTAGCAAGGTGTCCTGATAGAGCTCGGTGCCAGCGGCCTCGATAATGTTCTCGATCAGCAATTCGAACTCGGTTGCCGTGTAATCAGCAAAGCTGCTCTGGAGCAATATCATTGCTGATCACCATAGAGGCTGATGCATTGTTTGGGTGTCAGGATTCGCAGGTTGTCCAGGTCATACAGTGCACCGCCCTCGCTCGTTGGCACGATATGGCGCATTTCATAAGAACGGCGATTCTTGACCGTTTCTGAAAATGGCGCGCGGGGCGGATAGCCTTTCTGCATTCGGGCCAGGTTCGCTTTGGAGAATGGAGAGGTGAAAGGCGCATCGGTGCTTAAGGTCATTCAGAACAACCCCTGGTTGTTGACGGTGGGCGCCAGTGAAATGCTTCCTGGTGCGTCTTGCGCACAGGATGCAGATTTACAGGTGGGGATGTCTGTCGTGCGGGGTGGCAGTTGGAGTCAGGATTTTCTGAGCAGCGAGAAATTTGCTTCCTACAGGGCGATGCAGTGGGAAAATCGCGGGGCAAGCCCGCTCCCACATTGTAGGAACGGGATTTGAATTCAGATGTGCTTTTCCGACACCGGAATCACCCGCTTCTCCTTCACTGCCTTGAACGAGAAGCTCGAGTAAATCTCTTTCACCCCGGGCAAGGTCTGCAGCACTTCGCGGGCAAACTCACCGAATGACTCAAGGTCCCGGGCAAGGATTTCCAGCAGGAAGTCATAACGCCCGGAGATGTTGTGGCAGGCGACGATTTCGGGGATTTCCATCAGCCGCTGCTCGAAGGCGCGGGCCATTTCCTTGCTGTGCGAGTCCATCATGATGCTGACGAAAGCGGTTACGCCAAAGCCCAGCGACTTGGGCGAGAGGATGGCCTGGTAGCCGATGATGTAGCCGGCTTCTTCCAGTAGCTTGATCCGTCGCCAGCACGGCGAGGTGGTCAGTGCGACCTGGTCGGCCAGCTCGGAAACCGTCAAGCGCGCGTTGTCTTGCAAGGCCGCGAGCAACGCTCGATCGGTGCGATCGATGGTTGTAGGCATGTTTTACCCTCCGTGGTCTGAAATCGTTGTTTTTATGTCAATAACCTTCCGCAAGGACGGCTACATTTGGAAAAAAATCAGCACCTCAGTGGCATAAGCTTATAACAAACCACTAGAGGCTGTTTGCCATGAGCGGCTCCAATAACAATTCAGGTTTTGCCACCCGCGCCATTCACCACGGTTACGATCCACTGGAACACAGTGGTGCCCTGGTGCCACCGATCTACCAGACCGCGACCTTTGCTTTTCCGACCGTCGAGTACGGCGCTGCCTGCTTCGCCGGGGAACAGGCCGGACATTTCTACAGCCGGATTTCCAACCCTACCCTGGCCTTGCTGGAACAACGCATGGCCTCGCTCGAAGGCGGCGAAGCCGGCCTGGCGCTGGCTTCGGGAATGGGCGCGATTACCGCGACCCTGTGGACCCTGCTGCGCCCCGGCGACGAGGTGCTGGTGGGGCGCACCCTGTACGGCTGCACCTTTGCCTTTTTACACCATGGCATTGGCGAGTTCGGGGTCAAGGTACGGCATGTCGATATGAGCGACCTGCAGGCAGTTGCGGCGGCGATCAACGGCAATACCCGGGTGATCTATTTCGAAACCCCGGCCAACCCCAACATGCAGATGACCGATATCGCCGCCGTGGCCGCGCTTGCGCACCAGCACGATATCAGCGTGGTGGTGGACAACACCTACTGCACCCCGTACCTGCAGCGACCCCTGGAGCTGGGCGCCGACCTGGTGGTGCATTCGGCGACCAAGTACCTCAGTGGCCATGGCGATATCACTGCCGGCCTGGTGGTGGGGCGCAAGGCGCTGGTGGATCGGATTCGTCTGGAAGGCTTGAAAGACATGACCGGTGCGGTGATGTCGCCCCATGACGCCGCCTTGCTGATGCGCGGGATGAAAACCCTGAACTTGCGCATGGAGCGCCACTGCAGCAACGCCCAGGCCATTGCCGAATACCTCGAGCAACAGCCGGAAGTTGAAATGCTCAATTACCCCGGCCTGCCCGGCTTTGCTCAATATGAGCTGGCCCAGCGGCAGATGCGTTTGCCGGGCGGCATGATCGCCTTTGAACTCAAGGGCGGCATCACTGCCGGCAGGCGTTTCATGAATGCCCTGCAGTTGTTCAGCCGTGCCGTCAGCCTTGGCGATGCCGAATCGCTGGCCCAACACCCGGCAAGCATGACCCACTCCAGCTATACCCCAGAGGAGCGTGCGCAGTACGGCATTTCCGAAGGGCTGGTACGCCTGTCGGTGGGCCTGGAGGACATCGACGACCTGCTGGCGGATATTCAACAAGCGCTCAAGGCCTGCGCCTAACCTTTCACGGACGAGGTCAATGCAATGGTGGCAATGATGAACCTTGTGCCTGGCGAAGGTGTGCCGCGGCGCCCGGGCGATCCACAGCAGGACAGCGACCCGGGGGAAACCGCCGAATGGCTGGACGCACTGGATTCGACCCTGCTGCATTGCGGCCCGGAGCGTGCGCGGTTTCTGCTGCAGCAACTGCAAACCCATGCCCGCGAGTTGGGCCTGGAGCGCGGGGCCCAGGCCTTTTCGGCCTATCGCAATAGCTTGTCGGTGGAGCAGCAGGGCGTCTATCCGGGTGATCTGGATCTCGATGAGCGCATCACCAGCATCCTGCGCTGGAACGCCCTGGCCATGGTCATGCGGGCCAACCACGCTTATGGCGACCTCGGCGGGCACATCGCCAGTTATGCCTCGGCCGCAGAGATTTTCGAAGTCGGTTTCCAGCACTTTTTTCGCGGTGAGGCCGGTGGCGAGCAACGCAGCGCTGACCTGGTGTTCTTCCAGCCGCATTCGGCGCCGGGCATTTATGCCCGGGCCTTCCTGGAAGGGCGTTTGAGCGAAGAGCAACTGGCCAGCTATCGCCAGGAAGTGGCTGGCAAGGGCCTGTGCTCCTACCCACATCCGTGGCTGATGCCGGACTTCTGGCAGTTTCCGACAGGCTCCATGGGCATCGGCCCACTCAACGCGATCTACCAGGCGCGGTTCATGCGCTACCTGCACAACCGCCAGTTGCTCGATACCAGTGCCCGGCACGTCTGGGGGGTGTTTGGCGATGGCGAGATGGACGAGCCGGAGTCGATTGCCGGCTTGACCCTGGCCGCCCGCGAGCAACTGGATAACCTGACCTTCGTGGTCAATTGCAACCTGCAGCGCCTGGACGGACCGGTGCGCGGTAATGGTCAGATCATCCAGGAACTTGAAGCGCTGTTCAGTGGCGCCGGCTGGAACGTGATCAAGGTGCTCTGGGGCTCGGAGTGGGACGCATTGTTCGCTCGTGACACCGAGCACGTGCTGTTGCGCCAGTTGGCGGCGACCCCGGACGGGCAGTTCCAGAACCTTGGGGCCAAAGATGGCGCCTACAACCTCGAGCACTTTTTCAACCAGCAACCGGCCTTGCAAAAGCTGGTGGAGCACATGAGCTCGGCCGAGATCAATGCGTTGAAACGCGGTGGCCACGATTTTCGCAAACTGTACGCCGCCTTCGCCGCCGCCAAGGCCTGCAAGGGCCGGCCAACGGTGATTCTGGCCAAGACCAAGAAGGGCTACGGCATGAGCGCCGCCGGTGAGTCGCGAATGACCGCGCACCAGGCCAAGAAGCTCGACGTGCAGGCCTTGCTAGCCTTTCGTGATCGTTTTCATTTGCCGCTGTCGGACGCGCAGGTCGAACAGTTGCAGTTCTATCGACCGGACCAAGACAGCGCAGAAATGCGCTACCTGCGCGAGCGGCGGGAAGCTCTGGGTGGGCCGCTGCCTGCTCGGCGCAGCGACGTACGCCCGGTGCCGGTGCCAGCGCTGGAGGCCATGGGCGGCTTCGCCCTGCAGGCCGACGGCAAGGAAATGTCCACCACCATGGCCGCCGTGCGCATGCTCAGCGCTTGGCTCAAGGCGCCGCAGCTGGGGCCGCGGGTGGTGCCGATAGTCGCCGACGAGGCGCGCACCTTCGGCATGGCCAGCCTGTTCCGGCAGATCGGCATCTACTCGCCCCAGGGGCAATGCTACGAGCCGGAAGACGCAGGGTCGTTGCTGTCCTACAAGGAAGCGCGCGATGGCCAGTTGCTGGAGGAAGGTATTACCGAAGCCGGGGCGATTTCTTCCTGGGTGGCGGCGGCAACGTCCTACGCGGTGCATGGCGAACCGATGCTGCCGGTGTACATCTATTACTCGATGTTCGGCTTTCAACGCGTCGGTGACCTGATCTGGGCCGCCGCCGACCAGCGCGCCCGTGGCCTGCTGCTGGGCGCCACTGCCGGGCGCACCACGCTGGGCGGAGAGGGGCTGCAGCACCAGGACGGTTCAAGCCTGGTGATGGCCTCGATGGTGCCCAACTGCCGGGCCTGGGAGCCGTGCTTTGCTGGCGAGCTGGCGGTGATCCTCGAGTACGCGGCGCGGCGCATGCTCACTGAACAGTGCGATGAATTTCATTATGTCGCGGTGATGAACGAAAACTATCCACAGCCGTCCCTGCCGGCGCAGGTGCATGAAGAGGTTTTGCGCGGCATGTACCGTTATGTCGAACAGCAGCTGCCGGCTGCCCAGGGGCGGGTGCGCCTGCTGGGCTCCGGGGCGATTCTGCGCGAGGTGATTGCTGCCAGTGAACTGCTGGCCAGCGACTGGCAGGTTGCCAGTGAAGTGTTCAGTGTCACCAGCTTCAGCGAGCTGGCGCGTGAGGCGCGGGATGTAGATCGCGCCGGCCGGTTGGGGCAGGGCAGTGCTGATCTGAGCCATGTGCAGCGCTGCCTGGACGGTGACGCGCCGGTGATTGCGGCAACCGATTACGTGCGGGCCTGGCCGCAATTGATTGCTGAATATGTACAGGCACCTTATGTGACGCTGGGTACCGACGGTTTCGGCCGCAGTGATACCCGCCAGCAGTTGCGCCGGTTCTTCGAGGTCGATCGCTTCAGCATTGTTCTGGCAAGCCTGCACAGCCTGGTGCGCCAGGGTGGAGTTGAGCGGCGGGTGCTGGATGAGGCGCGGGAGAAGTATGGCTACCGGGAGGGGGAGGCGCCTTGGTATTGCTGAGGCTCATCACCGGGCAAGCCCGCTCCTGCAGGCTGCAACAGCAGCCATAATAAAAAACCCCGCCAGTTGGCGGGGTTTGTATTTTTAACGCTTGAGCCCGTAATGCTCATCGAGCATGCCCGGTGCGTTGGGCGCTTTCGGTGCGTAGTCGCGCGGCACCTCGGTGTCCTTCGGCGGGGTCAGGCGATCACGCGCAGGCTGCACGGCTTCGGAGTGCAGGGCGGCCAGCAGGCGCTGGCGGGTGAGTTCGTCCAGGGCCAGGCGGTTGGCGCCCTCGGCCAGGTGATCCTGGACGTCCTGGTAACTTTGGGTCAGCTTTTTGACCAGCGCAGCCGTACTGTTGAAGTGAGTAACCACCTCATTCTGGTAGCTGTCGAAACGTTCCTGGATATCATCCAGCTGACGCTGGGTGCTGCTCGGTGCGGCATTGGGCAGCAGGCGGGCGACCAGGAAACCAACGACGACACCCACGACGAGGGCCAGGGTCGGCAACAACCAAACTAAGAGCGAGAGTTCCACGAGTCCTTCCTCTATAAACGGCTTTGCTTTACGTTAACGGCTCGGACCTGCGCTGTATACCGCGAACGATCGCAAATATCTCAGACAGAATCATTCAGCTAGACGAGTCGACCCTTTCCGAGGTCACGGAGTTTATCCTTGCTTATCCGCGAAACCCCCGTATTCATCGATGGCCCGGTCGGCCAACTGGAAGCCTTGTACCTTGATGTTGCCGACGCCCGTGGCGTGGTGTTGCTGTGTCACCCTAACCCGGTGCAGGGCGGGACCATGACCAACAAGGTGGTGTCGATGCTGCAGCGCACCGCCCGCGATGCCGGTTACATCACCTTGCGATTCAACTACCGTGGTGTCGGTGCCAGCGCCGGTAACCATGACATGGGCAGCGGCGAAGTGGACGATGCTCAGGCGGCAGCGACCTGGCTGCTGGAACAACATCCGCGACTGCCCCTGACCCTGATGGGTTTTTCATTCGGCGGCTTTGTTGCGGCCAGCCTCGGCGGGCGTTTGGAAGCAAACGGTATCGAATTGAAGCACCTGTTCATGGTTGCGCCAGCGGTGATGCGCCTGCAGGATCACGACACCTTGCCACAAGGCTGCGCGCTGAGCGTGATCCAGCCGCAAACCGACGAAGTGATCGATCCGCAGATCGTCTACGCTTGGTCCGGCGCACTGCCACGCCCCCATGAGCTGCTGAAAGTGGCAGAATGCGGACACTTTTTCCATGGCAAGCTCACCGACCTCAAGGAACTGGTGCTGCCACGCCTTTCGAACTGATACAAGCCTGATAAGCGATTACCCATGACTACGCGCATCCTTACCGGTATCACCACCACGGGCACGCCTCACCTGGGCAACTACGCCGGTGCCATCCGCCCGGCGATCCTCGCCAGCCGTGAGCCGGGTGTCGACTCGTTCTATTTTCTGGCCGACTACCACGCCCTGATCAAATGCGACGACCCGCAGCGCATCCAGCGCTCGCGCCTGGAAATCGCCGCGACCTGGCTGGCCGGTGGCCTGGACCCGGAGCGAGTGACTTTCTATCGTCAGTCCGACATCCCCGAGATTCCCGAGCTGACCTGGCTGCTGACCTGCGTTGCGGCCAAGGGCCTGCTCAACCGCGCGCACGCCTACAAGGCGTCGGTGGACAAGAACGTCGAGAACGGCGAAGACCCGGATGCCGGCATCAGCATGGGCCTGTACAGCTACCCGGTACTGATGGCCGCCGACATCCTGATGTTCAACGCCAACAAGGTGCCAGTCGGCCGTGACCAGATCCAGCACGTGGAAATGGCCCGCGACATCGGCCAGCGCTTCAACCACCTGTTCGGCCAGGGCAAGGAATTCTTCGCCATGCCCGAAGCGCTGATCGAAGAAAGCGTCGCCACCCTGCCGGGCCTGGACGGGCGCAAGATGTCCAAGAGCTACGACAACACCATCCCGTTGTTCACCAGCGCCAAGGACATGAAGGATGCCATCTCGCGCATCGTCACCGACTCCCGCGCCCCGGGCGAAGCCAAGGATCCGGACAACGCGCACCTGTTCACCCTGTTCCAGGCCTTCGCCACTGCCTCCCAGGCCGATGAGTTTCGCAGCGAACTGCTCCAGGGCCTGGGCTGGGGCGAAGCCAAGCAGCGCCTGTTCCAGTTGCTCGATGGCCAGCTGAGCGAGCCGCGCGAGCGTTATCACCAGTTGATCAGCCGCCCGGCCGACCTTGAGGACATCCTCCTGGCCGGCGCGCAAAAAGCCCGCAAGGTGGCCACGCCGTTCCTTGAGGAGCTGCGCGAAGCGGTCGGCCTGCGCTCGTTCCGTAACGTCGAGCAGGCCACTGCCCAGGTCAAGAAGAAGGCGGCCAAGACCGCGCGCTTTGTCAGCTTCCGCGAAGACGACGGCAGCTTCCGCTTCCGCCTGCTGGCGGCCGATGGCGAGCAACTGCTGTTGTCGCGTAACTTCGCCGACGGCAAGACCGCAGGTGCTGTGAGCAAGCAACTGCAGCAGGGCGGCGAGCTTGACGTGCGCCACGAAGGCCTGGGCTTCAGCCTGTGGCTGGAAGGTGAGTGCGTTGGCGACGGCCCGCAGTTTGCCGACGGCGCCGCCCGCGACAGCGCCATCGAAACCCTGCGCGCGGCCCTGGTGCCCCAGCAGGACTGAACGGCTTATCGGAAGTCTGATTGCCATTATCCCGGGCCGTCGCTACAGTGACGGCCCGTTTTTGTTACCTTGCTAACGAATTATGACGCCCCTAGAACGATATCAAGCAGATCTGAAACGTCCCGAATTCTTCCATGACGCGGCGCAGGAAACTGCAGTGCGTCATCTGCAGCGCCTGTACGACGATCTGATCGCGGCGCAGAACAACAAGCCGGGTGTGTTCGGCAAGTTGTTCGGCAAGAAGGACCAGGCACCGGTCAAGGGCTTGTATTTCTGGGGTGGGGTAGGCCGCGGCAAGACCTACCTGGTCGA
This sequence comes from Pseudomonas sp. NPDC087612, assembly GCF_044743505.1. NCBI lineage: Bacteria > Pseudomonadati > Pseudomonadota > Gammaproteobacteria > Pseudomonadales > Pseudomonadaceae > Pseudomonas > Pseudomonas sp. NPDC087612. The sequence continues at coordinate 163,261 of NZ_JBIUWO010000004.1, forward strand.
TACCTTCTTTGAAGCGCTGCCGTTCAAGCAGAAGGTGCGCACGCACTTCCACCGCTTCATGAAGCGCGTCCACGAGGAAATGAAAACCCTCAAGGGCGAGAAGAACCCGCTGACCATCATCGCCAAGCGCTTCTCCGACGAGGCCCGGGTGATCTGCTTCGACGAGTTCTTCGTCTCCGACATTACCGATGCGATGATCCTCGGCACCCTGATGGAGGAGCTGTTCAAGAACGGCGTGACCCTGGTGGCCACCTCCAACATCGTCCCTGACGGCCTGTACAAGGACGGCCTGCAGCGCGCACGCTTCCTGCCGGCGATTGCCCTGATCAAGCAGAACACCGAGATCGTCAACGTCGACAGCGGCGTCGACTATCGCCTGCGGCACCTGGAACAAGCCGAGCTGTTCCACTTCCCGCTTGACGAAGCGGCCCACGAAAGCCTGCGCAAAAGCTTCAAGGCACTGACCCCGGAATGCACCCAGGCGGTCGAGAACGATGTGCTGGTGATCGAGAACCGCGAAATCCGCGCCCTGCGTACCTGTGACGACGTGGCCTGGTTCGAATTCCGCGAACTGTGCGACGGCCCGCGCAGCCAGAACGACTACATCGAACTGGGCAAGATCTTCCATGCCGTGCTGCTCAGCGGCGTCGAGCAGATGAGCGTCGCCACCGACGACATCGCCCGGCGTTTCATCAACATGGTCGACGAGTTCTATGACCGCAACGTCAAGCTGATCATCTCGGCCGAGGTTGAACTCAAGGACCTGTACACCGGTGGTCGCCTGACCTTCGAGTTCCAGCGCACCCTGAGCCGCCTGCTGGAAATGCAGTCCCACGAATTCCTGTCGCGGGCGCATAAGCCTTAAAAGCAGCTGCAAGTTTCAAGCTTCAAGCTGCAAGCAGGATCAAGAGCCGACCGCGTGCTGCTTTTGATCCTGCTCTTGCTCTTGCTCTTGCTCTTGCTTGCCGCTTGAAGCTTGAAGCTTGAGGCTTGAAGCTGAGGAGGCCTTTCAGGCCTCCTGCATAAACTGCTGCCGATACTGATTCGGCGACAACTCTGTGTGCTGCCTGAACAACCGGGCAAAGAAACTCGCATCGTCATAACCAACTTCATAGCTGATGGTCTTGATGCTTTTGCGTGTGCCCGACAGCAATCCCTTGGCCGTTTCGATCCGCAGCCGTTGCAGGTAGTGCAGCGGCTTGTCGCCGGTGGCGCTCTGGAAGCGGCGCATGAAGTTGCGGATGCTCATGCCGTGGTTGCGGGCCACGTCCTCGAAGCGGAACTTGTCGGCGAAATGTTCTTCGAGCCAGTGCTGGATCTGCAGGATGATCAAGTCCTGGTGCAGTTTCTGCCCGCCAAAGCCCATGCGCCCCGGGGTGTAGTTGCGCTGTACTTCGTAGAGGATGTCACGGGCCACCGCTTGCGCGACGTTGGCCCCGCAGAAACGCTCGATCAGGTAGATGTACAGGTCGCAGGCCGAGGTGGTGCCGCCGGCGCAATAGAGGTTGTCAGCGTCGGTCAGGTGCTTGTCCTGGTTGAGGCTGACCTTGGGGAAGCGCTCTTCGAACTGGCTGAAGAAGCGCCAGTAGGTGGTCGCCTCCTTGCCGTCGAGCAACCCGGCTTCGGCCAGCCAGAACACGCCGCTGGCCTCGCCGCAGAGCACGGCGCCGCGGGCGTGTTGCTCGCGTAGCCAGGGCAATACTTGCGGGTAGCGCTGGCAGAGGGCATCGAAATCGTCCCAGAACGCCGGCAGGATGATGATGTCGGCCTGCTCCAGGCCGCTGTCGACCGGCAGCATCACTTCGCTGAAGCTGCGCACAGGCTGGCCGTCAGGGCTCACCAGGCGGGTTTCGAACATCGGCTGCAGGCCCAGGCCCAACTGCTTGCTGTAGCGCAGGCTGGCGAGATGGAAGAAATCCTTGGCCTGCATCAGGGTCGATGCGAAGACATTGTCGATGGCCAGGATACTGACGCGCCGCAAGGACGCCGTGGGTTGGGTAAACATCATTTTCTTTATTCTTATAGGGTAGAGTGGTCAATCACCGGCTGGATCGTCTTATTTTTTGGCGATTGTGTCTACCCTCGGTTCCCACCTTGTTGATGGGAACCGGGATTGCGTCTCAGGGCGCGGGGTTGGGCTGGTCCTGATGGATGGCCTCGATGGCCGCCAGCAGCTCGTCGCTGAGCTTGAGGTCGGCGCTTGCCAGGTTGCTGTCCAGTTGCTCGAGGGTGGTGGCACCGATGATGTTGCTGGTCACGAACGGCTGGCGGGTGACGAAGGCCAGGGCCATTTGCGCCGGGTCCAGGCCATGGTCGCGGGCCAGCTTCACGTAGCGGCTGCAGGCAGCCACGGTTTGCGGGTTGGAGTAGCGCGAGAAGCGGCTGAACAGGGTCAGGCGGCCCGCGGCCGGGCGTGCGCCGTTTTCGTACTTGCCCGAGAGCATGCCGAAAGCCAGGGGCGAGTAGGCCAGCAGGCCGCACTGTTCGCGGATGGCGATTTCCGCCAGGCCCACTTCGAAGCTGCGGTTGAGCAGGTTGTAGGGGTTCTGGATCGACACCGCGCGGCTCCAGCCGCGGCTTTCGGCCAGCTGCAGGAACTTCATGGTGCCCCACGGGGTTTCGTTGGACAGGCCGATGTGGCGGATCTTGCCGGCCTTGACCTGCTCGTCGAGCACTTCGAGGGTTTCTTCCAGCGGGGTGAACAGGTCTTGCGGCGCATGCTGGTAACCCAGCTTGCCGAAGAAGTTGGTGCTGCGCTCTGGCCAGTGCAACTGGTAGAGGTCGATCCAGTCGGTCTGCAGGCGCTTGAGGCTGTCGTCCAGGGCGGCGACGATGTGCTGGCGGTTGTGCTTGAGCAGGCCGTCGCGGATATGGTTGATGCCGTTGCCGGGGCCGGCCACCTTGCTGGCCAGGATCCACTGGGCGCGATCGCCGCGCTGCTTGAACCCGTTACCGATCATGCGCTCGGTGGCGGCGTAGGTTTCCGGGCGGGGAGGGACGGGGTACATCTCGGCGGTATCGATGAAATTGATCCCGGCGGCCTTGGCCCGTTCGATCTGGGCGAAGGCCTGGGTCTGGTCGTTCTGCTCGCCCCAGGTCATGCTGCCAAGGCACAGGGCGCTGACGTTGAGGTCGGTTCGGCCCAGCTGGCGATAGTCCATTCGACTGCTTCCTGTCTAAAAGAAGCATAAAAGCAGGTTGAATTTTTTTTCGCAATCTGGATAATTCAGCCCCTCTCCGTGCAGCGGGAGTGATGCCCCGCTCCATAGAAGAACCCTGCCGAATATTGGACGCGCTGACCCGAGCCCCCGATAGCGTCCGTGTGCGGCTGTGTCCTTGACTTGTCAAGGTGCGCACTATCCAGTAAGATCTGCCGTCTTATTTTCGCTGGGCGGCCCCTGAGGCTATAAAGAATGAAAACTTTTACTGCTAAACCGGAAACAGTAAAGCGCGACTGGTTCGTCGTTGACGCTGCTGGCAAGACCCTGGGTCGTCTGGCCACTGAGATCGCGAGCCGTCTGCGTGGCAAGCACAAGCCAGAGTACACTCCTCACGTTGACACCGGCGACTACATCGTCGTCATCAACGCCGAGCAGGTTCGTGTCACTGGTGCCAAGACTTCGGACAAAATGTACTACTCCCACTCCGGCTTCCCGGGCGGTATCAAGGAAATCAACTTCGAGAAGTTGATCGCCAAGGCCCCAGAGCGCGTGATCGAGACCGCGGTTAAAGGCATGCTGCCTAAGAACCCACTGGGTCGCGACATGTACCGTAAGCTGAAAGTCTATGCGGGCGCTACTCACCCTCATACTGCTCAGCAGCCCCAAGAACTGAAGATTTAACGGAATAGTTCATTATGTCGGCGACTCAAAATTACGGCACTGGCCGTCGCAAGACCGCAACCGCTCGCGTTTTCCTGCGTCCAGGTACCGGTAACATCTCCATCAACAACCGTTCTCTGGACGTGTTCTTCGGTCGTGAAACCGCGCGCATGGTAGTACGCCAGCCGCTGGAACTGACCGAGACCACCGAAAAGTTCGACATCTACGTCACCGTTATCGGTGGTGGTGTCAGCGGCCAGGCCGGTGCAATCCGTCACGGTATCACCCGTGCACTGATGGACTACGACGAAACCCTGCGTGGCGCTCTGCGCAAAGCTGGCTACGTCACCCGCGACGCTCGTGAAGTCGAGCGTAAGAAAGTGGGTCTGCGTAAAGCACGTAAGCGTCCTCAGTACTCCAAGCGTTAATTTCGCTTCGGCGTTCAAAAAAAGCCCGGTTCCTGGTGGAACCGGGCTTTTTTTATGTCTTGAATAACTATGCTGTTGTTTACTGTGACAACTTGCCGCATAGACGCAAGTCAAGAGTTACAAGGGATAGCGGGGTGGCACAAGGCTAATCACCTTGTCAGAGAAGGGTCTTTTCATTACCATGCGGCAAATTTTTAGCAGTTCAGAAATTACTTAGTAGATGCCTGTTGCAACAGGCCATAAAGCTGATGGGAGAGGACTGAATGAGCAATGACGGCGTCAATGCAGGCCGGCGTCGCTTCCTCGTAGCAGCCACGTCCGTGGTGGGTGCTGCAGGAGCGGTGGGGGCTGCGGTCCCGTTCGTAGGGTCATGGTTCCCCAGTGCCAAGGCGAAAGCCGCGGGTGCACCGGTGAAGGTCAATATCGCCAAGGTAGAGCCTGGTCAGCAGATGATTGCTGAGTGGCGCGGCCAACCGGTGTTCATCGTCCGTCGTACCGAGGAGATCCTCGGTAACCTCAAGAAGATCACCGGCGACCTCTCCGACCCAGAGTCCAAGGCTTCGGTTCAACCCACTTACGTCGATCCGTCGAACCGCTCGATCAAGCCGGAAATCCTCGTGCTGGTCGGCCTGTGCACCCACCTGGGCTGCTCGCCGACCTTCCGTCCGGAAGTGGCACCTGTCGACCTGGGTCCGAAGTGGGTCGGTGGCTACTTCTGCCCGTGCCACGGCTCCCACTACGACCTGGCTGGCCGCGTCTACAAATCCCAGCCGGCGCCGCTCAATCTGCCAGTGCCGCCGCACTCTTATGAGTCGGACGACATCATTGTCGTCGGCGTCGATCAGGAGAACGCGTGATGAGTAAGTTCATGGATTGGGTTGACGCCCGCTTCCCCGCGACCAAGATGTGGGAAGACCATCTCAGCAAGTATTACGCACCGAAGAACTTCAACTTCTTCTATTTCTTCGGCTCCCTGGCCCTGCTGGTCCTGGTCAACCAGATCGTCACCGGCGTGTGGCTGACCATGAGCTTCACCCCTTCGGCCGAAGAGGCGTTCGCCTCGGTCGAATACATCATGCGTGACGTCGAATACGGCTGGATCCTGCGCTACCTGCACTCCACCGGCGCCTCGGCGTTCTTCATCGTCGTCTACCTGCACATGTTCCGCGGCCTGCTGTACGGCTCGTACCAGAAGCCTCGCGAACTGGTCTGGGTGTTCGGCATGCTGATCTACCTGGCGCTGATGGCCGAAGCGTTCATGGGCTACCTGCTGCCATGGGGCCAGATGTCCTACTGGGGTGCCCAGGTGATCATCTCGCTGTTCGGCGCCATTCCGGTGATCGGCGACGACCTGACCCAGTGGATCCGCGGTGACTACCTGATCTCCGGCATCACCCTGAACCGCTTCTTCGCCCTGCACGTGGTGGCCCTGCCGATCGTCATTCTCGGCCTGGTGGTGCTGCATATCCTGGCGCTGCACGAAGTCGGTTCGAACAACCCTGACGGTGTCGACATCAAGAAGCACAAGGACGAGAACGGCGTGCCGCTGGACGGTATCGCGTTCCACCCTTACTACACCGTGAAGGATATCGTCGGCGTCGTCGTGTTCCTCTTCGTGTTCTGCGCCATCGTGTTTTTCTTCCCGGAAATGGGCGGTTACTTCCTGGAAAAACCGAACTTCGAACAGGCCAACGCCTTCAAGACCCCTGAGCACATTGCCCCGGTCTGGTACTTCACTCCGTTCTACGCGATCTTGCGCGCCGTTCCGGACAAGCTGCTCGGTGTAATAGCCATGGGCGCCGCGATCGCCGTGCTGTTCGTCCTGCCGTGGCTGGATCGCAGCCCGGTCAAGTCCATGCGCTACAAGGGCTGGATGAGCAAGGTCTGGCTGCTGGTGTTCTGCATCTCGTTCGTGATCCTCGGTGTGCTCGGCGTTCTGGCACCTACCCCGGGCCGTACGCTGCTGTCGCAGGTATGCACCTTCCTGTATTTCGCCTACTTCCTTCTGATGCCGTTCTACACCCGGCTCGAGAAGACCAAACCGGTTCCGGAAAGGGTGACTGGCTGATGAAAAAGCTATTTGCAGTATTGATTCTGGCAGTGATGCCCGCGTTCACCTTCGCCGCCGAACACGGCCTGGAGCTGGACAAGGTCGATATCGACCTGACCGACAAGGCCGCCATGCAGGACGGCGCACGCACCTTCGCCAACTATTGCATGGGTTGCCATAGCGCCAAGTTCCAGCGTTACGAGCGCGTGGCTGACGACCTGGGCATTCCTCACGAGCTGATGCTCGAGAAGCTGGTGTTCACCGGCGCCAAGATTGGCGACCACATGAAGATCGGCATGAAGCCTGAAGATGCCAAGACCTGGTTCGGTGCCGCGCCGCCTGACCTGACCCTGGTTGCCCGGGTCCGTGGTACCGACTGGCTGTACAGCTACCTGCGTAGTTTCTATGAGGACAAGTCGCGTCCGTACGGGGTGAACAACAAGGTTTTCCCCAACGTCGGCATGCCTAACGTGCTGGTTGGCCTGCAGGGCAACCAGGTGATTGGCTGCAAGCAAGTGCAGACCGTGGTCGATGGCAAGAAGCAATACGACCCGCTGACCGGCTCGCCTTTGACTCATGAAGCATGCGACCAGCTGACCGTGGCGCCGAAATCCGGTACCCTGACGCCAGAGCAGTTCGACGAGAAGGTCAAGAACCTGGTGACCTTCCTGGCCTACTCGGCTAACCCGGTCAAACTGGAAAGCCAGCGCATCGGTACCTATGTGCTGCTGTATCTGGCCTTCTTCTTCGTATTCGCTTATCTGCTCAAGCGCGAATACTGGAAGGACGTGCACTGATCACGCAGTAGTTTCTGGTAGTTGAACGCGCCCTGGGGCGCCTCTGGAATCACAGGGGCGCTCGCAGGGCGCGTTTGCATTTGCAGCATTTATAAATTCATACGCGAGGAGGACCACTATGGGCGTGACCAACCGGTTAGCCTGCTACTCCGACCCCGCTGACCATTATTCTCATCGGGTGCGCATCGTTCTCGCCGAGAAGGGTGTCAGTGTCGAGATCATCAACGTCGATCCTGGTCGCCTTCCGCCCAAGCTGGTTGAAGTGAACCCCTATGGCAGCGTGCCAACCCTGGTCGATCGCGACCTGGCGTTGTACGAGTCGACCGTGGTGATGGAATACCTCGATGAACGTTACCCGCACCCGCCATTGTTGCCGGTGTATCCGGTGGCGCGGGCCAACAGCCGCCTGCTGATCCACCGTATCCAGCGCGACTGGTGTGCGCTGGTCGACCTGATACTCGACCCGCGCAGCAAGGAGCCGGCACGGGTACAGGCGCGCAAGGAGCTGCGCGAGAGCCTGACCGGAGTGTCGCCGTTGTTTGCCGACAAGCCTTGTTTCTTGAGTGAGGAGCAAAGTCTGGTCGATTGTTGTCTATTGCCCATACTCTGGCGTTTGCCGGTGTTGGGTATCGAACTGCCGCGGCCGGCCAAGCCGTTGCTCGACTACATGGAGCGACAGTTTGCCCGCGAAGCCTTCCAGGCAAGCCTGTCCGCTGCTGAACGTGAAATGCGCTAGGTTTTAAGGAGCTGTCGATGAACTCCAGTCGCCCCTATTTGGTACGTGCACTCTATGAGTGGATCGTGGACAACGACTGCACACCGCATATGCTGGTCAACGCCGAATACCCGGCCGTCCAGGTACCCCAGAGCTTCGCCAGTGACGGCCAGATCGTCCTCAACATCTCACCCAGTGCCGTACGTCACCTGCACATGGATAACGAGGCTGTGAGCTTCGAGGGCCGCTTTGGCGGCGTTGCTCACACCCTGTTCGTGCCTGCCGGTGCCATCCTCGGTATTTATGCCCGGGAAAACGGCCAGGGTATGGTCTTCGAACTCGAGCCGCCGCTGCTCGATGATGAAGATGAAGAAGACGACAGCGTCGAGCCGGATGACGACGGTCCGCCTGCCGGCGGCCAGCCGCCGCGGCCAAGCGGGCGTCCGAGCTTGAAGGTGGTCAAGTAACAAAAAAAGGCGATCCGCATGGATCGCCTTTTTTGTGTCTGCCGGCCTGGATTACAGGTCGGTGATGGTGCGGACCTGGTCCTTGTTGACCTTGATCACCTTGCCATCGAGCTGCTTGAACTCGTAGAAGCCGGCTGCGCGATCGTAGTGCGGCGCGTCGACTGCCTGGAATTCGCGGCCGTCGTTGAGGGTGATCTGGGTTGGGGTGGAGCAGCCGGCCAGGGTGGCGAAGGCGCCAATCAGCAAGGTTGGCAGCAGGCCGTTTTTCATGGGGACTTCCTAAGGATGGTTGGATCGCGGGGCGCTTGCCCCGCGATGGGTTTATCAGTCGATGTATTCGAACAGCTTGACGATCTTCTGCACGCCCGACACGCCCTGCACCAGGTTGGTGGCGCGCGAGGCTTCTTGCTGGGTCAGCAGGCCGAGCATGTAGACGATGCCGTTTTCGGTGATGACCTTGATGCGCGAACCGGGAATGTTGCTGTCGGTGAGCATCTGGGTCTTGATCTTGGTGGTCAGCCAGGCGTCGTTGTTGCGCGCCAGGATCGAGGAGGGCGGCAGCACCTGCAGCTCGTTATGCACCTTTTTCACCCGCTGGACCTGGCCGGCAGCCTGTTCGGCCAGGCCCTTGAGGTCGGCGCGCGGGGTTTGCCCGGCGAGCAGGACGATGCCGTTGAAGCTGCTGACGACAATGTGCGAGTTCTTGTCCAGGTCAGGGCTGGCCTTGGCGACGTTCACCGCGACTTTGGTTTCGATCAGCGAGTCATCGATCTTGCTGCCGAAGGTGCGGGTGCCGCGGTCGTCCTCGATCGGCTTGTCGCGGGTGGCGGTGAGCACCGAGCTGCAACCGGTGAGGCTCAGGCACAGGGTCAGGGCCATCAGGCCGAGGCGGTTAGGGGTCATTCTTCACTCCCGAACAGTTGGCTGTCGATCAGGTCGCAGAGGCAGTGGATCGCCAGCAGGTGGACTTCCTGGATACGTGCGGTGACGTTGGCCGGTACGCGAATCTCGACGTCTTCAGGCAGCAGCAGCGAGGCCATGCCGCCGCCATCGCGCCCGGTCAGAGCTACGACAATCATTTCGCGATCATGTGCGGCCTGGATCGCCTGAATAATGTTCGCCGAGTTACCGCTGGTCGAAATCGCCAGCAGCACATCGCCGGGCTGGCCCAGGGCGCGGATCTGCTTGGAGAATATTTCGTTGTAGCTGTAGTCGTTGGCGATCGAGGTGATGGTCGAGCTGTCGGTGGTCAGGGCGATGGCCGGCAGGCTCGGGCGCTCACGCTCGAAGCGGTTGAGCAGTTCGGAAGAAAAGTGCTGGGCATCGCCGGCCGAGCCGCCGTTGCCGCAGGCAAGCATCTTGCCCTCGTTGAGCAGCGCATTGACCATGACCTGACTGGCTTGCTCGATGTGTGGTGCAAGGACTTCCATCGCCTGTTGCTTGGTGTTGATGCTGGCCTGAAAAAGCTGGCGAATTCGGGATTGCATGTCCATCAGTGTGACCTTAAGTAGGGCGGCTGGCCGGGCGCGTCGGGAGTATACAAAAAAGGTCCCGGCACATGACTGTGCAGCCCGTGAAGCAAAGAGCAAAAAAGTTGTAGGGGTAATGGCGCAGGGCAGTGACGGGTTCAGCACTCGAAGGCATTTTTCAGCCAGTCCAGCGGTGGGCCCGAATGGCCTCTGCCTTGCAAGGCGATGACATCGAAACGGCAGGGGTGGTTGGCCCAGCGTGTTTCCTTTTGCAGAAAAGACTCGGCGGCTAGCACCAGTTTGTCCTGCTTGCGCCCGTCGATACTGGCGAGCGCACCGCCAAAATCCGCGTGCAGCCGGTAGCGGACTTCGACGAATACTACTGTATCGCTGTCGAGCATGACCAGATCAAGCTCGCCGCGTTTGCATCGCCAGTTCTGCGCCAGCAGCCGCAGGCCTTGCCCTTGAAGGTATTCAAGGGCTTGCCGTTCGGCGGCCTGGCCGGCCTGTTGGCGCGAACTGTCGGGCATCAGCGTGGGGTGTCGGGCAGGCGTTTGATTTGGCCGCCGGTGAACTCGGCCCACGGCAGTTGCCGCTCGATGCGCTGGTTCTCGTTCATGCTCAGGCTGCCGGACAGGCCGTCAATGCGGTTTTCCGGCAGCGCGCGCAGCTGGCCCAGGCGTGGTGCCAGGCTGAAGGCGTCGATGCCCATGGCGTACAGGCGGCCGAGGCTGCCGGCCGCTTGTGGCCACTGACGTTCTACCTGCTGGCGCAATGGGTTGCCGCTGTCGAGCAGCCATGGAGTATCGCAAAAGCGCACGCCGGTGAGGTCGCGGTACTGGTTGACGTCGCCGCTGGCGCTGTAAACGTGCGAGGTGGCATACACCGGTACGTCGCCAGCGTACTGGAAGTTCAGGGTCGGCTTGATCTGCTGGCCTTGCTGCGGGGTGGCGGCAAGGAAGATGAAGTCGATGTCCTGGCGGCGCGACGGCTGGGCCGATACGGCGCCGCCGACGGTGCTTTGCAGGCTCTTGGCGCGGCCTTCGCTCTGGCGCAACTGGAACAGCTCGGCGATCTGCTGGGCCAGGGCTACCGGCTGGTCGATGTGCTGGGCGGCCAGCAGGCTGCCACCGTTGGCTTCCCAGTCCTGGCGGAAGGCCTTGAGCACGCGGTCGCCCCATTCGCCTTTCGGCACCAGGGCGACGGCGCGCACCATGCCGTCGGCGCGGGCGCGGCGCGACACTTCACGGGCTTCGTCTTCGGCGGCGAGGCCGAACTGATACAGCTGCTCCGGGCCTTTCTGGCCGGCGTCGCTGTAGTTCAGGGCGAGGGTGGTGATCGGCAATTGCGGGTAGGCGGCGAGCTTTTTCACCAGCGGTTTTTCCAGCGGGCCAACCACCAGTTGCACGCCAGAGGCCTGGGCCTGGCGGTAGAAGTCGTCCAGCGAGGTCAGTCGCGAGCTGTCGAAGACTTCGATGGTCGGCGGCTTCTGGCCGGCTTGCTGGGCCTGGAAGTGCGCGGCCATGAAACCGTCACGCAGGGCGCGGGCAACGCCGGCCAGCTGGCCTTCCTGTGGCAGCAGCAGGGCGATTTTGGTCAGCGGCTGGCTGGTCAGCTCCATCAGCTTGATCAGCGACGGTGGCAGCTGGGCGGCGGCCGGGTGATCGGCGTGCTGGGCGCGCCAGGCGTCGATGGCGGCTTGTTGCTGCTCGACGGTGCCGGCGCCTTTTACCGCCAGGGCCAGGCTGGCCCAGCCGGCCATGTTGTCGGTGCCGCTGCTGAGGTTATTGAGCTGATCGCGCGGGGTGGCGGCTACCAGGTTCCAGATCGCGTCGTTGTTGGCGTTGGCAGCATCGCCCTTGAGTAGCGGCGTCAATTGCGCGCGCTCCTGGGCGGCGGCCAGTGGCTGGCCGTTGGCTTCCAGCACTGCGGCATGCACGCTGCGGGTACGGATCTGTTGATCTTCCGGCAGCTCGTTGAGGCGCGCCAGGCTTGGGTGGCTCAAGGCGGCCAGGGCCATTTTCGGCTGGTTGCGGCTCATGGCCAGTTCTGCCGCCAGGGTGCTGGCGAAGATCTGCTGGGCCGGTTTGAGCTGCTCCAGCGGCACCTGCTCGAGGATGCGCGCGGCGCGGGCATTGTCCTTTTGCTTGTAGGCCAGGTCGGCGGCGCTCAGGCGCAACAGTGCAGCTTGCTCCGGCGTCTTGCTGGTGGTGGCCTGTTCAAGCAGTTGCTCGATGCTGGCATCCGGTGTGCGCGGCAGTTCGCCGAGGCTCGACGAGGGCGAGCTGGCGCAGGCTGCCAGCAGGGCGGCGAGGCAAAGGGCTGTGAACAGCCGCAGGCAAGCGATCATGTAAGGGTCCTGTTACTCGATCAAATTAACTGGCAATTGTACCCAAGCGCTGGCCGGGGCGCGATCTTGCTGGCGTTAATCCTTCAATATAGGTGCTGGAACGCCGCTTTGCGGCAATCCTGATTGCCCAATGTTGCCGACTCTCGGGCTACAATGGCGCTTTGATCATGACGACAGGTGTGTGCAGTGACTGATGTTCCAGGGGCTTCCCAATCCACTTCGGGCACGCTTTACGTGGTGGCCACGCCGATCGGCAACCTGGATGACATGAGTGCCCGGGCACTCAAAATACTCGGTGATGTGGCGCTGATCGCCGCCGAAGACACCCGTCACTCCATTCGTCTGATGCAGCACTTTGGTATCAACACGCCGCTGGCTGCCTGCCACGAGCACAACGAGCGTGATGAGGGCAGTCGTTTTATCACCCGTTTGCTGGCGGGCGACAACGTCGCGCTGATTTCCGACGCCGGTACGCCGCTGATTTCCGATCCTGGCTATCACCTGGTACGCCAGGCCCGCGCCGCCGGAATCGCCGTGGTGCCGGTGCCCGGTGCCTGCGCGCTGATCGCGGCGCTGTCGGCCGCTGGCCTGCCGTCGGACCGGTTCATCTTCGAAGGCTTCCTGCCAGCCAAGGCTGTAGGACGTCGCGCGCGCCTGAGTCAGGTAAAGGAAGAGCCGCGCACGTTGATCTTCTACGAAGCACCACACCGGATTCTCGAGTGCTTGCAGGACATGGAAGAGGTATTCGGTGGCGAGCGCCCGGCGTTGCTGGCCCGCGAGCTGACCAAAACCTTCGAGACCCTCAAGGGTTTGCCGCTGGCCGAGCTGCGCGCCTTCGTCGAGGCTGACAGCAATCAGCAGCGTGGCGAGTGTGTGGTGCTGGTGGCGGGCTATACCGCGCCGGAAGATGAGCAGGCGGTCAGCAGCGAGGCAATGCGTATTCTCGACCTGCTGCTGGCGGAAATGCCGCTCAAGCGCGCCGCTGCGCTGGCGGCGGAAATCACCGGGGTGCGCAAGAACCTGCTGTACCAGGCGGCACTGGAAAAACAGAAAGCCCACTGATGTTATAGTGCTATTATCAGTTTTATCGCTTGTTCTTGGCGCCCGCTACCGTTAACCTTTGCGGCGGAGAGTCGATTGGACAGTCGCTGCCTTCTATTGTTCCGCAATAGAGGGGGGAGGAAAGTCCGGGCTCCATAGGGCAGAGTGCCAGGTAATGCCTGGGGGGCGCGAGCCTACGGAAAGTGCCACAGAAAATAACCGCCTAAGCACTTCGGTGCCGGTAAGGGTGAAAAGGTGCGGTAAGAGCGCACCGCATGACTGGCAACAGTTCATGGCTAGGTAAACCCCACTCGGAGCAAGACCAAATAGGGTTCCATATGGCGCGGCCCGCGTTGGAACCGGGTAGGTTGCTAAAGGCGTCCAGTGATGGCCGTCGTAGAGGAATGACTGTCCTCGACAGAACCCGGCTTACAGATCGACTCTCCACCTCTTCCCCTCCTGCTTGAATCGATAGCAGATGCGTGCTGGTAATACCGAAAAAATCTTACTCTTAATAAATTACTTTAACTTCGCTCTCTATCCGTCTGAGTGGGTTTGAGTTTTTTCGTCAAAATCCCTTCCGAATTGTCCTTCTATCTTCTCTGTGCGCGCTAAATCTCCGATCTGTAAGGGATTTCCTTATAAGCGTGCCTTGACGGTGTGGTAGGCGGATTCCTATAGTGTGCGCAAGTGGCAGAAAGTGGCATGAAGTGGGTTTTCTGACACAAAAACGCTAACATTGTGGGGAATCGCAGCCGTGTTCCGCGGAGCCAACGCCATCAACCTCGACGCAAAGGGCCGTCTCGCAATGCCGAGCCGGTACCGTGACGAGCTCGATTCGCGTAGTTCCGGGCAGTTGATCGTGACCATCGATGCGGTTGATCCCTGTTTATGTGTGTACCCGCTCGATGAGTGGGAGCTGATTGAAGCCAAGTTGCGCGCCTTGCCGTCATTGCGTGAAGAGAACCGCCGCCTGCAGCGTTTGCTGATCGGCAATGCGGTGGATCTTGAGCTTGATGGCAGTGGGCGTTTCCTGGTGCCGCCGCGTTTGCGCGAGTACGCCAAGCTCGACAAGAAGGCAATGCTGGTGGGGCAACTGAACAAATTTCAGCTGTGGGACGAGGATGCCTGGAACGCGGTTTCGGCAGCCGACCTCGCAGCTATCCAACAACCGGGCGCCATGCCTGATGAACTGCGTGATTTGATCCTGTGACTATAGATAGCGGCTTTAACCACATCACCGTACTGCTTGACGAAGCCGTCGAGGCTCTCGCCGTACGCGCCGATGGCTGCTATCTGGATGGCACCTTCGGGCGCGGCGGGCATAGCCGGTTAGTCCTCAGCAAGCTCGGGCCGCAGGGCCGGCTGCTGGGTTTTGACAAGGACCCACAAGCGATTGCCACCGGGCAAGCGCTGGCGGCCGAAGACGGCCGCTTTGTCATTGTGCAGCGCAGTTTTGCCGAGCTGGGCGCCGAAGTTGCCGAGCGCGGCCTGGCCGGCAAGGTCAGCGGCATCCTGCTCGACCTGGGCGTCTCGTCGCCACAGCTGGACGACCCTGAGCGCGGCTTCAGCTTCCTCAACGACGGCCCGCTGGACATGCGCATGGACCCGACTCGCGGCGTCAGCGCTGCAGAGTTCATCGCCACTGCGCCGGAAGAAGAAATCGCCCGGGTGTTCAAGGAATACGGCGAAGAGCGCTTTGCCAAGCGCATGGCCCGTGCCGTGGTGCTGCGCCGTGAAGAAATTCCGTTTACCCGCACCGCCGACCTTGCCGAAGTGCTCAAGGTTGCCAACCCGGCCTGGGAAAAGGGCAAGAACCCGGCAACCCGTGCCTTCCAGGGCCTGCGCATCCACGTCAACAACGAACTCGGTGACCTTGAGGCCGGCCTTGAGGCTGCGCTCGAAGCGCTGGAAGTCGGCGGGCGCCTGGTGGTGATCAGCTTCCATTCGCTGGAAGACCGCATCGTCAAACTGTTCATGCGCAAGCTGGTCAAGGGTGAGGCCGACAACCTGCCGCGCAACCTGCCGGTCCAGCACAAGCACTTCGAGCCGAAGATCAAGGTCCACGGCAAGGCCCAGTTCGCTTCCGAAGCCGAGCTCAAGGCCAACCCACGTTCGCGTAGCGCGGTCATGCGCGTCGCCGAGAAACTGCGGTGAGCCGTTTGTTCGCCAAGCCTTTGCCAGGCGGAAGCTTCCTGATGCTTCTGCTGTTCATTGGCGTGCTCGTTTCTTCGGTGGCGGTGTCCTACAGCGCGCACTGGAACCGTCAGTTGCTCAACACCCTGTACGGCGAACTCAGCGAGCGCGACAAGGCCCAGGCCGAGTGGGGCCGACTGATTCTCGAGCAGAGCACCTGGACAGCCCACAGCCGTATCGAGAACCTTGCCAGCGAACAGCTGAAAATGCGTATTCCGGCCGCTGACGAAGTACGGATGGTGGCGCCATGATGAAACTTGAAGGCGCACTCTACCCATGGCGGTTCCGCGTGGTCATCGCCCTGCTGGCACTGATGGTCGGCGCGATTGCCTGGCGCATCATCGACCTGCAGGTGGTCGACCGTGACTTCCTCAAGGGCCAGGGCGATGCCCGCAGCCTGCGACATATTCCTATTCCTGCGCACCGCGGGCTGATCACCGACCGTAATGGCGAGCCGCTGGCCGTCAGTACCCCGGTGACCACCCTGTGGGCCAACCCGAAAGAAATGCAGGCTGCCAAGGACCGCTGGCCGGCCCTGGCTGCCGCGCTCAAGCAGAACCCGCAGCAACTGGCAGCGCGCCTGGAACAGCAGGCCAGCAAGGAGTTCATCTACCTGGTCCGCGGCCTGACCCCGGAGCAGGGCCAGGTGGTGCTCGATCTTAAAGTCCCCGGTGTCTATGGCATCGAGGAATTCCGTCGTTTCTACCCGGCCGGCGATGTCGCCGCGCACATGGTCGGCTTTACCGACCTCGACGACCATGGCCGCGAAGGCGTGGAGCTGGCCTACGATGAATGGCTGGCCGGCGTGCCCGGCAAGCGACAGGTGATCAAGGACCGGCGCGGCCGGCTGATCAAGGACATCCAGGTAACCAAAAACGCCAAGGCCGGAAAGACCTTGGCGTTGTCGATCGACCTGCGCCTGCAATACCTGGCCACCCGCGAGTTGCGCAACGCCATTGCCGAACAGGAAGCCAAGGCCGGCAGCCTGGTGATCCTCGACGTCAAGACCGGCGAAGTGCTGGCCATGGTCAACCAGCCGACCTACAACCCCAACAACCGTCGCAGCATGTTCCCGGCGGCCATGCGTAACCGGGCGATCATCGACGTGTTCGAGCCAGGTTCGACGGTCAAGCCGCTGTCCATGAGCGCGGCCCTGCAGAGCGGGCGCTGGAAGCCGACCGACAAGGTCGAGGTCTACCCGGGCACCCTGCAACTGGGCCGCTACACCATTCGCGACGTATCGCGCAGCGAAGGGCCGATCCTTGACCTGACCGGCATCCTGATCAACTCCAGTAACGTCGGCATGAGCAAGATCGCCTTCGATATCGGTGGCGAATCGATCTACCGGGTCATGTCCCAGCTGGGGCTTGGCCAGTACACCGGCCTGGGCTTCCCGGGCGAGCGCGTCGGCAACCTGCCCAACCACCGCGAGTGGCGCAAGGCCGAGACCGCGACCCTGTCCTACGGCTACGGCCTGTCGGTGACCGCGCTGCAACTGGTGCATGCCTACGCGGCGCTGGCCAACGACGGCAAGATGGTGCCGCTGAGCATCCTCAAGGTCGACAAGGCGCCGGAGTCTACCCAGGTCGTGCCCAAGGAAGTCGCCGAGACCATCCAGGGCATGGTCCAGCAGGTTATCGAGGCGCCGCGCGGGGTGTTCCGCGCCCAGGTGCCGTTCTACCACGTGGGTGGCAAGTCGGGCACCGCGCGTAAAGCCACTATCGGTTCCAAGGGTTACACCGAGAATTCGTACCGTTCGCTGTTCGCCGGCTTCGGGCCGATGAGCGACCCGCGGTATGCCGTGGTCGTGGTCATCGATGAGCCGAGCAAGGGCGGCTACTTCGGTGGCCTGGTATCGGCGCCGGTGTTCAGCAAAGTCATGTCCGGCACCCTGCGCCTGATGAACATTCCGCCGGACAACCTGCCGCCGGCAACACCTACGCAGCAAGTCAACGCTGCACCGGTCAAGGGAGGACGCGGTTGATGACAATGCCATTGAGCAAGCTTTTTACCCAGGCCAGCCGCGATCCGTCGATCCGCGAACTGACCCTGGACAGCCGCAACGTGCGCCCGGGCGACCTGTTCCTGGCGGTGCCGGGTACGCGCATGGATGGCCGTGAACACATTGCCGACGCGCTCAAGCGCGGTGCGGCGGCGGTCGCCTATGAAGCCGAAGGCGCTACCGTGCTGCCGATCGCCGAGGTGCCGTTGATCCCGGTCAAGGGCCTGGCCGCGCAACTGTCGGACATCGCCGGGCGTTTCTACGGCGAGCCGAGCCGCCTGCTCGACCTGGTCGGCGTCACCGGCACCAACGGCAAGACCAGCGTCACCCAGCTGGTAGCCCAGGCGCTGGACCAGCTCGGCCAGCACTGTGGCCTGATCGGCACCCTCGGGACCGGTTTCTATGGCGCCCTGCAAAGCGGTCGCCTGACCACGCCGGACCCGATCGCCGTGCAGGCAACCCTGAGTGACCTGAAAAAGGCCGGGGCCAAGGCCGTGGCCATGGAAGTCTCTTCCCATGCCCTGGACCAGGGCCGGGTCGCGGCTCTGGCATTCGATATTGCGGTGATGACCAACCTGTCCCGTGATCACCTCGACTACCACGGCAGCATGCAGGCTTACGAAGACGCCAAGGCGCGCCTGTTCGCCTGGCCGAACCTGCGTTGCCGGGTGGTCAACCTCGATGACGATTTTGGCCGGCGCCTGGCAGCCGGGCAGGGCGAGTCGCGCCTGATCAGCTACAGCCTCAAGGATCCGGCCGCGTCGCTGTACTGCCGCGAAGCGCATTTCGATGATGATGGCGTGCGCGCCGTGATCGTCACCGCCCAGGGTGAGCACGCGCTGCGCAGCCGCCTGCTCGGGCGCTTCAACCTGAGCAACATGCTCGCGGCGGTCGGCACCTTGCTGGCGCTGGATTTCCCGCTGGACGAAATTCTCAAGGTTACCCCGGCGCTGGAAGGCCCGGTCGGGCGCATGCAGCGCCTGGGCGGCGGCAGCAAGCCGCTGGTGGTGGTCGATTACGCGCATACCCCCGATGCCCTGGAGCAGGTGCTGCAAGCGTTGCGCCCGCACGCCAAGGGCCAGTTGCTGTGCTTGTTCGGTTGCGGCGGCGATCGCGATCGCGGCAAGCGGCCGCTGATGGCCGAAGTTGCCGAGCGCCTGGCTGACCGCGTGCTGGTTACCGACGACAACCCGCGCACTGAAGACCCGCAGCAGATCTTCGCCGACATCCGCCCGGGTTTTGCCCAGGCCGATGCGGTCGAATTCGTTGCCGGCCGCGGTGCCGCCATCGCTCAGCTGATTGCCAGCGCCGGCGTTGACGATGTCATCGTCCTGGCCGGCAAGGGGCATGAGGATTATCAGGAAATCAACGGCGAGCGCCACGACTTCTCCGACCTGGTTGAAGCCGAGAAGGCCCTGGCCGTGTGGGAGGCTGCCCATGCTTAAGCCATTGTCCCTCAGCCAACTGACGGCGCCGCTCAACGGCCGCCTGCACGGTCAGGATGCAACCTTCAATGGCGTCAGCATCGACAGCCGTGCCATCACCGCCGGGCAGCTTTTCGTTGCCCTGGCCGGGCCGCGTTTTGACGGCCACGATTACTTGAATGACGTTGCTGGCAAAGGCGCGGTCGCCGCCCTGGTGCAGCGCGAAGTGCCGGGCAGCAGCCTGGCGCAGTTGGTGGTTGCCGATACCCGCCTGGCCCTGGGCCAGCTCGGCGCGTTGAACCGCGCCGCTTTCGACAAGCCGGTCGCCGCCATTACCGGCTCCAGCGGCAAGACCACGGTCAAGGAGATGCTTGCCAGCATCCTGCGCACCCGTGGCCCGGTGCTGGCCACCCGTGGCAACCTCAACAACGATTTTGGCGCACCGCTGACCCTGCTCGAACTGGCTCCGGAACACACCGCGGCGGTGATCGAGCTGGGCGCCTCGCGCATCGGTGAAATTGCCTACACCGTCGGCCTGACCAAGCCACAGGTCGCGTTGATCAACAATGCCGGAACTGCTCATGTCGGCGAGTTCGGCGGGCCAGAGAAGATTGTCGAAGCCAAGGGCGAGATCCTCGAAGGTCTGGGTCAGGATGGCGTGGCCGTATTGAACCTTGATGACAAGGCCTTCGCCATCTGGAAAAAGCGCGCCGGCAATCGCCCGCTGCTGACCTTCGCCCTGAACAACGCCGACGCCGATTTCCACGCTGCCAACATCGCCCACGACCCGCGCGGTTGCCCGTCGTTCGACCTGCACAGCCCGCTGGGCGTGGCGCGGGTCCAGCTCAACCTGCTGGGCACCCACAACGTGGCCAACGCACTGGCGGCCGCCGCTGCCGCGCATGCCTTTGGTCTGACCCTGGACGGTATCGTCCAGGGCCTCAATGCCGTGCAACCGGTCAAGGGCCGCACTGTGGTGCAGATGACGGCAAACGGTGTGCGGGTGATTGATGACACTTACAACGCAAACCCCAC
The DNA here is from genome assembly GCF_044743505.1 of Pseudomonas sp. NPDC087612. Lineage (NCBI taxonomy): Bacteria > Pseudomonadati > Pseudomonadota > Gammaproteobacteria > Pseudomonadales > Pseudomonadaceae > Pseudomonas > Pseudomonas sp. NPDC087612. The sequence continues at coordinate 183,056 of NZ_JBIUWO010000004.1, forward strand.
CTCGATGTGCGCTGCCGTTGATATACTCGCCGGCTTTTCCGGCCGCACCGTCCTGGTGCTCGGGGATATCGGCGAATTGGGCCAGTGGGCTGAGGAAGGGCATCGGCAGGTAGGCGAGTACGCCAAAGACAAGGTTTCGGCACTCTATGCGGTGGGCACCAACATGGCCCACGCGGTAGCTGCGTTCGGTACCAATGCCCGACATTTCGCTAATCAAGCTGACCTGATCGACGCCGTTCGCGCCGCCGAACAGGCCACCAACACCACTATTTTGATCAAGGGTTCGCGCAGCGCTGCGATGGAGAACGTCGTGGCGGCTTTGTGCGGTTCCAGCGGGGAGAAACATTAATGCTGCTGCTGCTGGCTGAGTATCTGCAACAGTTCTACAAAGGCTTCGCGGTCTTTCAGTACCTGTCCCTGCGCGGGATTCTGGGTGTGCTGACCGCGTTGTCGCTGGCCCTGTGGCTGGGCCCATGGATGATTCGTACCCTGCAGATTCGCCAGATCGGTCAAGCCGTTCGTAACGACGGCCCGCAATCGCACCTGTCCAAATCCGGCACCCCGACCATGGGTGGCGCACTGATCCTGTCGGCCATCGGCATCAGCACCCTGCTGTGGGCTGACCTGACCAACCGTTATGTCTGGGTGGTGCTGATCGTCACCCTGCTGTTCGGCGCTATCGGCTGGGTCGATGACTACCGCAAGGTGATCGAGAAGAACTCGCGCGGCCTGCCGAGTCGCTGGAAGTATTTCTGGCAGTCGGTGTTCGGCCTGGGCGCGGCGATCTTCCTTTACATGACCGCGCCGACCAGCGTCGAAACCACCCTGATCGTGCCGATGCTCAAGGATGTCACCATCCCGTTGGGTATCGGTTTCGTCGTCCTGACCTACTTCGTCATCGTTGGCTCCAGCAACGCGGTGAACCTCACCGACGGCCTCGATGGCCTGGCGATCATGCCAACAGTCATGGTCGGCGGCGCCCTGGGCATCTTCTGCTACCTGTCGGGTAACGTGAAATTCGCTGAATACCTGCTGATCCCTTATGTACCGGGCGCAGGCGAACTGATCGTGTTCTGTGGCGCGCTGATCGGTGCCGGCCTGGGCTTTTTGTGGTTCAACACCTATCCGGCCCAGGTGTTCATGGGCGACGTCGGTGCCCTGGCACTGGGCGCCGCACTGGGCACGATCGCGGTGATCGTGCGCCAGGAAATCGTCCTGTTCATCATGGGCGGTGTGTTCGTCATGGAGACCCTGTCGGTGGTGATCCAGGTGGCCTCCTTCAAGTTGACCGGCAAGCGCGTGTTCCGCATGGCGCCGATTCACCACCACTTTGAACTCAAGGGTTGGCCCGAGCCTCGGGTGATCGTCCGCTTCTGGATTATCACCGTGATTCTGGTGCTGATCGGCCTTGCCACCCTGAAACTGAGGTAGAAACGCGTGTCCTTGATCGCTTCTGACCACTTCCGCATCGTTGTCGGCCTCGGCAAGAGCGGCATGTCCCTGGTTCGCTTCCTGGCGAACCGGGGCATTGCCTTTGCGGTTGCCGACACCCGTGACAACCCGCCGGAACTGGACACCCTGCGCCGTGATTTCCCGCAGGTGGAAGTGCGCTGTGGCGAGCTGGACGTCGAGTTTCTCTGCCGCGCCGACGAGCTGTATGTCAGCCCCGGCCTGGCCCTTGCCACCCCGGCCCTGCAACAGGCCGCTGCCCGCGGCGTGAAGCTGTCGGGCGATATCGAACTGTTCGCCCGCAACGCCAAGGCGCCGATCATTGCCATCAGCGGCTCCAACGCCAAAAGCACCGTCACCACCCTGGTTGGCGAAATGGCCGCCGCGGCAGGCAAACGTGTGGCGGTCGGCGGCAACCTCGGTACCCCGGCGCTGGATTTGCTCAGCGACGACGTCGAGCTGTACGTGATGGAGCTGTCGAGCTTTCAGTTGGAGACCACCGACCAGCTCAACGCCGAAGTGGCCACCGTGCTCAACGTCAGCGAAGACCACATGGACCGCTACAGCGGCCTGCCGGCCTATCATCTGGCCAAGCACCGGATCTTCCGTGGTGCGCGCCAGGTGGTGGTCAACCGCCAGGATGCCCTGAGCCGGCCTCTGTTGTCTGAAGGCCAACCGGTATGGACCTTTGGTCTGAACGCCCCCGACTTCAAAGCCTTCGGTCTGCGCGAAGAGAGCGGCGAGAAGTACCTGGCGTTCGAATTCCAGAATCTGATGCCGGTGCGCGAGCTGAAGATTCGCGGCGCCCACAACCAGTCCAATGCCCTGGCGGCCCTGGCCCTGGGCCATGCGGTCGGTTTGCCGATGGACGCCATGCTCTCCAGCCTGCGCACCTTCGCAGGCCTTGCCCACCGTTGCCAGTGGATCCGCGAGCGTAACGGCGTGAACTGGTATGACGACTCCAAGGCGACCAACGTCGGTGCCGCCCTGGCGGCGATCGAAGGCCTGGGCGCCGATATCGACGGCAAGCTGGTGCTGGTCGCCGGCGGCGATGGCAAAGGTGCCGACTTCAGCGCCCTGCGCGCACCGGTTGCAGCCAACTGCCGCGCCGTTGTGCTGCTTGGCCGCGATGCCGAGCGCCTGGCGCAAGCCCTGGGCGACGACGTGCCGCAGATCCGGGTGAACACCCTCGATGAAGCCGTGCAGCAATGCGCCGAACTGGCCCAGCCTGGCGATGCCGTGCTGTTGTCGCCGGCCTGCGCGAGCCTGGACATGTTCAAAAACTTCGAAGAGCGTGGGCGCCTGTTCGCCCAGGCCGCAGGAGGGCTGGCATGATCTTCGGCATCATCAAGCCTTATCCATCGCCGCTGATCAGCGGTCGCGGCATCGACCTCGATTTCGCCATGCTCGCCGGTTGCCTGGCGCTGCTCGGCCTCGGCCTGGTGATGATCACCTCGGCGTCCTCGGAAGTCGCCGCGGCGCAGTCGGGCAACCCGCTGTATCACATGTTTCGCCACCTGGTGTACGTGGCCATCGGCGTCTTTGCCTGCATCGTCACCATGATGGTGCCGATCGCCACCTGGCAGAAGATGGGCTTCACCATGCTGGTCGGCGCCTTCGGCCTGCTGGTGCTGGTACTGGTGCCGGGCATCGGCCGCGAAGTGAACGGCTCGATGCGCTGGATCGGCTTCAGCTTCTTCAACGTCCAGCCCTCGGAAATCGCCAAGGTCTTCGTGGTCATTTACCTGGCCGGTTACCTGGTGCGTCGCCAGCAGGAAGTGCGCGAAAGCTGGATGGGCTTCTTCAAGCCGTTCATCGTGCTGTTGCCAATGGCCGGCCTGCTGCTGATGGAGCCGGACTTCGGTGCCACGGTGGTCATGATGGGCGCGGCGGCAGCGATGCTGTTCCTTGGTGGCGTCGGTCTGTTCCGTTTCAGCTTGATGGTGGTGCTGGCGGTGGCGGCGGTGTTCATCCTGGTCCAGGCCCAGCCCTACCGGATGGCACGTTTGATCACCTTCACCGACCCCTGGTCGGATCAGTTCGGCTCCGGCTACCAGCTGACCCAGGCGCTGATCGCCTTCGGTCGCGGCGAGTGGCTGGGTGTCGGCCTGGGCAACAGCGTGCAGAAGCAGTTCTACCTGCCCGAAGCGCACACCGACTTCGTCTTCTCGGTGCTTGCCGAAGAACTGGGCGTGGTCGGCTCGCTGGTCACCGTGGCGCTGTTTGTGTTTGTCACTGTGCGCGCGCTGTACATCGGCCTGTGGGCTGAAAAAGCCAAGCAGTTCTTTGCCGCCTACATGGCTTTCGGCCTGGCCTTCCTGTGGATTGGTCAGTTCCTGATCAACATCGGCGTGAACGTCGGCCTGCTGCCGACCAAGGGCCTGACCCTGCCGTTCCTCAGTTACGGCGGTAGCTCGCTGGTGATCTGCTGCGCCTGCGTCGGTTTGCTGCTGCGGATCGAGTGGGAGAGCCGCACGCACCTGGGCAGTGAAGAACACGAATTCGATGAAAGCGATTTTGCCGAGGAGCCGAATCATGGCCGCTAACGGCAAGAACGTATTGATCATGGCCGGCGGCACCGGGGGCCACGTGTTCCCGGCGCTGGCCTGCGCCCGTGAGTTCCAGGCGCGCGGCTTCAGCGTGCACTGGCTGGGCACCCCTCGCGGTATCGAGAACGAGCTGGTGCCCCAGGCAGGCCTGCAATTGCACCTGATCCAGGTCACCGGCCTGCGCGGCAAGAGCAAGCTGTCGTTGCTCAAGGCGCCGTTCACCCTGGTCAAGGCGGTGCTGCAGGCGCGGCGGATCATTCGTCAGCTCAAGCCGGTGTGCGTGGTCGGCTTCGGCGGTTACGTGACCGGCCCCGGTGGCGTAGCCGCCAAGCTCTGCGGCGTGCCGGTGGTGATTCACGAGCAGAACGCCCGCGCCGGTACCGCCAATCGGCTGCTGGTGCCCTTGGCTGGCCGAGTCTGCGAAGCTTTCCCCGACACCTTCGCGGCGTCGGACAAACTGCGCACCACCGGAAACCCGGTGCGCAGTGAACTGTTCATGGAAACCCTGCGCGAGCCCCTGGGCGCGCGCAGGCCTCGCTTGCTGGTACTCGGCGGAAGCCTGGGTGCCGAACCGCTGAACAAGCTGCTGCCCCAGGCCCTGGCCCAGGTGCCTCAGGAGATTCGTCCCGAGGTGTTCCACCAGGCTGGCAAGCAGCACGACCAGATTACCGCCGAGCGTTATCGCCAGGCGGGTGTCGAGGCTCAGGTAGAGCCGTTCATCAAGGACATGGCCCATGCCTATGGCTGGGCTGATCTGGTGGTCTGCCGCGCGGGTGCGCTGACTGTCAGCGAGCTGGCTGCGGCCGGCTTGCCCTCGATGCTGGTGCCCTTGCCCCATGCCATCGACGACCACCAGACCCACAACGCCCATTATCTGGCCCGTGAAGGCGCTGCCTTCCTGATGCCACAAGCGACAACTGGCGCAGCGCAACTCGCTGAACGCCTGAACGAGGTGCTGATGCAACCGGAAAAACTCACCACCATGGCCGCCACTGCCCGGCGCCTGGCCAAGCCCGCTGCCACCCGCACCGTGGTCGATATCTGTCTGGAGGTGGCCCATGGTTGAGAATCAAAAAGCCATGCCACAACCGGAAATGCGCCGTATCCGTCGCATCCACTTCGTCGGTATCGGCGGCGTGGGCATGTGCGGTATTGCCGAAGTGCTGCTGAACCTGGGTTACCAGGTGTCGGGCTCCGACCTCAAGACCTCGCCGGTCACCGAGCGTCTGGAATCCTTCGGTGCGCAGATCTTCATCGGTCACCGTGCCGAGAACGCCGCCAGTGCCGATGTGCTGGTGGTCTCGAGCGCCATCAACACCGCCAACCCGGAAGTCGCCACCGCCCTTGAGCGGCGCATTCCGGTGGTGCCGCGGGCCGAGATGCTCGCCGAGCTGATGCGCTACCGCCACGGCATCGCCGTTGCCGGTACCCATGGCAAGACCACCACCACCAGCCTGCTGGCCTCGGTGTTCGCTGCCGGTGGCCTGGACCCGACCTTCGTCATCGGCGGCCGCCTCAATGCAGCCGGCACCAATGCCCAGCTCGGCACCAGCCGCTACCTGATCGCCGAAGCCGATGAAAGCGACGCCAGCTTCCTGCACCTGCAGCCGCTGGTGGCGGTGGTCACCAACATCGACGCCGACCATATGGCGACCTACGAAGGCGACTTCAACAAACTGAAGAAAACCTTCGTCGAGTTCCTCCACAACCTGCCGTTCTACGGGCTGGCGGTGATGTGCCTGGACGATCCGGTGGTGCGCGAGATCCTCCCGCAGGTCAAGCGGCCGGCGGTCACCTATGGCTTCAGCGAAGAAGCCGACGTGCGTGCGATCAATGTCCGCCAGTCAGGCATGCAGACCCACTTCACCGTGCTGCGCCGCGATCGCGAGCCGCTGGACGTGTCGGTCAACATGCCGGGCAACCACAACGTGCTCAATGCCCTGGCGACCATCGCCATTGCCACCGACGAGGGCATCAGCGATGAAGCCATTGTCCAGGGCCTTTCGGGGTTCCAGGGGGTAGGGCGGCGCTTCCAGGTCTACGGCGAACTGCCGGTAGAGGGCGGCAGCGTGATGCTGGTCGACGACTACGGCCACCACCCGACCGAAGTCGCGGCGGTGATCAAGGCCGTGCGCGGTGGCTGGCCTGAGCGGCGCCTGGTGATGGTGTACCAGCCGCACCGTTACAGCCGCACCCGCGACCTCTACGACGATTTCGTCCAGGTCCTGGCCGACGCCAACGTACTGCTGCTGATGGAAGTCTACCCGGCCGGCGAAGAGCCGATCCCCGGTGCCGACAGCCGTCAGCTGTGCCACAGCATCCGCCAGCGCGGCCAGCTCGACCCGATCTACATCGAGCGCGGCATCGAGCTGGCGCCGCTGGTCAAGCCGCTGCTGCGCGCCGGCGACATCCTGTTGTGCCAGGGCGCCGGTGACATCGGTGGCCTGGCCCCGCAATTACTCAAGAGTCCGTTGTTCGCTGGTGCTGTTGCCAGTCAGGGGAAGTCGAAATGACTGATAACGCATACGCCACTTTGCACTCGACCATCGACCCGAAAGCCTTCGGCCGCGTTGCCGTGCTGTACGGCGGCAAGAGCGCCGAGCGCGAGGTTTCGCTGAAGTCCGGCGCCGCAGTCATCCAGGCGCTGACCAGCGCCGGTGTCGACGTGGTCGCCATCGATGTCGGTGACGATCTGCTGCAGCGCCTGCTGAGCGAGAAGATCGACCGCGCCTTCATCATCCTCCACGGGCGTGGCGGTGAAGACGGCAGCATGCAGGGCCTGCTGGAGTGCCTGGGCATCCCTTACACCGGCAGCGGCATCCTCGCGTCGGCGCTGGCGATGGACAAGCTGCGTACCAAGCAGGTGTGGCACAGCCTGGGGATTCCGACCCCTCGTCACGCCGTGCTGAGCAGCGAAGCCGACTGTATTTCTGCAGGTGCGGAACTGGGCTTCCCTTTGATCGTCAAACCGGCCCATGAAGGTTCCAGTATCGGTATGGCGAAAGTGCAGGGTGTCGACGAATTGATCGCCGCCTGGAAGGACGCCGCTACCTACGATTCGCAAGTGTTGGTCGAACAATGGATTCATGGTCCGGAGTTCACCGTCGCGACCCTGCGTGGCCAGGTGTTGCCGCCAATTGCCCTGGGCACCCCGCACACCTTCTACGACTACGACGCCAAGTACATTGCCAACGATACCCAGTACCGCATCCCGTGCGGCCTGGACGCGGTCAAGGAACAAGAGCTGATCGACCTGACTGCCCGTGCCTGCGACGCCATCGGCATCGCTGGCTGGGGCCGCCTGGACGTGATGCAGGACGAGCAGGGGCGTTTCTGGCTGCTCGAGGTCAACACCGCACCAGGCATGACTGATCACAGCCTGGTCCCGATGGCGGCACGCGCGGCCGGCCTGGACTTCCAGCAGTTGGTGCTGGCGATCCTGGCGGCAAGCGCCCCGGCGCGAGGTTAAGCCCATGCAAGGCGCGATGTTACGTCATCAGCAACCCGCCCCCGGCCGTAACAAGCCGGTGCCGCGTGGTGCTAGCCGGATGGTGGCCAAGGAGCCACTGTCGGCGCGCCTGCCCAAGGCCAACTTCAGCGTGTTCAAGCGCCTGCTGTGGCCGGTGCTGCTGGTCGTCGCAGGTTTTGGCGCCTACGAAGGTGCCCAGCGCCTGATGCCGTACGCCGATCGGCCGATTACCAAGATCGCCGTACAGGGCGACCTCAGCTACATCAGCCAGCAGGCGGTGCAGCAACGGATCGCCCCGTACGTGGCGGCGAGCTTCTTCACCGTCGACCTGGCGAGCATGCGCGCGGAACTGGAGCAGATGCCCTGGATCGCCCACGCCGAAGTGCGCCGGGTGTGGCCGGATGAAGTGGTGATCCGCCTGGAAGAACAGTTGCCGGTCGCGCGCTGGGGTGACGAAGCCTTGCTCAATAACCAGGGCCAGGCCTTTACCCCGCGTGAACTGGCCAACTATGAGCACTTGCCGCAGCTGTTCGGGCCGCAGCGGGCGCAGCAAAAAGTAATGCAGCAATATCAGGTCCTGAGCCAGATGTTGCGGCCGATGGGCTTTTCGATTGCCCGGCTGGAGTTGCGCGAGCGCGGCAGCTGGTTCCTGACCACCGGTGCCGGTAGCGCCGGGCCAGGTATCGAACTGCTGCTGGGACGCGATCATCTGGTGGAAAAGATGCGCCGCTTCATTGCCATTTACGACAAGACACTCAAAGAACAGATCACGAACATCGCCCGCATCGATCTGCGTTATGCCAATGGCCTGGCTGTTGGCTGGCGGGAACCGAATGCACCGACGACGGCCCAACCCGCCGTTGCGAAGAATTAGAGAGAGGCAGGACCCATGGCAAATGCGCATAGCGGCAAAATGATCGTCGGGCTGGATATCGGCACCTCCAAGGTCGTGGCACTGGTGGGCGAAGTCGCCGCCGACGGCACCCTGGAAATCGTCGGTATCGGCACCCACCCATCGCGCGGGCTGAAGAAGGGCGTGGTGGTCAATATCGAGTCCACCGTGCAGTCGATCCAGCGTGCGGTCGAAGAGGCCCAGTTGATGGCTGGCTGCCGGATCCACTCGGCGTTCGTCGGTGTTGCCGGCAATCACATCCGCAGCCTGAACTCCCACGGCATCGTCGCCATCCGCGACCGTGAAGTCAGCGCCGCCGACCTTGAGCGCGTGCTCGACGCCGCCCAGGCCGTGGCCATTCCGGCCGACCAGCGGGTCCTGCACACCCTGCCGCAGGACTACGTGATCGACAACCAGGAAGGCGTGCGCGAGCCACTGGGCATGTCCGGCGTGCGTCTGGAAGCCAAGGTCCACGTGGTCACCTGCGCCGTCAATGCCGCGCAGAACATCGAAAAGTGCGTGCGTCGCTGCGGCCTGGAAATCGACGACATCATCCTCGAGCAACTGGCCTCGGCTTACTCGGTGCTGACCGATGACGAGAAAGAGCTCGGCGTGTGCCTGGTCGACATCGGTGGCGGCACCACCGACATCGCCATCTTCACTGAAGGCGCAATCCGTCACACCGCGGTGATCCCGATTGCCGGCGACCAGGTGACCAACGACATCGCCATGGCCCTGCGTACCCCGACCCAATACGCCGAAGAGATCAAGATCCGTTACGCCTGCGCCCTGGCCAAGCTGGCCGGCGCCGGTGAAACCATCAAGGTGCCGAGCGTCGGCGACCGTCCGCCGCGCGAACTGTCGCGCCAGGCCCTGGCCGAAGTGGTCGAGCCGCGTTACGACGAGCTCTTCACCCTGATCCAGGCCGAACTGCGTCGCAGCGGCTACGAAGACCTGGTACCGGCGGGCATCGTCCTGACCGGCGGTACCTCGAAAATGGAAGGCGCGGTAGAACTTGCCGAGGAAATCTTCCACATGCCGGTACGCCTGGGCGTGCCGCACAGTGTTCGCGGCCTTAGCGATGTGGTGCGCAACCCGATTTATTCCACCGGTGTGGGCCTTTTGACCTACGGCCTGCAGAAGCAGTCCGACGGCTTGACCCTGACCGGTATCAGCAGCAGCAACAACGGCTATGGCGATGAACCGAAGGCTCCAGCGTTCGAACGCTTCAAACGCTGGGTCCAGGGCAACTTTTAAAGTTTCAAAGCAGTAGTAGTAGGCGCAAAAACTAGAGAACTGTAAGGAGAGGGAAAATGTTCGAGCTCGTAGACAACGTCCCGCAAAGTCCGGTCATCAAAGTGATCGGCGTCGGTGGCGGCGGTGGCAACGCCGTCAATCACATGGTCAAGAGCAACATCGAAGGCGTCGAATTCATCTGCGCCAACACCGATGCTCAAGCGCTGAAAAACATCGGCGCGCGCACCATCCTGCAACTGGGTACCGGCGTGACCAAGGGCCTGGGTGCCGGGGCCAATCCGGAAGTCGGCCGCCAGGCCGCGCTGGAAGACCGTGAGCGCATCGCTGAAGTGCTGCAAGGCACCAACATGGTGTTCATCACCACCGGCATGGGCGGCGGTACCGGTACCGGTGCGGCGCCAATCATCGCCGAAGTGGCCAAGGAACTGGGCATCCTCACCGTTGCCGTGGTGACCCGGCCGTTCCCGTTCGAAGGCCGCAAGCGCATGCAGATTGCCGACGAGGGCATCCGTGCACTGGCTGACAGCGTCGACTCGCTGATCACCATCCCCAACGAGAAGCTGCTGACCATCCTCGGCAAGGACGCCAGCCTGCTGTCGGCGTTTGCCAAGGCTGACGACGTACTGGCCGGTGCCGTTCGCGGTATCTCCGACATCATCAAGCGCCCGGGCATGATCAACGTCGACTTCGCCGACGTGCGTACCGTGATGAGCGAGATGGGCATGGCCATGATGGGTACCGGCTGTGCCAGCGGTCCTAACCGTGCACGTGAAGCGACCGAGGCAGCCATCCGCAACCCGCTGCTCGAAGACGTCAACCTGCAGGGCGCTCGCGGCATCCTGGTGAACATCACCGCAGGTCCTGACCTGTCGCTGGGTGAGTACTCGGACGTCGGTAGCATCATCGAGGCCTTCGCATCCGATCACGCCATGGTCAAGGTCGGTACCGTTATCGATCCGGACATGCGCGACGAGCTGCACGTTACCGTGGTTGCCACTGGCCTGGGTGCGAAAATCGAGAAGCCGGTCAAGGTTATCGACAACACCATGCAGACCGCTGCGGCGCAGACCCCGGCTCCGGCCCCTGTACGCAACGAGTCGTCGGTTAACTACCGTGACCTGGAGCGTCCGACCGTGATGCGCAACCAGGCCCACGCCGGTGCTGCGGCTGCTGCAAAACTTAATCCGCAAGACGATCTGGACTACCTGGACATCCCGGCATTCCTGCGTCGTCAGGCCGATTAATGAAATTTATCAGGGGTATAAGGGTGATTGGTGTTCAGCAAAGGCCGGGTCTGGTATTATCCTCAGCCTTTGTTGATACCAGTTCGCAATTTGCGCTGAAGCGGCCAATGCCATGATTAAACAACGCACCCTGAAGAATATTATCCGTGCCACAGGTGTCGGCCTGCACTCCGGGGAAAAGGTTTACCTGACCCTCAAACCTGCACCTGTGGATACCGGCATCGTATTTCGCCGTGCCGACCTCGACCCCGTGGTGGAAATTCCCGCCCGCGCGGCCAACGTCGGCGAGACCACCATGTCGACGACACTGGTCAACGGCGATACCAAGGTAGACACGGTTGAGCACTTGCTCTCGGCCATGGCTGGCCTGGGCATCGATAACGCCTACGTCGAGCTCTCCGCGTCCGAAGTGCCGATCATGGACGGTAGCGCTGGGCCCTTTGTATTCCTGATTCAATCTGCCGGCCTGGAAGAACAGGACGCAGCCAAGAAGTTCATCCGCATCCTGCGCGAAGTGACAGTGGAAGACGGCGACAAGCGCGCTACTTTCCTGCCTTTCGACGGGTTCAAGGTGAGTTTCGAGATCGATTTCGATCACCCGGTGTTCCGCAACCGGACCCAAAGCGCCAGCGTGGACTTTTCCAGCACCTCGTTTGTGAAGGAAGTCAGCCGCGCCCGTACCTTCGGGTTCATGAGTGACATCGAGTACCTGCGCAAGCACAACCTCGCACTCGGTGGCAGTGTGGAAAACGCCATCGTGGTCGACAAGGACGGCGTGCTCAACGAAGACGGTCTTCGCTACGAAGACGAATTCGTCAAGCACAAGATCCTCGACGCCATCGGCGACCTCTACCTGCTGGGCAACAGCCTGATCGGCGAGTTCAAGGGCTACAAGTCCGGACACGCGCTGAACAACCAGCTGCTGCGCAAGCTGATCGAGGAAACAGACGCCTGGGAAGTGGTGACTTTCGAAGATGCCAGCACGGCACCGATCTCTTACATGCGTCCGGTTGCGGCAGTGTAAGTACGAACACTCTCTTCTTTAGTTTTTTTCGGCCACCTTCGGGTGGCCTTTTTTATGCCTGGTTTTTGTGTGGGAGCCGGTCTTGCCGGCGATGGGCTGCGCAGCAGCCCCATGCACGGAATATCAGCCGTCCGCCGCATCCTTATCCCGCGCATGGCTGGCCAACCGCTCCAGCGCCGCCCGCAGCTTCGGATCGCTGATGCCTTCAGCCGTCGCCTGAATACTTTCGGCCGCCCGGCTCGACAGGTCGGCGGTGTGCCCGGCCGCGCGGCTCTGGGTGGTCGGTGGCTGTACCTTGAACACAATCCGCGTCAGGCTGGCAAAGGCTTCCAGGGTCTGCAACTGGCGTTGCAGGCGTTTTTGCTGGTAACGCAGGCGGGTGGCCCAGTGGCCGTCGGTGACGATCAACAACAGCGTGCCCTCGCGCCAGGAAGCGAGGTGGCAATGTTCGCGGGCCGCCGGCTGCAGCTGGCTGTCGAGCAGCTTCTGCAGTTGCGCCAGGCGCTGGGCCTGGCTGAACAGGGCTTTGAGCGGCCGGGCTTCGCGCAGAAGGACAGCGGGAGCGCGGGCTGGCGAGGGGCGAAAAGCCATGAAGGGACACCTGAAGTTACAGAGCTGCCATCTTAGCAGATCGCCACAGGCAGGCCCTGTTTGCGCTGCGAGGGTAAAACTTCATGTTGCAATGGCTTGAAGTTGGCGAAAAAGGCCTTATTTTAACCATGCCCCGTCAAAGCGCTGTGCCAGCATCGTGGAAATCCGCCACTTTCCTCACCATCGTTTCCGGGTAGAATGCTCGTTCGCATGCGGCCATTAGGGCTGCACGGGCGACTTACGGGGCCGCCCTCCATCCCCACGTGTGGAAGATCCTGCCGATATGTTTGCGCCTTTGTTAAAAAAACTTTTTGGAAGCAAGAACGAGCGTGAAGTCAAACGCATGCTCAAGACGGTACAGATCGTCAATGCCTTCGAAGAGCAGATGGTGGCCCTCTCGGACGAGCAGCTGCGCGCCAAGACCGCAGCGTTCAAAGAGCGCCTGGCCAAAGGCGAGACCCTCGACCAGCTGTTGCCTGAAGCCTTCGCGGTCGCCCGTGAAGCGGGCAAGCGGGTCATGGGCATGCGTCACTTCGATGTGCAGCTGATCGGCGGCATGACCTTGCACGAAGGCATGATCGCAGAAATGCGTACCGGTGAAGGCAAGACCTTGGTCGCAACCCTGGGCGTGTACCTCAATGCCTTGTCGGGCAAAGGCGTGCACGTGGTCACGGTGAACGACTACCTGGCCCGCCGCGACGCCAACTGGATGCGTCCGCTGTACGAATTCCTCGGCCTGACCGTCGGTGTCGTCACACCGTTCCAGCCGCCGGAAGAGAAGCGCATTGCCTATGCCGCCGACATCACCTACGGCACCAACAACGAATTCGGTTTCGACTACCTGCGCGACAACATGGCCTTCAGCATGGAAGAGAAATTCCAGCGCGAGCTGAATTTCGCCGTGATCGACGAAGTCGACTCCATCCTCATCGATGAAGCCCGTACCCCGCTGATCATCTCCGGCCAGGCCGAAGACAGCTCCAAGCTGTACATCGAGATCAACAAGCTGATCCCGCGCCTCAAGCAGCACATCGAGGAAGTCGAGGGCCAGGTTACCCAGGAAGGCCACTACAGCATCGACGAGAAGAGCCGTCAGGTTGAACTCAACGAAGCCGGCCACCAGTTCATCGAAGAGATGCTCACCCAGGTCGGCCTGCTGGCCGAGGGCGAGAGCCTCTACTCGGCGCACAACCTGGGCCTGCTGACCCACGTCTACGCCGGCCTGCGCGCGCACAAGCTGTTCCATCGCAACATCGAGTACATCGTCCAGGACGGCCAGATCCTGCTGATCGACGAACACACCGGGCGTACCATGCCGGGCCGTCGTCTGTCCGAAGGCCTGCACCAGGCGATCGAAGCGAAAGAGAACCTGAACATTCAGGCCGAGAGCCAGACCCTGGCCTCGACCACCTTCCAGAACTACTTCCGCCTGTACAACAAACTGTCGGGCATGACCGGTACCGCCGACACCGAAGCGTTCGAGTTCCAGTCGATCTACGGCCTCAACGTGATGGTGATCCCGCCGAACAAGCCGTTGGCCCGTAAGGACTTCAACGACCTGGTGTACCTGACCGCCGACGAGAAGTACCAGGCTATCATCGCCGACATCAAGGAAAGCATGACCCAGGGCCGTCCGGTCCTGGTGGGCACCGCGACCATCGAAACCTCCGAGCACATGTCCAACCTGCTGCAGAAGGAAGGCATCGATCACAAGGTCCTGAACGCCAAGTACCACGAAAAAGAAGCCGAGATCATTGCTCAGGCCGGTCGCCCGGGTGCGCTGACCATCGCCACCAACATGGCCGGTCGCGGTACCGACATCCTCCTGGGCGGTAACTGGGAAGTCGAAGTCGCCGCCATGGACAGCCCGACCGCCGAGCAGGTCGCGCAGATCAAGGCCGACTGGCAGAAGCGTCACCAGCAGGTGATCGAGTCCGGTGGCCTGCACGTGATTGCTTCCGAGCGTCACGAATCGCGCCGTATCGACAACCAGCTGCGTGGCCGTTCCGGTCGTCAGGGCGACCCGGGTTCGAGCCGTTTCTACCTGTCGCTGGAAGACAGCCTGATGCGTATCTTCGCCTCTGACCGGGTGAAGAACTTCATGAAGGCCCTGGGCATGCAGTCCGGTGAAGCCATCGAACACCGCATGGTCACCAACGCCATCGAAAAAGCCCAGCGCAAGGTCGAAGGCCGCAACTTCGACATTCGCAAGCAGTTGCTCGAGTTCGACGACGTCGCCAACGAACAGCGTAAAGTCATCTACCACATGCGTAACAGCCTGCTGGCAGCCGACAACATTGGCGACACCATCGCCGACTTCCGCCAGGAAGTGCTCGACGTCACCGTCGCCCAGCACATTCCGCCGCAATCGCTGCCCGAGCAGTGGGACGTGGCCGGCCTGGAAGCGGCCCTGGCCAGCGATTTCGGGGTCAAGCTGCCGATTCAGCAATGGCTCGACGAAGACGACCACCTGTACGAAGAAACCCTGCGTGCCAAGCTCATGACTGAGCTGCTGGCGGCCTACAACGAGAAGGAAGAGCAGGCCAGCGCCGAAGCCCTGCGTACCTTCGAGAAGCAGATCCTGCTGCGTGTGCTCGACGACCTGTGGAAAGACCACCTGTCGACCATGGACCATCTGCGCCACGGTATCCACCTGCGCGGCTATGCGCAGAAGAACCCGAAGCAGGAGTACAAGCGCGAGTCGTTCAACCTGTTCCAGGAGCTGCTCGATTCGATCAAGCGCGACACCATCCGCGTGCTCTCGCACGTTCAGGTGCGCCGCGAAGATCCGGTCGAGGAAGAGGCCCGTCTGCGCCGCGAAGCCGAAGAGCTGGCTGCGCGCATGCAGTTCCAGCACGCCGAGGCCCCGGGCCTTGAAGCTGAACCGCAGGAAGACGGTGCTGACGTTGCCGTGGCCGCCGCGCCTGTGCGCAACGAGCAGAAGCTGGGCCGCAACGAGCCATGCTGGTGCGGTTCGGGCAAGAAGTTCAAGCAGTGCCACGGCAAGATCGACTGATCATCACGCCGTAGTACCTCGCTGACATCTGAACACCGCGCCGCGACTGGTCCTGACCGTCGCGGCGTTGTTCCATCTCAAGCGCCGGTAATCTCGTCCCGGTGCCTTTTTTCTAGGAGCGCTTTCATGGCTGTTGGTCTTGGTCCTTTGCCAACGTTGCACCCGGTTCCAGGTTTCGAACTCGGCATCGCCTCTGCGGGCATCAAGCGCCCCGGGCGCAAGGACGTGGTGGTAATGCGCTGCGCCGAAGGCTCCAGCGTCGCCGGCGTGTTTACCCTGAACGCCTTTTGCGCCGCCCCGGTGATCCTCGCCAAACAGCGCGTACAGGGTACCGTGCGCTACCTGCTGACCAACACCGGCAACGCCAACGCCGGCACCGGCGCGCCAGGCCTGGCTGCGGCCGAGCGCACCTGCGCCAAGCTGGCCGAGCTGACTGGCGTCGACGCCAGTGCCGTGCTGCCATTCTCCACCGGCGTGATCGGCGAGCCGCTGCCGGTCGAGAAGATCGAAGGCGCCCTGCAGGCAGCCATCGATGACTTGTCGGAAAACAACTGGGCCGCTGCCGCCACCGGCATCATGACCACCGACACCCTGCCTAAAGGCGCCAGCCGCCAGTTCCAGCATGACGGCGTGACCATCACCGTTACCGGCATCAGCAAAGGCGCGGGCATGATTCGCCCGAACATGGCGACCATGCTCGGTTACATCGCCACCGACGCCAAGGTGGCCCCGGCGGTGCTCAAGGACCTGATCCTCGACGGCGCCAACAAGTCGTTCAACCGAATTACCATCGACGGCGATACCTCCACCAACGACTGCTGCATGCTGATTGCCACCGGCAAGGCCGATGTCGCCGAAGTCAGCGAAGCCAGTGGTCCGCTGTTCGAAGCGCTGAAAAAAGCCGTGTTCGAAGTGTGCATGGAAGTCGCCCAGGCCATCGTCCGCGACGGCGAAGGTGCGACCAAATTCGTCACTGTTGAAGTAAACGGCGGCGGCAACCATCAGGAGTGCCTGGACGTCGGCTATGCCGTGGCCCACTCGCCGCTGATCAAGACCGCACTGTTCGCCTCCGACCCGAACTGGGGCCGGATCCTCGCCGCGGTCGGCCGGGCCGGTGTACCGGACCTGGACGTCAGCCTGATCGACGTCTACCTGGGTGATGTGTGCATCGCCAGCCAGGGCGGGCGCAGCGCCAGCTACACCGAAGCCCAGGGCTCGGCAGTCATGGCCCGTGAAGAAATCACCATCCGTATCGAGCTGGGCCGTGGCCAGTGCAGCGAAACCATCTGGACCACCGACCTGTCCCACGAGTACGTGAAAATCAACGCTGAATACCGTACTTAACCTCATCGCCGGGCGAGCCCGCTCCTACCAAACCTGTAGGAGCGGGCTTGACCCGCGAAAAGCCCCTGATGGAGCCGAACCATGAGCTACCACCTGATCATCGGCGACAAGCTGTACTCCTCCTGGTCGCTGCGCGCCGCCCTGGCCCTTGAGCTGGCCGGTGCTACTTACGATGAAACCCTGATCAAGCTCAACCAGCCTGACACCCGCCAGCGCCTGCTCGAGCATTCGCCCACCGCCAAGGTACCGCTGCTCAAAAGCGAGCACGGGGTGATTGCCGACTCCCTGGCGATTGCCGAATACCTGGCCGAGCGTCACCCGCAAGCCAACCTCTGGCCTACCGACGTCGCTGCCCGTGCCCAGGCCCGTTCTGCTTGCGCGCAGATGCACAGCGGCTTCTTCGCCCTGCGTGGCAACATGCCGTTCGACCTGTCTCGCGATCAAGCGCTGGAAAGCAAGCCGCTGGACGTGCAGGTCGATATCGACCGCATCGTCGCGCTGTGGTCCGAATGCCGCCTGGCAGCCAAAGAGGCTGGCCCTTACCTGTTCGGCAGCCTGAGCCTGGCCGATGCCTTCTTTGCCCCGATCGCCGTGCGCCTGCGCACCTACCGGGTCGAAGTGCCGGCAGATGCGGCGGCCTATATCGAGACCATCTACCAGTGGCCAGCCTTCCAGGCCTGGCAACAAGCTGGCCTGGCGGAGCGTGAAGGGTGAAACGTGTGCATGTAGCCGCCGCGGTCATCCGCGGCACCGACGGACGCATCCTGATTGCCCGCCGCGCTGACAGCCAGCACCAGGGCGGCCTGTGGGAATTTCCCGGTGGCAAGGTCGAAGACGGCGAAGCGGTCGAAGTGGCCCTGGCTCGTGAGCTTCATGAAGAGCTGGGCATCGTTGTCACTGCGGCGCGGCCGCTGATCAAGGTCAAGCACGATTACCCGGACAAACAGGTGCTGCTGGATGTCTGGGACGTTAACGGCTTTAGCGGCGAACCCCATGGCGCCGAAGGCCAGCCGCTGGCCTGGGTGACTGCGCGGGAGTTGCCGGACTACGACTTCCCTGAAGCCAACCAGCCAATCGTTGCCGCCGCGCGTTTGCCGGGGCAATACCTGATTACTCCCGAGGGGCTGGAAGTCCCGCAGATGTTGCGAGGCATCCAGAAGGCCATTGCCGACGGAATCAAGCTGGTACAACTACGTGCGCCGAACATGTACGACCCCAAATACCGCGATGTCGCGGTAGATGCGGTCGGTCTGTGCGCGGGCAAGGCGCAGTTGATGCTCAAGGGCCCGCTGGAATGGCTGGGCGACTTCCCGGCGGCCGGTTGGCACCTGACCTCTGAGCAGCTGCGCAAGTACGCCAGCAAAGGCCGGCCGTTCCCCAGGCAGCGCTGGCTGGCGGCGTCGTGTCATAACGCTGAAGAACTGGCACTGGCCGAGCAGATGGGCGTGGATTTCGTCACCCTTTCACCGGTGCAGGCGACCCAGACCCATCCGGATGCCGTGCCATTGGGCTGGGACCAGGCGCAGCAACTGATCGAAGGCTTCAGCAAGCCTGTGTATCTGCTTGGTGGCGTGGGCGCTGCCGAGCAGGAAAAGGCCTGGCAGCATGGCGCTCAGGGTGTGGCGGGGATCCGCGCGTTCTGGCCTGAGCTCTGAATTGATCGCGGGGCAAGTCCGCTCCTACAGGATCGCCACCTGTAGGAGCGGGCTTGACCCGCGATGAGGCCCTCAGGGTTTGGCCGCAGCCTGCCACAACACCTCGGCCACTCCCTGACGCCGTGCTATCAAGCGTGCCGCGACAAACAGCAAATCCGACAACCGATTGATATACGCCAGGCCCACCCCGGCCAGCGGCTCGATGCTGTTCAACTGCTGGCAGCGCCGCTCGGCACTGCGGGCCAGACTGCGGCACACGTGGGCCTGGGCGATCAGCGCCGAACCACTGGGCAGAATGAAGTTCTCCAGCGGCCCCAGCTCTTCGTTCCAGCGGTCGATCGCCGCCTCCAGGCGCTCCACTTCAGCGCTGTTCAGTGCTTGATACGCCGGCATCGCCAGTTCCCCGCCCAGATCGAACAGCCGGTGCTGACAAGGTGCGAGTACCTCAGTGAGCTCATCCAGCCGCTGTTCGGCCAACCCGGCCAGTAACAGGCCCAACTGGCTGTTGAGGCTGTCGACCTCGCCAATCGCTTCGATTCGCGGATGGTCCTTTGGCACGCGGCGGCCATCGCCCAGCCCGGTTTCACCTTTGTCGCCGGTGCGGGTGTAAATCTTCGACAAACGAAAACCCATGCTCAAGACTCCGTTTTGCTTGGGGCAAGCGGCAGGCGCAAGGTGAAGCAAGTACCCTGGCCCGGTGCCGATTGCACTTCCATCTGCCCCTTGTGATTGTTGGTGATGATGAAATACGACACCGACAGGCCCAGGCCCGTGCCCTGGCCGATTTCCTTGGTGGTGAAGAACGGCTCGAAGGTGCGTTTGCGCACCGCTTCGGGCATGCCGATGCCGTTGTCCTCGACCTGGATCTCCGCCCACGGCGGGTTGAGCCGGGTGCGCAGGGTGATGCGCCCGGGCTCACTGTCGTCGTGGCGCAGGTGAATGGCCTGGGCGGCGTTTTTCAGCAGGTTGAGCAACACCTGTTCCAGTTCGTTGGCGGTGCACGGCACCGGGCCCAGGTTGGGGTCGAACTGGCGGACGATGGCCTGGCCCTTGAAGTCGAAGCCGATGGTCAGGTCAAAGTCGTTGCCGGCAATTTCCACCGCCTGGTCGATCAGCGCCGGCAAATCGCAAGGCGCCAACTGGCGGTTGCTGCGTCGGCTGAAGCTGAGCATGTGGGTCACTATTTTTGCCGCGCGGGCGCCGGCCTGCTGGATGCCGTCGAGCAACTGCGGCACTTCGCGGCTTTGCAGGTAGCGGTTGACGGTCGGCAGGTCGATGCCGATCTCGTCGGCCTGTTCGAGGTTCTTGGCAAGGTCCGGCGATAGCCGCCGGCGAATGTTCTGCACGTTGTGCAGGATGGCGCCCAGCGGGTTGTTGATCTCGTGGGCCATGCCCGCTGCCAGGCCGCCGACCGAGAGCATCTTCTCCGACTGCACCATCATCTCTTCCAGCGACAGGCGCTGGGTGATGTCGTCGATGCGGATCACCACGCCGCGGCCGCCACCGCCCATCAGCGGGTAGAAGGTCAGGGCATAGTGGCGGGCGTCGTCGTCCTTGGTCCAGGTTACCCGCTCGATCTTCGCCACCCGGTGCTTCTCGACGCTCTCCTTGAGCTGCGGCAAAAACGGCTTGAGGGGTTCGAAGGCAAGGAAGATCGGCTGGTTCAGCGCTTCGTCTAGCGGCGTTCCAGAGAGCGCGCTGGCTTCCTGGTTCCACTGGGTGACATAGAGCTGCTCATCGAGGGCGATCAGCGCCGAGGGCATGGAGTCGATGATGCTGTTGAGATAGTTCTGAAAACCGGTGAGTTTTTTCTCGATCTTGCTGCGCACCTGGACTTCCAGCTCCAGTTTGCGGTTGGTGTGGCGGGTTTCTTCGGCCAGGCCCTGGGCCTGGTCGTAGGCGTCCTGGAATTCGTCGCGGGTGCGCTTGAGCTGCTGCTCGCGGGCTTCGATGCGCGAGAGCATGGTGTTGAAGGCGTCGGCCAGGCTGCCGATCTCGTCATCGTTGCCGCGCTTGGCGCGCAGGGCGTAGTTTTCTTCGCGGGTGACCTGGCGCGAGAGTTCTTCAAGCTGGTAGATCGGCTGGGTGATCAGGCGTTTGATCTGCCGGGCGATGATCATCCACAGCAGGATGCTGAACACCAGGATGCCCAGGCTGGCGGTCAGGGTGCCGGTGTAGAAGGCCATCGGCAGCTCGCTGCTGGCCACCAGCAGCAGATGGCCGGGCGGGCCGCCCGCGCGCGGCAGGCTCACCAGTTGCGTGCTGCGAAATTCGGTCAGGCGCCAGTTGTCGATGTTGCGGTAGCGCTTGGGCAACGGCAGGGCTTCGCCGTGCTGCAATTGCGCAAGCATCTTGCCGTCGCTGCCGTACAGGGCGGCGGCGCGCAGCGGGGTGTAGCTGTCGAGTTCCTTGAGCAGGGCCTTGGCGGCCTCCGGCGAATCGCTGGCCTGTTGCGCCAGTTGCGGGTTGGACACCAGCCGGCCAATGGTCTGCAGGGCCTGCGGGGCCATGCTCTCCTGGGAAATCCAGTAGGCGGCGCTGATAAAAGTCAGGTTGGCCACCAGCAGGATAGTGATCAGCAGCACCAGTAGGGCGGCCAGCAACTTCTGGCCGACCGGCAGGTTCTCCAGGCGTTCGCGCAAGGTCATGTGAAAGGCGTAGTCCCGGTCTGTAGGTGAAGGGGCAGGGTAGCGCCGTGCTCAGTCGCTGGGCAATCCGCGCGTGTTCAGGTGTTCGACCAGGCGCCGGTACAGCCGTTCCAGGTGCGGCAGCTGCCGGCCGTGGCGGCTGGCGGTGCGGCAGGCATGGCCGAGCAGGTAGTGGATTTCGGTGCGCCGGCCGTGGCGAACATCCTGGTACATGGAAGAGTAGTTGGCCGCCGTGGCATGGATCACCCGTTCCACTTCATCGACCAGGCCCTCGGCCGCTTGCGGCTGGCCGCAGTATTGCAGCAGCTCGGCAAGTTCGGCGCACAGGGTCGCGACTTCGCACTGATGCGCCTGCAGGCCGCCATTGCGACAGTCATGCAGCACGGTCAGCGGGTTGATCGCACAATTGAGCGCCAGCTTGCGCCACAGGCGGGTGAGGATGTCCGGGGTCCACTGGTGGGGAATGCCGGCTTCGCTCAGGTCATCGAGCCAGTCCGGGGCGCCGGGGTTGGCCGGATCGCCCAGCCAGTTGAAGCCGTGCCCGGCGAAATTCACCTGCCAGTCCTGCTCGCGGAACGCGCCTTCGGTGCTCGAGGCGGACACGCAGCGGGCGTGGGGTACGCGGTTGGCCACAGCTTCCTGGCTGCCCAGACCGTTCTGCAGCAGGATCAGCTCGGCATCTTTAGCCAGGCGCGGTGCCAGTTGCGCCACCGCCTGTTCGGCGTCGTAGGCCTTGCAGGCCACCAGCAAGCGGTGGATCGGCGTGTGGTCGTCGGCCAGTTGTGCGGGGATCGCCTGTAACTGCGCCTTGCCCTGTTCAACCAGGGTCAGGCCGCCTGCGGCTTCATAGGCCTGCAGCCGCGCCTTGTCGCGCAGGATCAGCCGGACCGGTTTGCCGGCGCGGGCCAGCCGGCAGGCCCAGAGGCTGCCCAGACTGCCGGCGCCGAGAATATGCCAGGTGCTGCTCATCAGCGTTTCGCAACCGTTATAATGATCCGGTATTTTAACCGTCAAACCCTGCGCGCTCCATCGCGCTCTTTCAGCAGAGCCGCGAGGGTGCCTTTATTTTTTGGAGAAAAGGTATGCCGTCGTTCGACGTGGTATCGGAACTGGACAAGCACGAAGTCACCAACGCCGTGGAAAACGCGGTCAAGGACCTGGACCGTCGCTATGACCTCAAGGGCAAGGGCAGCTTCGAGTTCAAGGAAAAGGAACTGACCGTCAACCTGACCGCCGAGGCCGAGTTCCAGCTCGAAGCGATGATCGAGATCCTCAAGCTGGCCCTGGTCAAGCGCAAGATCGACGTGCAGTGCCTGGAAGTGAAGGACGCCTTCGCTTCGGGCAAGGTCATGAAGCAGGAAGCGGTGCTCAAAGAGGGTATCGATAAAGAACTGGCGAAGAAGATCGTCGCCCACATCAAGGACGCCAAGCTCAAGGTCCAGGCCGCCATCCAGGGCGAGCAGGTGCGCGTCACCGGCAAGAAGCGCGACGACCTGCAAGAAGCGATCGCCGCCCTGCGCGCCAAAGAGTTCGGCATGCCCCTGCAGTTCAACAATTTCCGCGACTGAAGTCGCGGAGCCCGGAACCTTGGCGCCTTTTTGGCGTCCGAGGGCCGAGGTGCCGCTGAAACGTTTGCGGCAGGTCTTTTTCAGCTCTTTGCCGCTCGGCATCAGGAGAACATACGATGGATTTCAACGCTGAGGTCGACCAGCTGGTCAAGGCTTCGCAAACCTGGCTTCCGCTGATCATGGAATACGGCAGCCGCCTGTTGCTGGCGCTGCTGACCCTGGCCATCGGCTGGTGGCTGATCAACAAAGTCACTTTCCGCCTGGGCAAACTGCTGGCCCTGCGCAATGCCGACCAGGCCCTGCAAGGCTTCATCAGCAGCCTGGCCAACATCATCCTGAAGATCCTGCTGATTGTCAGCGTGGCTTCGATGATCGGCATCGAAACCACCTCCTTCGTCGCCGCCATCGGTGCCGCAGGCCTGGCCATCGGCCTGGCGCTGCAGGGCAGCCTGGCCAACTTCGCCGGTGGCGTATTGATTTTGCTGTTCCGCCCGTTCCGCATCGGTGACTGGATCGAAGCCCAGGGGGTTGCGGGTACCGTCGACAGCATCCAGATCTTCCACACCGTGCTGCGCACCGGCGACAACAAGACCGTGATCCTGCCTAATGGCAGCCTGTCCAACGGCATCATCACCAACACCAACCGCCAGCCGACGCGCAAGGTGGTGTTCGATGTGGGCGTGGACTACGACGCCGACCTGCAAAAGGCCCGCAACGTGCTGCTGGAACTGGCCCAGGACCCGCGGGTGCACCAGGACCCGGCGCCACAGGCAGTGATTTCGACCCTGGGCGACAGCTCGATCACGGTATCGCTGCGCATCTGGGTCAACACCGCCGACTACTGGGACGTGCTGTTCATGCTCAACGAGCATGCCCGTGACCGCCTCAAGGCCGAAGGCATCGACATTCCCTTTCCGCAGCGGGTGATCCGCGTGGTGCAGGAAGCGGCGGTGCAGTAACGACCGAGGCCATCGCGGGGCAAGCCCGCTCCTGCACAATGCTGCAGGAGCGGGCTTGCCCCGCGATGCTTTCAGCAGTCATTACACTTGTTCACGTCTTCGCGCTACCTGCGCCCGGTGCTTTCTGGCATATAGGCTCGCTTACTTCTGTTTGCCCGGTCTTATCATGCTTACCCCCCTGATCAACATCACGCCGTTGCGGGCGTTTTGTTTCGCCATGACCCTGGCGCTGTTCGAACTGCTCACTTACCTCGCCAGTGACGTGGTAATGCCGGCGATGCCGGTGGTGGTCGGTGACCTGAACGCCAGCCCCGAATTCATTCCCCACGCGCTGAACCTCTACCTGCTTGGCGGCGTTGTCCTGCAATGGCTGATCGGCCCGCTGGCCGACCGTTACGGGCGGCGACCGCTGCTGCTGGGTGGCTGCGCGTTCTTCTGCCTGGCCTGCATCGCTACCTTCTGGGTGCAGGGCATCGAGTTGTTCAACCTGCTGCGCCTGCTGCAGGGCATCGGCCTGGGCTTTGTCGTGACCGTCAGCTACCCGGCGCTCAACGAGGCGTTCAGCGAGGCCGACGCGGTGCGGATGATGGCCTTGCTGGCCAATATTGCCTTGCTCTCGCCGCTGCTCGGGCCATTGGTCGGCACCCTGCTGCTGGAGTGGGTGTCCTGGCGCTGGCTGTTCGTGCTGTTCGGCGCGGCGGCGGTGCTGGCCTGGTTTGCCCTGTACCGGTTCATGCCGGAAACCCTTGGCGTCGAGCGCCGCGACGGCTCACGCCTGGCGTTCCAGCCGATCCACCTGCTGCCGTTGCTGGCCGGCTACGGGCAACTGCTGAGCAACCGCCGCTTTGTCGCCGGCAGCGCCGCCCTGGGTCTGGTCGGCTTGCCGCTGATCGGCTGGATCGGCCTGTCGCCGGTGCTGCTGATCCATGACGAGGGCCTGAGCACCCTGGATTACGCCCTGTGGCAATTGCCAGTGTTCGGCGGGTTGATCCTCGGCAACCTGATCATCAACCGCATCGCCGACCGCTACGCGCTGACTACCCTGGTACGGCGGGCGCTGTGGCCGTTTCTGATCGGTTTGCTGGGCATGATGCTCGGCACCTGGCTGCTGCCTTCGGTGCTGAGCCTGGTGGCCGGCCTGTCGGTGTACGCCCTGGGCCTGGGCATCGCCAACGCGGTGCTGTACCGCATGACGCTGTTTTCCAGCGAGCAGAGCAAGGGCCTGGTGTCGGCGATGCTGGGGATGATCACCATTGCCCTGCTGGGCCTTGGCGGGGCGTTGCTGGCGATGCTCGGCGCGGGTGCCAGCCTGGTGCACTTCGCCCTGGCGGCGGGCGCTGCGGGGATTCTTGCGCTATGGCCGCTGAGGGTCGTTCTGAGCGCTTCCAGCAACCTGCCAGAGGCTATCCCGGAGTAATCCCGGCGATAGCCTCAGCGCGGTTCAGGGGCGTTCTGCAACCTGATGCTCGACCGGCTCTGGCTTGCCGCGCTCCTGACGCCATTGCAGGGCGATCAGGATCAGGGTCGGCACGCCGAGCAGGGCGGTGATCAGGAAGAAGTCGTGGTAGCCGAACTTCTCGACCATGACCCCTGAATAGCCGCCGATCAGCCGCGGCAACAGCAGCATGATCGAGCTGAGCAGGGCGTACTGGGTCGCCGAGAACTTCAGGTTGGTCAGGCTCGACAGGTAGGCGACAAACGCCGAGGTGGCCAGGCCCGAGCTGAAGTTGTCCAGCGAGATGGTGACGATCAGCATCTGCAGGTTGGCGCCCATGTCGGCGAGCATCAGGAACAGGATGTTGGTCGCCGCCGACGCCACGCCGCCGATGAACAGGATCGGCAAGATGCCGAAGCGCACAATCAGCAAGCCGCCGAAACCGGCACCCACCAGGGTCATGATCAGGCCGAAGATCTTGCTGACGCTGGCGATCTGGTCCTTGGTGAAGCCCTGGTCGATGTAGAACACGTTGGCCATTACGCCCATCACCGTGTCGGACATCCGGTAGGTGGCGATCAACCCGAGCAGCAGCAGGGCCTGCCAGCGATAGCGGGTGATGAAGTCGTTGACCGGCGTCAGCACCGGTGCCAGGCCGCGGCGGCCCATGGACGACAGGCACAGGGCGGTGAGGGTGATATAGAGGATTGCGCGCAGGAAGGCGCGGTCTTCGAGCAGCAAGTCGAGCAGGCTCACGCCTTCGAACAGCACGCTGGCGAAATCGGTGTTGTACAGCTGGGTGAAGGTAGCCGGTACCGACACCAGCAGGATGATCAGCACGAACACCGACACCAGCTGGTGGGCCAGGCCGTAGCGCGCCGCCGACAGCTGGGTGCGCAGTGGCACCGGCGGTTCGCGCATCAGCAGGGTGGTGATCAGCGCCGGCAGCATCATCACGCCGAACAGCACGTAGGTGCCGGTCCAGGCCTTGTGCAGGTAGCTGAAGCCGGTTGAGCCGAAGCCTTCGGCGAAGAACAAGGCACCGGCGGTAGCCAGCAGCGCGGCAACCCGGTAGCCGGCCATGTAGCTGGCGGCCAGCGCGGCCTGGCGCTGGTCATCGGCGATTTCCAGGCGGTAGGCGTCGACAGCAATGTCCTGGGTGGCCGAGGCAAAGGCCACCAGCACCGCCAGGGCAATCAGCCAGGACAGGTGCTTTTGCGGGTCGCAGAAGCCCATGCCGATCAGGCCGATAACCACCAGGATTTGCGACAGCACCAGCCAGGAGCGGCGGCGCCCGAGTTTGCCGAGCAACGGCAGGCGCCATTGGTCGAGCAGCGGCGACCACACCCATTTGAAGGCATAGGCCAGGCCGATCAGGCTGGCATAGCCGATGGTTTCACGGGCCACGCCGGCCTCGCGCAGCCATACCGACAGGGTCGAAAACACCAGCATGTAAGGCAGGCCGGCGGCAAAGCCGAGCAACAACAGCACCAGTGTCGACGGGCTGGCATAGGCAGCGAGCGCAGCGCGCCAGGTTTTACGGGGCATGGGCCAACATCTGCCTCAAGTTTACGAAAACAAAGCGCGCACTCTAACCGCTGTGCTCCATCGGGCGCCAGCCATGGCGCAACATATCCACACGATTATTGTGCAAGGTGATGCCTTCTGCGCGCAGCCGGGCCCGCTGTTCATCGCCTGAAGGGGTGCCCAGGGCCAGGCTCAGGCGTCCGCCGGCGCCCAGCACCCGGTGCCAGGGCAACTGGGTATCGCTGGGCAACTGGCTGAGGGTACGCCCGACCCAGCGCGCCGCACGGCCTAAACCTGCCAGTTGCGCCAGTTCGCCGTAGCTGATCACCTTGCCCGCGGGCACCTGGCCAAGCACCAGGTAGAGTGCCATTCGTCGGGCTTCGGCGCTTTCGGTCGGATCGCCGGGAATCCCGTTCATCGCGGGATTCGCTTATTGCGCGCTGCACGCGCAGGTTTGTTCGAGCAAATAAGAATTGAACTCATCGACATGGGGCAGGTCAGTCCTTGCTCTGATGGCGGGTATCTGGATAATGCCCGACTTTTTTCGCGAACCCGAGTCCGTTGCCGCTTATGTTTCCTAGAGCCTTGTTGTGCGTTGCCCTCGCTGCTGCCTGTTCCCCCGCCCTTGCCGACACCGTGTGGATGAAAAACGGTGACAAGCTGAGCGGCAAGATCAAGGTTTTCGATGGCGGCAAACTGTTGCTCGAAACGCCTTATGGCGGCTCCATCGCCCTGGACTGGAAGCAGGTGCAGACCCTGGAAAGCGATCAGGAGTTGCTGGTCAAGCAAGACGCCTACAGCGGCGAAAAAGCCAAGTCGCTGCAGGCTGCCGAAGACGGCAAGGTCGTTCTGGCCAACGGCGAGGCCCCCAAGACTGTCGAACTGGCCAGCATCCAGCAGATCATGAAGCCAAAGCCTGTGGTCGAGGACCTGTCGTGGAAGGGCAATGTCGACCTGGCCATGGACTATAAGCGCGCCGAAACCGACAGCGACGACTACGACATCGACTTCAAGACCACCGCCCGTCACGGCCGCTGGCGCCATCAGGCCGAAGGCGAATACAACCGCGAAAGCAAGGACGAGGTCACCACCACCAACAACTGGAGCGCCGAATACGCGCTGGACCGCTTCATCACCGAGAAGTGGTTCTGGCAGGGCCGTCTGGAATACAAGCGTGACCACATCGAAGACCTCGCCCGCCAGCGCACCGTGGGTACCGGCCCGGGCTACCAGTTCTGGGATGACGAACTGGGCGCGTTCTCGCTCGGTTCGCTGGTCAACCGTACCGACTATGAATACGCCGACGGCGGCAAGGACAACTTCTACTCGCTGGCCATGAAGTGGGACTACAACCGCTACCTGATTGGCAAGCGCGTCGAGTTCTTCACCAACGGCGAAGTCGGCAAACCGCTGGGCGGCGTCGCCGAGTACGCCCTGGATGCCGAGGTCGGCCTGCGCTACAAGGTTACCGAGTGGGCCTCGCTCAACCTCAAGGCCGAGAAAGACATCATCAGCGGCACCCGCGACAGCGACCTGGACAAGACCCGCTATACCGCAGGTTTCGGTGTGGCCTGGTAAGCACGCTGGCAACACCGGGCGATAATGATTATTTTGTCGGTTAACTAGCCTGGGCGTGCGCGCATGCACGCTCGGCATTACGACGATTATCGAGCGGGGAGTCATACAGTGAGCGCTAAAGCCGCAACACAGGCACGGGAGCTGCTGCTCAAGGAATACCGCGGGGTGCTGTCGACCCATTCCAAATCGATGCCGGGCTTTCCGTTCGGATCAGTGGTGCCCTATTGCCTGGATGCCGACGGCAACCCGTTGATCCTGATCAGCCGCATTGCCCAGCACACCCACAACCTGCAAAAAGACCCCAAATGCTCGTTGCTGGTGGGCGAGCGCGATGCCGAGGACGTCCAGGCGGTGGGCCGCCTGACCGTGCTGGCCGAGGCGCAACAGCTGGTCGAGGGCGAGGCGATCGAAACCGCAGCAGAGCGCTACTATCGCTATTTCCCCGAATCGGCCAACTACCATAAAGCCCACGATTTCGACTTTTGGGTGCTCAAGCCGGTGCGCCATCGCTACATCGGCGGCTTCGGCGCAATCCACTGGATCGATCACCTGAACCTGGCCAACCCCTTTGCCGGCAAGGCCGAACAGAGCATGATCGAGCACATGAACAGCGATCATGCCAACGCCATCGAGCACTACGTCCAGCTCAGCGGCCTGCCTCAGGGCACGGCGGCGCAGATGGTCGGCATCGACAGCGAGGGCATGCACCTGCGCATTGGTCAGGCGCTGCACTGGCTGCCGTTCGCGGCGCCTTGCAACACTCCGATACAAGTGCGCGAAGCCCTGGTTTTTCTGGCGCGCGCCGATCAATGGCCGCAGCGTGAGAGCGCCGAGGCTTGAAATGGCGAGGGATCGCATCCATTAAAGGTCTACTGCAAGGACATCTTGCGCAGAGGAACCGTTGATGCGTGCTTTTCTATTGCTGTTTCTGATTTTTCCGGTGCTGGAGCTGTATGTGTTTTTCAAGGTCAGCACCGCGATCGGCTTCTTTCCGGCGCTGCTGCTGATCATCGCCGGCTCCGCCCTGGGCGTGCTGGTGGTGCGGGTGGCGGGCCTGGCCACCGCCCTGCGTGCCCGCGAGAGCCTGCAGCGCGGCGAGCTGCCGGCCGAGGACATGTTCCACGGCCTGATGCTGGCGCTCGGTGGCGGCCTGCTGCTGTTGCCCGGCTTCATCAGTGACGTGATCGGCCTGGTCTGCCTGCTGCCGTTCACCCGTCGCTTGCTCGGGCGCAAGATGCGCGAGCGCGCCGAGGCCCAGGCCATGCGCCAGCGCGCCTTTGGCGATGATCCGTTCATGGCGCGGCCGGGCCAGCCCGGTGGCCACCAGCCAACGGTGATCGAAGGTGAAGTGGTCGGTCGTGAAGATCCTGCTCAGCCTAACCTGCGCAATCCACGGGACTTGTAAAGGTTACCTGTGCTTTGCCAACGGCCCCTATCGGGGCCGTTTTGCTTTGTGCAGCGCCGATCGCTAAAAATTTTCACAGCCAAGCCTTGTAATTGCTCTTGGCGACCTCATGTATGGGTCACCGCAAGGTTTCTGGTGATTTGCACCAGACATTACATGTGTGGTCCGCCCCGCGGGCTACGAGCGGCTACGCCGCAAGCATCAACCCGCCGGTGTCTATACCGGCCGATGAAAACCACAATTAGGAGAGATCGACAATGAAGCTTCGTCCTCTGCATGACCGCGTCGTTATCCGTCGCAGCGAAGAAGAATCGAAAACCGCTGGCGGTATCGTTCTGCCAGGTTCGGCCGCTGAAAAACCTAACCGTGGCGAAGTCGTCGCTGTAGGTACCGGTCGCATCCTGGACAACGGTGAAGTGCGTGCGCTGGCCGTGAAAGTGGGTGACAAGGTGGTTTTCGGCCCTTACTCGGGCAGCAACACTGTGAAAGTTGACGGCGAAGACCTGCTGGTGATGGCTGAGAACGAAATTCTCGCTGTCATCGAAGGCTGATTCCGCTGGTTTCCCGTTACTCCAAAGTATTCAAGGATTAAACGATCATGGCTGCTAAAGACGTAAAATTCGGCGACTCCGCCCGTAAGAAAATGCTCGTTGGTGTCAACGTTCTGGCTGACGCTGTAAAAGCCACCCTGGGCCCGAAAGGCCGTAACGTTGTTCTGGCCAAGAGCTTCGGCGCTCCAACCATCACCAAAGACGGTGTGTCGGTTGCCAAAGAAATCGAGCTCAAAGACGCCTTTGAAAACATGGGCGCCCAGCTGCTGAAAGACGTTGCCTCCAAGGCCAACGACGAAGCTGGTGACGGCACCACCACCGCTACCGTTCTGGCTCAGGCCATCGTCAGCGAAGGCCTGAAAGCCGTTGCTGCCGGCATGAACCCGATGGACCTCAAGCGTGGTATCGACAAAGCCACCATCGCCATCGTCAAAGAGCTGAAGTCCCTGTCCAAGCCATGCGCCGATTCCAAGGCCATCGCTCAGGTCGGCACCATCTCGGCCAACTCCGACAACTCCATCGGTGACATCATCGCCGAAGCCATGGAAAAAGTCGGTAAAGAAGGCGTGATTACCGTCGAAGAAGGCTCGGGCCTGGAAAACGAACTGTCGGTCGTAGAAGGCATGCAGTTCGACCGCGGCTACCTGTCCCCTTACTTCGTCAACAAGCCAGACACCATGGTTGCCGAGCTGGATGGCCCGCTGCTGCTGCTGGTTGACAAGAAAATCTCCAACATCCGCGAACTGCTGCCAGTTCTGGAAGCCGTTGCCAAGGCCGGCCGTCCGCTGCTGATCGTGGCTGAAGACGTCGAAGGCGAAGCGCTGGCCACCCTGGTGGTCAACAACATGCGCGGCATCGTCAAGGTTGCTGCAGTCAAGGCCCCTGGTTTCGGCGATCGCCGCAAGGCCATGCTGCAGGACATCGCTGTCCTGACCGGCGGTACCGTGATCTCCGAAGAAATCGGCCTGAGCCTGGAGTCCGCTACCCTGGAGCACCTGGGTAACGCCAAGCGTGTGACCCTGTCCAAGGAAAACACCATCATTGTCGACGGCGCTGGTGTTCAAGGCGATATCGAAGCGCGCATCACCCAGATCCGCGCTCAGGTTGCCGAGACTTCCTCGGACTACGACCGTGAAAAACTGCAAGAGCGTCTGGCCAAGCTGGCTGGCGGTGTTGCCGTGATCAAGGTCGGTGCTGGCACCGAAGTCGAAATGAAAGAGAAGAAAGCCCGCGTTGAAGACGCCCTGCACGCTACCCGTGCAGCCGTCGAAGAAGGCGTGGTGCCTGGCGGTGGTGTTGCCCTGGTTCGCTCGCTGCAAGCTATCTCCGAGCTCAAAGGCGACAACGAAGACCAGAACGTCGGTATTCAGCTGCTGCGTCGCGCTGTTGAAGCGCCACTGCGTCAGATCGTTGCCAACGCCGGCGACGAGCCAAGCGTGGTTGTCGACAAGGTCAAGCAAGGTTCCGGCAACTTCGGTTACAACGCTGCTACCGGCGAGTACGGCGACATGATCGAGATGGGTATCCTCGACCCTGCCAAAGTAACCCGTTCGGCCCTGCAAGCTGCAGCTTCGATTGGCGGTCTGATGATCACCACCGAAGCCATGGTTGCTGACGCTCCAGTGGAAGCTGGTGCTGGCGGCGGCATGCCAGACATGGGCGGCATGGGTGGTATGGGTGGCATGGGCGGCATGATGTAAGCCAGCCTTACCCGCTCGATAAAAAGCCCCGCCTTGTGCGGGGCTTTTTTATGCCTGCGTTTTTACTTTGCAGCAACCAGCGCGTCCTGCTTGACCTCAACCGGCCGGCGATACAGCACCCAGTAGTAACAGCCAAGGCTGATCAGCCAGCAAAACACCGCCGTCCATACGTTGTGCGAAAAAAAGTGCGCGCCCTGCAGCATGCGCCCCACCGAAAACAGCGTACCCAGGCCAAAGGCGAATACCAGCGCGGCCCTGGCCAGGCGCGGGCGCCGATCACGCAAAACAAAAAACAGTGCAAACAGGGTAAAACCGGTTGCCGCATGGCCGCCTGGCCAGCAGCGTCCGGGCTTGTCGGTAGCCGGGCGCGGGCTGAGCAGCTCGCTGTAGGTTTCCTTGCCACCAAACTCGCTCAGGCTCCACGGGCACTGCACCGCAGTTACTGCCTTAACCGGGGTGACAAAGCTGGTCGACAAACCCATGGCCAGCACCAGGCAACCCAGTTCCCGCCGCCAGCTGAACAGCCGCGACCAGAAGAAACTCACGGCGAAGGCGACAATCGCCAGCAAACCGAGGGCGATTACCGCCTGTTTGGCCCGGTCGTGCAGGATATCTTCGAGAAAATAGCTGTGCCGGCCGATGAACTGCCCGGCTACCGGATCGAACGCCAGCTTGGCCAGGTCCATGTCCAGCGAGGTCAGCTCCAGCAGGATCAATATGAGTGCGGTAATGGCGGGAATGCCCAGGGCGATCCAGAAATTCAGCGGACGGGAGTAGGCGGGTAGTGACATGGCAAGTCCAGGCAGGTCAAAGGGGAGTCCGACCGGCAATTCTCGGGCAGCCGCCATCACCTGTCCGTGAAGGCTCGGTGAAAAAAACGTTAACCTGCAATAAAGTCGCGCCGACCTAGCCTGGCGGCGCTGATGGCCTTAAGCTGCGCCTGCCAAGCAGGCAAAAGCGTCGGACCGGAGACACCCCAATGCGAATTCTACTGGTTGAAGACAACCGCGATATCCTGGCCAACCTGGCCGACTACCTGGGCCTGAAGGGCTACACGGTGGATTGTGCCCAGGATGGCCTGTCCGGCCTGCACCTGGCCGCTACCGAGCACTACGACCTGATCGTGCTCGACATCATGCTGCCCGGCATCGACGGCTACACCCTGTGCAAGCGTCTGCGCGAAGATGCCCGGCGTGATACCCCGGTGATCATGCTCACCGCCCGAGACCAGCTCGATGACCGCTTGCAGGGTTTTCGTTCTGGCGCTGACGATTACCTGCTCAAGCCGTTTGCGCTGTCGGAGCTGGCCGCGCGCATCGAGGCAGTACTGCGCCGGGCCCAGGGCGGCGGTCGCCGGACCTTGCAGATCAGCGACCTGATCTACGACCTGGACACCCTGGAAGTGACCCGCGAAGGCAAGCTGCTCAAACTCAACCCGGTGGGCCTCAAGCTGCTGGCTGTGCTGATGCAGAAGAGCCCGCACGTACTGCGCCGCGAAGTGCTCGAAGAGGCGCTGTGGGGCGATGACTGCCCGGACAGCGACAGCCTGCGCAGCCATGTTCACCAGTTGCGCCAGGTGATCGACAAACCCTTCGAAAAACCCCTGCTGCATACCGTCCACGGCGTCGGCTATCGTCTGGCCGAGGGCCGTGATGGAGTTTAGACAGAGCCTTGCCCAGCGCATCATCATTGCTTTTGCCCTGATGAGCGCACTGGTGGCCGGGGCGTTTGCCTTTGGCATCGTCGCCACCGTGCACCTGGTCGAAGAGCGGCTGATTTCCGCGGTACTGGGCGGCGATCTGCAGCGCTTGCTGCGCATGGACAGCGTCGGCGACTGGAGCCACCGGCCACGGCCGGACCAACTGTTCTATTTCAGCGGCGGGCGCGACGAATTCGAACTGCCCAAGGATTTGCGCCATCTCGAACGAGGCTTTCACGAAGTGTTTCGCGAAGACTTGTCCTACCACGCGATGGTCGAAATCGTTGATGGCCGGCGCTATGTCCTGCTCCAGGACCAGAGCGATTTCGAAGAACGCGAGCGGGTGCTGTTCGCCGTCGTGGTGGTCGGCTTCGTGTTGAGCCTGGCGCTGGCAGTGTTCCTCGGCTGGGTCCTGGCCCGCCGGGTTATGGCGCCGGTGATCCGCCTGGCGCGCCAGGTCCGTCATCGCGACCAGTTGCTCGGCCTGGCACCACCTTTGGCACCAGATTACGCCGCGGATGAAGTCGGCCAGCTGGCGGTGGCCTTCGACGACACCCTTGGGCGTCTGCGCGATGCCCTGACCCGTGAACGCCTGTTTACCAGCGACGTCAGCCACGAGCTGCGCACGCCGCTGATGGTGCTGGCCAGCTCCTGCGAGCTGTTGCTGGTCAACCCCAACATGGAGCCCCGGGCGCGCTCCCAGGTCGAACGTATCGCCCGCGCCACTGAAGAGATGCAGGAACTGGTGAAAACCTTCCTGATGCTTGCCCGTGCCCAGCGCGACGAAGGCGCAGTGGCCTCGCAGGCAACCATGAAGGAAGTCGCCGATGACCTGATTGGCGTCTGGCGCGACACCATCGAGCAGAAAGGCCTGACCTTGCTGTACGACCCCAAGGCCGCAACCTCGACCTTGTTCAACGCCACCTTTCTGCAGGCGGTGATGGGCAACCTGCTGCGCAACGCCGCGCACTACACCGACCAAGGCTTTATCCGCCTGACCCTGGAGCCTGCCGGGTTTCTGGTCGAGGACAGTGGCGTGGGGATTCCCGAAGAGCAGCGCGAAGCCATGTTCCGGCCGTTCGTGCGCGGCGACGAACGGCGTGGCGAAGGCCTGGGCCTGGGCTTGTCGCTGGTGCAGCGGATCTGTGACGACCAGGGCTGGACGGTCAGCCTTAGCGCCATGGTGCCCCACGGCTGCCGCTTCCATGTCGACCTGAGCCTGGCGCCCGAGCGGCCGCTCGAGGGGTAACAGGGCATTGGCCCGGTGTGAAAGTTTGTAATTTGTTGAAACCTTTACCGTGAAAACTAACAAATTTTTCACACCAGCATGACCTGACGCCAACGCTTGCCTGCCTAAGGTGAGCGCATTGGAGTCAGGAGATGCACAATGCGTAGCCCTATCAAACTCGAGTTTTCGGAAAAGTACGACCAGCAGCACGCCCAGGAATACTTCCTCAAGCACCAGGATGGCCTGGCGCGGCGGATGTCCCACCAGCGTGACGAGCAACTGGCCCGTCGCGCCCTGGCGCTGGCTGGCGAGCCCGGGCTGGTCCTCGACCTGCCGTGCGGCGCCGGGCGTTTCTGGCCGTTGCTGGCAGAAAAACCCAACCGGGTGATCATCGGCGCCGACAACTCCGAAGCCATGCTCGAAACTGCACGCGCCTCGCAGCCGGCCCATGTGGTGGAACGGGTACGTACCTTGCAGACATCTGCCTTCGCCATCGATTTACCGGATAACTCGGTCGACAGTATTTTTTGCATGCGGCTGATGCATCACATCGGTGAAGCCGCCCATCGCAAGACATTACTCTCGGAATTTCAACGAGTTACCCGCGACAGCGTGATCGTTTCGCTGTGGGTGGATGGCAACTTCAAAGCCTGGCGGCGCAAAAAGCTCGAGCAACGGCGTTACGCCGAAAGCGGGCAGGGCAGTTACCAGAATCGTTTTGTGTTACCAGCTGCTACGGTTGAAGAAGAATTCGAAGCCGCAGGGTTCCGCATTCAGGAACGATTGGACTTCTTGCCGTTCTATGCCATGTGGCGAGTCTATCTATTGCGTAAGGGGTGAGCGGGGCATGGGGTTTGAGCGCACAGCAGCAACGACGAACAAGGATCAGTTCGATCATTTCTGGCAGCAGCAGGGTGAATGGGTCGAGGAGCCCAATCAGCGTCGCGGCGGCGAGAGTGGTGTACAACGCCTGAGCGACGACACGGGCCATACGTTCTATGCCAAGCGTCAGATCGGCCATATCTACCGCAGCCTTTTGCACCCCTTCGGCCGGCCCACCGTGCTCCGTGAGTACGAGGCCCTGAACAGTTTCGAGCAGCTTGGCGTGCGGGTGCCGCATATCGTCTATTGCGGCGTCGAGCGCGATGCCCAGCATCAGTGGCGGGCGTTGTTGGTCAGCGAGGCGCTGGAAGGGTTCGAGGACATCGACAGCTGGTTCTCCGCAGGCGCCCGTGAGCGCTTTCACCCGGCGTTACACGAGCGGGTCCTGCTGGACCTGGCGCAGAACCTGGTGCGCATGCACCGTGGCCACTGGCAGCATGGTTGCCTGTATGGCAAGCACGTGTTCGTCAAGGTCGTCGGTGAGGGCGCCGAGGCCAGGGCCGAGGTGGCCCTGCTGGACCTGGAGAAATGCCGCCGACGCATCAGTTGCCAGCGCGCCGCCGCCAACGACCTTAAACAATTGCGCCGCCATTCGTCTTTCACTGACGCAGAGTGGCAAAAACTGCTCTATTTTTACCAGATGGCGTTTGGCAGCGCTGTCAAAGGTTTAGAGTAATGAAACTAGAAATAGCTCGAGGTGTGTTCCTGCTGATGGCGCTGGGCGTGGCAACTGTCGCCGTGGCCGCGTGGGAAGAGCCACGCCCGCAAATAGTCAGCAAGGTCGACGCCGGTGCGCAATGTCCGTTGCCCCGGGTGGTCAAGCCCCAGGTCGATGCCAAACCCGATCACGATCTGCTGTTGTTGCTGTTCGGGTTGAGCCAGGGCGTACGCGCCAGCGGCTGAAACCTTGCAAGTCGTTCGGGCAAAGGCCTCGTCATCGACGAGGCCTTTTGCATTTCATACCGTTTGCGTGGCGGCTTGCGGCGCATCGGCCTTGGCCAGCAAGGTATAGATGCACGGCAGCACGAACAGGGTGAACAAGGTGCCCACCGACATGCCGGTGGCGATCACCGTGCCGATGTCGAAGCGGCTGACCGCGCCGGCGCCGGTGGCAAGGATCAGCGGCACCATGCCAAATACCATCGCCGCAGTGGTCATCAGCACCGGGCGCAGGCGGATGGCTGCGGCTTCTTCCACCGCTTCGCGGGCGCTCAGGCCTTTTTGCTGGCGCAACTGGTTGGCGAACTCGACGATCAGGATGCCGTGCTTGCTGATCAGCCCGATCAGGGTCACCAGGCCCACCTGGGTATAGATGTTCATGCTCGAGATCCCCAGGAACAGGGGAATCAACGCCCCGCAGATCGACAGCGGCACAGTCACCAGGATCACCAGCGGGTCGCGCAAGCTTTCGAATTGCGCCGCCAGTACCAGGAAGATGATCGCCAGCGCCAGGCCGAAGGTTACCCACAGGGCGCTGCCTTCCTGAACGAACTGACGCGCCGCGCCGCCATAGTCAAAGCCGTAGCCCTCCGGCGCTTCCTCACGGGCAATCGTGCGCACGGTATCCAGCGCCTCGCCCATGCTGACCATCGGGAAGCCCTGGATGATCGCCGAGTTCAGTTGCTGGAACTGGTTGAGCTGACGCGGGCGGGCGCGGTCGCTGATGCTGATCAGGGTCGACAACGCCAGCATCTGCCCCTGCTGGTTCTTCACGTAGTAGTTGTTCAGCCAGTCGGGGTTGTCGCGGTAGGGCCGCTCGACCTGGGCAATGACCTTGTAGCTGCGCCCGTCGATAGTGAAGCGGTTGATCTCCGCCTCGCCCAGCAGGGTCGCCAGGGTGCCGCCCAGGGCGTCCATGGACACGCCCATCTGCGCCGCCTTGGCGCGGTCGATATCGACCACCACCTCGGGCTTGTCGAAGGCCAGGTCGATGTCGAGGAAGGCGAACTTGCCCGACGCCTGGGCACGCGCCTTGACCCGTTCGGCCACCTCCAGCAACGAGGCGTAGTCGTTGGCGGTGTTGATCACGAAGGCGAACGGCAAGCCTTCACCGGTGCCCGGTAGCGAGGGCAGGTTGAAGCCGAAGATCTGCAGGCCGCTGATGCCTTCGAGCTTGGCCTGTACCAATGGCAGCAGCTGCATCTGGGTGCGCTCGCGTTCGTTCCACGGCTTGAGCAAAAAGCCGCCGATGCCCGATTGCACGCCGTTGAAGCCGTTGATCTGGAACGACGAATAGTACTCGGGGAAGTCTTTGAAGATCTTGATGAACTCGTCGGTGTAGCTGTTCAGGTAATCGAGGTTGGTTGGCTGCGGGGCGGTGGCCATCATGAAGATGATGCCCTGGTCTTCATCGGGCGCCAGCTCGTTCTTGGTGAACATCAGAAACACCGGAATCAGGCACAGCACGATCAGCGCGAACACCAGCACCACCGGCCGGGTGTTGAGGGTGCCATGGAGGGTTTTCTGGTAGCGCAGTTTGAGCCGTTCGAAGAGTACATCCAGACGGTGGGCCAGGCCGCTGGGGTTCTGCTCGTGCCGCAACAGCAGGGCGCACATCATCGGTGACAGGGTCAGGGCGACGATCCCGGAAATCACCACGGCGCCGGCCAGGGTCAGGGCAAACTCCTTGAACAGCGCGCCGGTGAGCCCCTGCAGAAAGCCGATAGGGGCGTACACCGCCGCCAGAGTGATGGTCATCGACACCACCGGCATGGCAATTTCGCGAGCGCCTTCCAGGGCCGCGTCGTAGGGCGATTTACCTTCTTCGATATGACGGTGGATGTTTTCCACCACGACGATAGCGTCATCGACCACCAGGCCGATGGCCAGGACCATGGCCAACAAGGTGAGCAAGTTCAGCGAATAGCCCATCAACTGCATGAAAAACAGCACGCCGATCATCGACAGCGGGATGGTAATGACCGGGATCAGCACCGAGCGCAAGGCGCCGAGGAACAGGAAGACCACGACGATGACGATCAGCACCGCTTCGACCAGGGTCTTGACCACTTCGTCGATCGAGGCCTGGATGAACAGCGTGGCGTCGTAGGCGATCGAGGATTTCAGGTTCGGCGGTAGCTGGCTTTCAAGCTCGGGCATGAGCTTGCGCACCTCCTTGATCACTTCCAGCGGGTTGGCCCCGGGGGTGGCCTTGATGCCGATGTACACCGACGGCGTGCCGTCGAAGGAGCTCACGGTGTCGTAGTTCTCGGCGCCCATTTCAACCCGCGCCACGTCGCCGAGCAGCACCCGGCTGTCGCCACTGGTCTTGAGCGGGATATTGGCGAAGGCTTCGGCGCTCTTGAGCTCGGTGGTGGCGTTGATACTGGTGACGATGTACTCGCCCTTGAGCTCGCCGGCCGCCGAAAGGAAGTTGTAGCCGCGCACCGCCTGGGTCACGTCGTTGGCGCTCAGGCCGTAGCCGGCAAGCTTTACCGGGTCGATCCACAGGCGCATGGCGAACAGCTGGTTGCCGAGGATCTCGGCTTCGGCCATGCCCGGCAGGGTCGCAAGCTTGGGCTGGATGACCCGCGACAGGTAATCGGTGATCTGCGGGTTGCTCAACTCGCTGCTGTAGAAGCTTACGTACATCAGCGCCGAGGCGTCGGCGGCCTCCTTGCTCAGCACCGGGTCTTCGGCGTCCTGGGGCAGCTTGTTCTTGACCTCGTTGGCCTTGGCCAGCAACTCGGTGAACAGCCGGTCGCTGTCCGAGCCGATGCGCGCATAGATTGAAATCACCGAGAAGTTCTGCCGGCTCACCGAGGTCATGTAGTCGATGCCTTCGGCGCTGGCCAGGCTTTGCTGCAGCGGCTGGGTGATGTAGCCCTGGATGGTTTCGGCGTTGGCCCCGGGGTAGGCGGTGGTCACCGTGATCAGGGCGTTTTCCATTTGCGGGTATTGGCGGATCGGCAACTTGCTCCAGGCCTGGAAGCCCAGCAGCACGATCAGCAGGCTGACCACGCTGGCCAGCACCGGGCGGCGGATGAACGGATCGGTAAAGGCCATGACGGTTCCTTGATCAGTTGCTGCGCGGCGGGCTGTCGGGGGCTTGCAGGGCTTTGTCCGGGCTGATGCTGATCGGCGCGCCCTGGGTGAGTTTCAACTGGCCGGCGGTGACCACCGTTTCGCCGGCCTTGAGCCCCTTGCTGATGATCACCAGGCCATCGCGGCGCTCGCCGGTCTCGACGAAGCGGCGTTCGGCAATCAGGGTTGGCTGGGCGTCGGCGTTGTCTGGCACTTTGCCGTCTTCAGGCTTTTTCGCCGTGGCGACATACACCGAGTTGCCATACAGGGTGTAGGTCACCGCGCTTTCCGGCACCACCACCTGTGGCTGCGGGTCGGGCAGCAAAACCTGCAGGCTGGTGAACATGCCGGGCAGCAGCTTGCCGTCGGGGTTGGCCAGGGTGGCGCGGACCTGCACGTTGCGGGTGCTGTCCTCGACCTTGGGGTTGATCGCGCTGATGCTGCCGGGGAAGTGCTCTTGCGGGTAGGCGGCGACGCTGACCAGCACTTGCTGGCCAATGCTCAGCTTGGGAATCGACTGCTCGGGGACGAAGAAATCGACGTAGAGGCTGCTCAGGTCTTGCAAGGTGGCGATCACCGTGCCGCTGGCCAGGTAGTCGCCAACGTCCACCTGGCGGATGCCGATGGTGCCGCTGAAGGGCGCATTGATGCTCTTTTTTGCCAGCGCCGCCTTGAGTTGATCGACCACTGCCTTGTTGCGCTTGAACTGGGCGCTCAAGCGATCGAACTCACCCTTGGAAATCGCCTGGCTGCCGACCAGCTGGCTGCCGCGGTTGTAGTCGACCTGGGCCAGGCCCAGGTCGGCGAGGGCGGTACCCAGCAATGCGGTTTCGACATCGCTGTCCAGTTGCAACAACAACTGGCCCTTGCTGACTTTCTGCCCGGACTCGAATTGCAGGGCCTTGACCGTGCCGGCGATCTCCAGGCTCAGGTCGACCCCTTGCAGCGCCTTGAGGCTGCCCACGGCCGGCAGGCGGTTCTGCCAGGCACGTTCGCTGGCCTCGGTCGCCGCCACGCTGATCGGCGGCTTGGGGGCCGAGAACATCTGGATCTGCTGATAGATGGCAAAGGCCTTGTAGCCCCCCAGGATCAGCACGAGCAGCAAGACAACACCCAACATGATCAGCATGCGGCGGCGCAGCATAGTCCAGTTCCTTGGAGACGAATTATTGTTCGCTTGGCACGACGACGGGCGATCCTGCCCACGTGCGATGTAGCCGAATATTACTCTGTTGACCGGGCCTGGGAAGCCTGTGTTCCCGGCTATTTTCAGGCCAGGTGCAGGTGGTTGTCCCAGAGCCCGGACGGCAATTGCAGGGGCTGGCCGATCAGTTCGGGCTTGCGGCAATCGTACAGGCGGCAACGGCCTTGGCCTGAGGTCACGACAAAACCGTCGGCCACCGCGCCGACACCGGCGCAATCGGGCATCGGTGCATCAAGGCGTACCTGGGCGCTGTCCAGGTCCCAGATAAACAGCCGGTTGGCCCGTGGCGCGGTCAGGGCCACCAGGCGCAGCTCGTTGTGAATGGCGACGCTGGCGGTGTAGTGGGCCATGGACTGCAATTGCTGCTCGGGCACCGGGAAGGCTTCAAAGGCCTGGCCCGGGCGCTTGATCGCCAGCAGCTCGGCAGTCTCGTGGCTGGCGCCCATGAACTGCTGGCCGGCGACGATGGTGCCGTCGGCGGCAATCGCCAAATGGCGCACGCTGTTCATCTGCTGGCTGAGTACTTCTTTGCTCAGCAGTGTGCCGTCGCGCTGCATCAGCACCAGGCTCGGCTGCATGGCATCGAGGTTCATCTCCACCCGGCTTTCGGCCTCGGTGCGGATGCCACCGTTGGCCACCACCAGGGTTTCGCCATCGGGCATCCACGACACCTGGTGCGGGCCGATGCCGTGGGTCGAGATTTCGCCAGCATGGCTCAGGCGCTCGCCGTCGAAACGGTAGACACCGAGTACGCCACGGCCAGGGTCGGTGGTGTCGTTCTCGGTGGCGTAGAGCCATTCGCCGCTCTTGTGGATCACCGCATGGCCGTAGAAATGCCGGTTCGGCTGCGAGGTGATGGTCTGCAGCAAGCGGCCATCGCGCAGGTCGATCAGGTAGCTCTCGGTGCCGGGGCGGCGGGCGACGAATAGGGCAATTGGCTGTTCGGGATGGTTGATGATGTCATGGCAACGCTGGCCCACCTCGGTGGCGAACACCTGGGTGCCGTCCAGGCGGTAGCCGACGGCGTAGTGCTTGCCGTCGCCATCGTCACGCGCCGAGAGCAGCAGCGGCGTGCCGGCCTTGTTGCGAAACAGGGTCCAGCCGCCGAGGGTGAGGGCGCTGAGCACAACGCTACCGAGTTTGAGAGCCTGGCGTCGCAACATGATCAGTCACCGTCGTTGGCGTTGAAGCCCAGCTGGATGCCCAGCGCCTTGGCCAGCTCGCCTTCGTGCAGGCGGTGAACGGCGTTGAGGCTGTCGTAAATAGTGTTCAGCTGCTGGCGGCCGGCTTCGTCGTCGAGCAACTCGCCGAGGGTTTTCTGGTTGCCGGCCAGCAGCTTGGAGGCGTTGGCGTAGGCGGCGTCGATCTTGTCCGCCAAGGCTTGCTGGTCTTTGCCCAGCAGGCCGCGCAGGCCTTTGTTGTCGACCCCGACCCAGACGGTCTGGGCAGCATTGAGGCTGGCTTCCAGGCTTTTCAGCGAGGAGTGGCTGCGCCAGGCCTCGGCCTGCAGCGGCTGCGGGATACCCTTGCTCAGGCGGCCCATGGGCGCGCCGAGTTTCTTCTTCAGGGTATCCAGGGCGGTAACCTGGGCCCGCAGCAGGTCGGCGATGGCCTCGTGGGAATCGGCGTAGCGCTGGTTGGGGAACTTGGTCATCTGCGCGAGCATGCCGTCGGTGCTGTTCCAGCCTTTGAGGATTTCCTCGGCCAGGGCCTTCTGGTGCTCGCCGATGGCCACCAGCAGTGGGCAGTAGCGGGCTTTCTGTTCGGCGTTGGCGGCATCCGGCTTGCTGTCGAAGAGGATGTACTCGTAGGCCGACAGGCCGCGCACGACGACACTGGATTTGCCCA
This sequence comes from Pseudomonas sp. NPDC087612, assembly GCF_044743505.1. Lineage (NCBI taxonomy): Bacteria > Pseudomonadati > Pseudomonadota > Gammaproteobacteria > Pseudomonadales > Pseudomonadaceae > Pseudomonas > Pseudomonas sp. NPDC087612. The sequence continues at coordinate 225,801 of NZ_JBIUWO010000004.1, forward strand.
GGGTTTCGGCGTCGAGTGGCTTGTCACCGTTGACCAGTTGCTCGACCTGACGGCCGACCAGGTTCTTCTTGTCGGGCCAGAACTGCACCTGCCAGGCACGGTTGCCTTCGGCCAGCGGGCCGATCAACAAGGGCTGCAACTCGGCCCAGGCTTTTTGCGCATGGAGAAAATCGGCGCGGGCAGTGGCCAGGTCCGCCTTGCCTTCACAGAAGGCCAGGGCGCTGACGGCCAGCTGGCGGTCGGCTTCGACCCAGCGGCTGTAGGTCGGCAGGATTACCTGTTTGGCGATCGCCGCCGAGGTCACCGCTTGCGGGTCTTGCGGCGAGCAGGCGCCGAGGGCGAGGGCGGCAAGGCTGGTGAACAACAGTTTGGGACGGAACATGCCCGGCTCCTTTGCTTAAAGTGAATTCAGGAAAGCCAGCAACGCGGTGCGTTGCCCGGCGTTGAAGCTCAAGACGTACTGTTTGGCCGCTTCGGCTTCGCCACCGTGCCAGAGCACAGCTTCGAGCAGGTTGCGGGCGCGGCCATCGTGAAGAAACTGGGTGTGACCGCTGACGGTCTCGTTCAGGCCGATACCCCACAGCGGCGCGGTGCGCCAGTCCTGGCCGCTGGCGGCGAACTCGCTGCGGTTGTCGGCCAGGCCCGGGCCCATGTCATGCAGCAGCAGGTCGCTGTAGGGGCGGATCAGCTGGTTGGCCAGCTCCGGCTCGGCGGCGTCGCTGGCGGTGGTGAACTGTGGCGTGTGGCAGCCTTGGCAGCCAGCCTGGTGGAACAGGTTCTTGCCGGCCAGCACCTGGGGCGAATCGACGTCCTTGCGCACCGGCACCGCCAGGTTGCGGGTATAGAACAGCACCAGGCGCAGGATGTTGTCGCTGACTTCCTGCTCGCCGTTGGCACCGTTGCCGTTGGCGGCGTTGAGGCAGTCGGTCTGCGCCGGGGTGCAGTCGTCCATTGGCCGCAGGCTGGTGGTCAGGCCCATGTCACCGGAAAACGCATGGACGTTCTGCTGATTGAGGTTCGGCTGCCCGGCCTTCCAGCCGAAGCGGCCGACCACGGTCTTGCCCTGGGCATCGTCCCAGACCCGGTTGGCGCGGCCGCGGATGCCATCGCCGTTGCGGTCGTCGGGGTCGGCATTAGCCAGCAGCGCCGCCTCGGGGATGGCCTCGAGCAGACCCAGGCCGATCATCGGCGGGGCGACCCGGGCCGAGAAGCGCGTATCGGGGTGCATCGGCCCGTAGCCCAGCTGGGTGATCTGCAGGCGCGGCTTGCGCAGCTCGACCTGGGTGCCGTCCTTGAAGGTGACCTGTTGCGTATCGTACTCGACCCGCACCTTGCCTTCGGGGGCGACACCCGGCACCGCCATGTCCTGCAACTGACCGCCATACACCGGCTCCGGGACGATGCCCAGTTGCTCGATAACCTTGGCGTACTGCGGCTGATCGGGGATCGACAGGCGCACCAGCATCGACACCGCGTTGGCGGCGTTGGGCCCGGGCGGGTGGCCGCGGCCGTCCTTGATGTGGCAGTTCTGGCAGGCATTGGTATTGAACAGCGGGCCCAGGCCGTCGCGGGCGGTGGTGGTCGACGGGGCAATCACCCAGGGGCTGCGGAAAAAGCTGTTGCCGACACTGAAGTCCAGGCGCCGGCTCGGCGGCAGGTTGGCCGAAGGCATGGAATAGGCGTTCTGGTCGCGCTTGTTCACCGTCGCCTTGCCACCGGCCAGCGCTTCACCGGGCTCGGCCTGGGTGAATCGCGGGGCGTCGTCGCAACCGGCCAGAACGGCGACCAGAAGCAGGGGGCTGAGACGGGGAAGCAACGAGGACATCAATAATCCTGGGGCTTGGGCAAAAAACCGGCGTGCAAGCTTAGCAGGCTCGGGGTAATTGAATAAGAGGGATTTGCGTTTGCTCGATGAAATCTATCGCGGGGCAAGCCGGCTCCTCCAGTGGACCTGCCTGCACCAATCCTGTGGGAGCGGGCTCGACCCGCGATGATGCGCATAAAGAAGGCGACCCGAAGGTCGCCTCTATCAAGCCGCCGCTGAATCAGAACTCGTGATCAGCGGTGTCCGGTGCCAGGTTGGCGATGCCCAGTTTGCTTGCGGCCTGTTCGATCGCACCGGTCTGCTTGACGAGGGCGGCGATGGCGTCACGCACGATCTGGTTGCCGGCAGCGTTGTCGGCCGCGATCAGCTGGTCGTAGTGCTCGCCTTTGGCGGCATGGTCGACCATCACCTGAATCTTGGCTTCGGTTGCTTGCAGGTCGGCCTTGAGGGTGGTGTCGGTGGCGGCGTCGATCTTGGCCACCAGCGACGACAGGCTCGGGCCGCTCAGCTTGGTGCCGTCGGTGCGGGTGTACTCGCCCAGGTAGACGTTGCGGATGCCCTTGGCGTCATAGAAGTGCGAGTTGTGGGTGTTGTCGCTGAAGCAGTCCTGCTCGTCTTCAGGCGAATTGGCTTCCAGGGAAACCTTCATGCGCTCGCCAGCCAGTTCGCCCAGCGACAGGCTGCCCATGCCGAACAGCATCTTGCGCAGGCCGTCGGCCACTGGCTCGGCTTCGAGGGTGGCACGGTAGTTGGTGGCAACGTTCGGTGCCCAGTTGCCGACCATTTCCTCGAGGTCGTTGACCAGCAGTTGGGTCACGGCTTTGAGGTAGGCACGGCGGCGCTCGTTGTGGCCGCCGGTAGCGCCCTGGCCTTCCAGGTAGTCGGAGGCAGGACGGGCGCCGGCGCCCGGGCCGGTGCCGTTGAGGTCCTGGCCCCAGAGCAGGAATTCGATGGCGTGGTAACCGGTGGCAACGTTGGCTTCGGAGCCGCCCAGCTCGTTCAGGCTGGCGAGCTTCTCCGGGGTGATGTCCTTGACGTCAACCTTGTCTTCGCCGACCTGAACCTGGGTATTGGCGATGATGTTGGCGGTCGCGCCAGGGTTGCCCAGAGCATGCTCGTAGCTCTTGTCGACATAGTCGATCAGGCCTTCGTCCAGCGGCCAGGCATTCACCTGGCCTTCCCAGTCGTCGATGATGGTGTTGCCGAAGCGGAACACTTCGCTCTGCAGGTATGGCACACGGGCAGCGACCCAGGCGGCTTTGGCAGCGTTCAGGGTTTCGTCGCTGGGCTTGGCAAGGAAGGCGTCGATCGCGGTTTGCAGGGTCTTGGCGGTGCTCAGCGAGTCGCTGTAGACGGCGTGGACCATGTCGGCGTAATGCTTGACCACGGCCTTGGCCGCTGCCTCGTCGACGGCGCCAGCGGCAGCAGGGGCGGTAGCCGAGGTGGTGGCCGGGGCTTGCGGTGCGGCGGCTTTGTCCTTGTCCTTGCTGTCGCCGCAACCGGCGAGAGAGATGGCAATGGCCAACAGACTGGCGGTGGCCAGAGGCATACGAATCATGGCGAATTCCTGCGTCGAGAGGTTGGACAGGCGTACCGGGGGGCACGCAAAACTGCAACATAATGCGAAAGATTTGCATTTTGTGTAAAGGGGCAGTCACGTAAATATTCAAATGCGTGGGTTGACCGCTTCGAGCAATGCGTACAGGGGTTAGAGAATCGAAACCTGGTTGCGCTGGGCCTGTTTGAGGAACGCAGTCAGCTCCCGGGCCGGCAAGGGTTTGCTGTAGTGGTAGCCCTGACCTTCATGGCAACCCTGGGCGATTATGTAGGCTTCCTGTTCCGCCGTCTCGACCCCTTCGGCAATGACTTGCATGCCCAGGCTCTTGCCCAGCTGGATGATGGCGCGGACGATGGTGGCATCGTCGTCGTCATCGAGCAGGTCCTGGACGAAGCTCTTGTCGATCTTGATCTTGTCCAGCGGCAGCGACTTCAGGTAGCTGAGCGACGAGTAGCCGGTGCCGAAGTCGTCAATGGCAATCAGCGCCCCGGATCGGCGCAGGCTCAGCAGGTGCTGGGCAGCGGTGCTGATGTCTTCCATCAGGCCGGTCTCGGTGACTTCCAGCTCCAGGCTGCGCGGCGGCAGGCGGTAGATCTGCAGCAGGTTGTTGACCACTCGCGGCAACTCGTTGTGGTGCAGTTGCACGGTCGACAGGTTGACCGCCATGCGCAGTTCGCTGAAGCCCTGATCGTGCCAGTCGCGTAGTTGCCGGCAAGCCTGGTCGAGCACCCATTCGCCGATGCTGATGATGTTGCCGTTCTGCTCGGCCAGGGGGATGAACTGGTCCGGCGGGACCATGCCCAGTTCCGGATGCTGCCAGCGCAGCAGCGCCTCGACACCGACCACGCGATGGTCGCGGTAGCTGATCTGTGGCTGGTAGACCAGGAACAGCTGGTTGCGCGGTAGCGCTTCGCGCAGGTCTTTTTCCAGCTCGCGGCGCCGGCGCATCTCGCTGTCGACACTGGCGATGTAGAACTGGTAGCGGTTGCGCGAGCGGGCCTTGGCCAGGGTCATGGTCTGCTCGGCCTTTTGCAGCAGCTTCTCGGTGCTGTCGCCGTCTTCGGGGAACAGGGTGATGCCGATGGTCGCGCGCAGGCGGATTTCCTGATGGTCGAGGGCGAACGGTGCTTCGAGGTCATCGAGAATGCTCTGGGCCAGCTCCGCCGCTTCGTAGGGCTGCTCGATATCGGCCTGGACCAGGGCGAACTGGTCGCCGCCCAGGCGGGCCAGGGCACCGAGGCGGCCACTGTGGGCGCGCAGGCGGTCGGCCAGGGCCAGCAGCAACTGGTCGCCGGCCTGGTAGCTGAACTGCTCGTTGATGCCCTTGAAGTCGTCAAGGCCCACGCACAGTACCGCCACCCGGCGTTGCAGGCGCCCGGCGTCGACGAGGATCTTGTCCAGTTGCTGCTGCAGTTGCTGGCGGTTCGGCAGGCCGGTGAGAAAGTCGTACTGGGCCATGCGCAACAGGCTGTTCTCGGCTTCATGGCGCAGGTGGGTATTGCGCTCGATCGAGGCCAGCAACTGGTTGGCGGTATTGACCCACAGGCCCAGCTCGTTCTTTTCGTGGCCCTTGATCAGCGGCAACTGGTGCTGGCTGGGACGGTCGGGGTTGATCTGGGTGAGGTGCTCGATGATCTTCGACAGCGGCTTGGTCAGCATCCAGTGATAGACCAGGTACAGCACCAGGCCCATGGCCAGGGCGCGCAGCACGCCGGAAATGAAGATGATCACTGAACTGACCAGGAAGCCCTCGCCGTAGGAGGCGGTGTCGAGGGTGATGCTCAGGTCGCCGTAATATTCGCTATAGGGGCCACGGCCGACCAGCTGGGTGGTGAAGTTGCGCTCCTGGCCGAGAATCAGGTCGGTCAGCCAGCGGCTGGAAACCTCCTGCAGCGGGCGGGATTTTTCCGCCAGCATGGTCTCGTTGGGATGGCCGATGGAGGCCATGCGCACGGACTCGTCCTGGAACAAGCCCTCCATGACCTGCATGCCCATTTCCTTGTCCAGGCTGTACACCGCCTGGGTCGAAGGGTCGCGGAACATGTCGAGGATCCGTTGGGCGTCATTGGCGACGGCCTGGCGGGTCTTGTAGGCATCAAAGACGATCTGCGCACAACTGAGAACTACACCGACGACCAACGCCGAGAGCAGTACTACCCTGAGCAACTTGACCGATAAGCTGTTCTTGAGTTCCAGCTTCAATGGGGTTTCCTTAATCCATGCGCATGGCATCATTTTGCCATCAAACTTGGCAATCCACTATCGGCCGTCAACAGGACTTCTCCAGCTCCTTGACGGTGCATTTTGCACCAGGAGCAGGTTGGCTGCCTGCCGTCACTGTATCGGTTGCCCGGCCTCGCGACTTTAATCCGTGGCAACGAGTTTCCCAACGTTTGATGTTAGCGTGCTCTGCGTGCGCGGCAAGATGCACGGCGCCTGAATAGGATGAAAAATGTTGCAGCGCAGACGCGCATAAAAAAGCCCACCGCTAGGGTGGGCTTTTCGCGCGCTCAATACCTTGTGCAAGGTATTGCTCAGCAGCCGGCTCAGGCAGTGAAGGTTTTGCCTTCGAACTGCTCGGCGACGAACTTCCAGTTGACCAGGTTCCAGAACGCCTCGACGTACTTCGGACGCACGTTACGGTAGTCGATGTAGTAGGCGTGTTCCCAGACGTCGCAGGTCAGCAGCGGAGTGTCGCCGTTGGTCAGCGGGTTGCCGGCGCCGATGGTGCTGGCCAGGGCCAGGGAACCGTCGGATTTTTTCACCAGCCAGCCCCAACCGGAACCGAAGGTGCCGACCGAAGTCTTGGTGAACTCTTCCTTGAACTTGTCGAACGAACCGAACGCGGCGTTGATGGCTTCAGCCAGGGCGCCGGTTGGTTGGCCGCCGGCGTTTGGCGCCAGGCAGTTCCAGTAGAAGGTGTGGTTCCAGACCTGAGCGGCGTTGTTGAAGATACCGCCCGAGGAAGTCTTGACGATCTCTTCCAGGGTCTTGCCTTCGAACTCGGTGCCTGGCACCAGGTTGTTCAGGTTCACGACATAGGTGTTGTGGTGCTTGTCGTGGTGGTATTCCAGGGTTTCCTTGGAAATGTGCGGCTGCAGGGCGTCGTGGGCGTAAGGCAGCGGCGGCAATTCAAAAGCCATGGTGATTCTCCTAATCAGGTCTGTTGCGGTGAGCGCAAGGCCGATCACGGGCGGCCGGTGTGCGTCGGCGAGTTTGTACTCTTTGCGACGCAAGGGCTGGATCATAGCACCGGGCCCGGTGCATAACCACGCAACAAGTGTACGGGAAAGAGGTTCCAGAGCCTTTGCCGGTGCCGGACGAGCGGCGCCTCAGGTAAAGATCAGCTGCGCCGCCACGGCAAACATCATCACCGCCACCATCAGGTCGAGCAGCCGCCAGGTGCCTGGGCGCGCCAGCCACGGGGCCAGCCAGGCGGCGCCCAGGGCGAGGGTGAAAAACCACAGCAGCGAGGCGCTGGCGGCGCCGGCCACGTAAGCGCCGGGCACGGTCTGCTGGGCGCCCAGCGAGCCGATCAGCAATACCGTGTCGAGGTACACATGGGGGTTGAGCAGGGTTACCGCCAGGGCGCTGAGCAGCACCGCCCGACGCGAACGCAAGCCCTGGCCTTCGCCCTGTTGCAGGCTTTGTTGCGAGCAGGCGCGCAGCAGCGCCTTGGCGCCGTACCAGATCAGAAACACCGCGCCACCCCAGCGCGCCACCGCCAGCAGGGTCGGGTTTTGCGCCAGCACCGTGGCCAGGCCAAACACGCCCGCGGCCACCAGGATGGCATCGCAGACCACGCACAGCGCCGCCACCGGCAGGTGATGTTCGCGGCGCAGGCTCTGTGCCAGGACAAAGGCGTTTTGCGTGCCGATCGCCATGATCAGGCCGAAGGCGACCAACAGGCCGTTCAGGTAGCTTTGCCACATAAGGGGAACTCCACAAGACACCCGCAGGGCGCGGGCGCAAATACAAAGAAGATGCTGGCCATTGTGGGGATTTCCTCTGTATAAGAAAAACAAATAAAGCTGATCTGGCATTAGGAAAAATAATGTTCGATTACAAACTGCTGTCTGCCCTCGCCGCCGTAATTGAACAGGCCGGTTTCGAGCGCGCCGCCCAGGTGCTGGGCTTGTCGCAGTCGGCGATTTCCCAGCGCATCAAGTTGCTCGAGGCGCGCGTTGGCCAGCCGGTGCTGGTGCGCGCCAATCCGCCGAGCCCCACCGATGTCGGCCGGCGCCTGCTCAACCATGTGCAACAGGTGCGCCTGCTTGAGCGTGATCTGCAGAGCCAGGTGCCGGCGCTGGATGCAGAGGGCATGCCCGAGCGCTTGCGCATCGCCCTCAATGCCGACAGCCTGGCGACCTGGTGGGCAGGCGCTGTGGGCGAATTCTGTGCCGATCAGCAGGTGTTGCTCGACCTGGTGGTCGAAGACCAGGAAGTCGGCCTCAAACGCATGCGCGCCGGCGAAGTGGCAGCCTGCCTGTGCGGCAGCGAGCGGCCGGTGGCCGGCGCACGCAGCCTGTTGCTCGGCGCCATGCGCTACCGGGCGCTGGCCAGCCCGGCGTTCATGGCGCGCTACTTTCCAGCCGGTTTCGCTGCCGCGCGGCTGTCGCGCACGCCGGCGCTGGTGTTCGGGTCGGATGACTTTCTTCAGCACCGTTACCTGGCCTCGTTAGGTATTCAGGACGGTTTCCTCCATCACCTGTGCCCGTCATCCGAAGGCTTCTTGCGCATGACCGAAGCGGGCCTGGGCTGGGGCCTGGTGCCGGAACTGCAGGTGCGCGATCAGCTGGCCAGCGGGCGCCTGGTAGAAATATCCGCGGATAAACCCATCGACGTGCCCTTGTACTGGCATCATTGGCGCAATGGCGGGCAGTTGCTCGGCCAACTGACGGATCACCTGCGCCTGACGGCCGGGCAGTGGCTGGTGCCCTTGTAGGCATTGGCGGCGTCAGCAGTATCTGAAAAACCTGTTTTAGGCGGAGTGCTACATGCAAATTCTGGTCACCGGCGCGAGCGGCTTCATAGGCGGGCGCTTTGCGCGCTTTGCCCTGGAGCAGGGCTTTGACGTTCGGGTCAACGGCCGCCGCGCCGAAGGCGTCGAGCACCTGGTGCGACGCGGCGCGCAGTTCATCCCGGGTGACCTTGGCGATCCGGACCTGGCCCGACGCCTGTGCCAGGGCGTCGAGGCGGTGGTGCATTGCGCCGGTGCGGTGGGCAACTGGGGGCGTTACCAGGACTTTTACCAAGGCAACGTGGTGGTCACTGAAAACGTTGTCGAGGCTTGCCTGAAGGAGCATGTACGGCGCTTGGTGCACCTGTCTTCGCCGTCGATCTATTTCAATGGCCGCTCGCAGCTGGGCATTACTGAAGACCAGGTGCCACGGCGCTTTCATGACCATTACGGGGCCACCAAGCACCTGGCCGAACAGAAGGTCTTCGGCGCTCAGGAGTTTGGCCTCGAAGTGCTGGCCCTGCGTCCGCGCTTTGTCACCGGCGCGGGTGATGTGAGCATCTTCCCGCGCTTGCTGCAGATGCAACGCAAGCGGCGCCTGGCGATCATCGGCAATGGCCTGAACAAGGTCGACTTCACCAGCGTGCAGAACCTCAACGAAGCGCTGATCAGTGCCTTGCTCGCCGATAACGCGGCGCTTGGCCAGGCCTACAACATCAGCAACGGTCATCCCTTGCCGCTGTGGGATGTGGTCAATTATGTGATGCGGCAAATGCACCTGCCGCAAGTCACCCGCTACCGTTCCTACGGCCTGGCCTACAGCCTTGCAGCCTTGAACGAAGGCGCCTGCCTGCTCTGGCCGGGCCGCCCGCAGCCGACCCTGTCACGCTTGGGGATGCAGGTGATGAGCAAGGACTTCACCCTCGACATCAGCCGCGCCCGGCAGTTTCTTGATTATCGCCCCAGCGTCAGCCTGTGGTCGGCACTGGATGAGTTCTGCGGCTGGTGGAAAGCCCAGGACCTTGCGTCCGGCCAGCACTGAACCCGATCACGGCTTTGCGGTCGATCAGTGCGCAGATCAGGCTTTATACTAATGACCATTTGCTATCACCGTGGTTGAAGGGATCCCATGCGTAACAATGCCCCAGATGATTTCGATAACGTACCGACCTTGAGTGCCGGTAGCCGTGACGACGATGATGTTGTCCCGGTCGCCGGCGTGCGTCGTGGCGGTGCGGCGGCTGTGCATGCTCAGCCCAAGGCGGCCAGCAGCGGCCCGTTGTGGGCATTGCTCGGCGCCTCGTTCATTGCCCTGGCGGGCCTTGGCTGGTGGAGCTTTCAGCAGATTTCGCTGATGGAACAGCAACTGGTTGCCACCCAGGAAAGCTTTGCCCGCATCAGTGAAGAAGCGGCGGGGCGCCTGCAGGCAATCAGCGGCAAGGTGGCGGCCAGCGAGAGCAGTGTCAGCACCGACAGCGAAGCCCTGAAGCTGCAGATCAGGCAGTTGCAGGCGAGCCTGACCGAGCAGGGCAAGCAACAGCAGGGTGTAGCCGGGCAGACCGGTGACCTGGGTAAGCGCCTGGAGCAGGTGCTGGCGCAGGCCAGCGAACAGCAGGCGGCCAATGCCAAATTGCAGGAGCAGTTGCAGGCCCAGCTCAAGCGTGTGAACGAGGAGCTGGCCGCATTGAAGACGGCCCAGGTGGATGGCGGCAAGCTTGAAGGTGAGCTCAAGAGCCTGAACGCTGATGTGGCGGCGTTGAAGAAGCAGGGCAACCCTTCGGCGGCGATTCAGCGCCTGGAGCAGGACCTGATCGTGCTCAAGAGCGAGCAGGAGAACCGCCCGGCGCCGGCGGCCAGCAGCGGTGCCTCGACGGCGGAGTTCGATGCGTTTCGTGGCCAGGTGACGCGCAGTATCAATACCCTGCAAAGCCAGGTGCAGAACCTGCAACAGCAGATCAACGCCCGGCCTTGAGGGCCTCGTCGCGGGACAAGTCGATGCGACGCCTCGACTTGCCCCGCGATGCGTTCGGCACCTACAGCCGCGGATAATCGATGTAACCCACTGGCCCCTTGCCGTAAAAGGTCTCCGGACGCGGTTCGTTCAGTGGCGCATCCGCCGCCAGCCGCGCCGGCAGGTCCGGGTTGGCAATGAACGGAATGCCGAAGGCCACCGCATCGGCTTTACCGCTGGCTAGCGCTGTGTTGGCGCTGGCCTTGGTGAAGCGCTCGTTGACGATATACGGGCCGCCAAAGGCTTGTTTGATCAGTGCGCCGATGCTGTCGTCGGCTTCCTTCTCCCGCGAGCAGATGAAGGCGATGCCGCGCTTGCCCAGTTCGCGCGCCACATAAGTGAAAGTCTCGGCGCGGTTGGCGTCGCCCATGTCATGGGAGTCGGCGCGCGGTGCCAGGTGTACACCCACCCGTTGCGCACCCCAGACTTCGCTCACCGCGTCAGTCACTTCCAGCAGCAGCCGAGCACGGTTCTCCAGCGAACCGCCGTACTGGTCATCGCGCTGGTTGGTGCTGCTCTGCAGGAACTGGTCGATCAGGTAGCCGTTGGCCGCGTGCACTTCAACGCCATCGAAACCGGCCGCCTTGGCATTCTCGGCGCCGGTACGGTAAGCCTCGACAATGTCGGCGATTTCTGCGGTTTCCAGTGCCCGCGGGGTGGGGTAATCGGCCAGTGGACGCACCAGGCTGACATGGCCTTTTGGCTGGATGGCGCTCGGCGCGACCGGGGTTTCACCATTGAGGTAGCTGGGGTGGGAGATCCGCCCTACGTGCCACAGCTGCAGGAAAATCCGCCCGCCGGCGCCATGCACGGCCTTGGTCACGTTGGTCCAGCCACGCACCTGGTCGTTGGACCAGATGCCCGGGGTGTCCGGGTAGCCGACGCCCATGGGCGTGACCGAGGTCGCTTCGCTGAGGATCAGGCCGGCGCTGGCGCGCTGCACGTAGTACTCGGCCATCAGTGCGTTGGGCACCCGGCCTTCATCGGCGCGGCAGCGGGTCAGCGGGGCCATGATGATGCGGTTCGGCAGCACGAGGTCGCCGAGGGTGATCGGATCAAAAAGCGTCGTCATAAATACCTCAAGGCTTATCAGTGAGTGGCAGGTGCCAGTTCGGCTTTTTTGCCGCCCTGGCTGAAGGTGATCAGGGTGACAATCAGCGCCAGTACCGCCAGCGCTGCGGCGGCCAGGGGTACGCGGGTCAGGCCCAGGCCCTGGGCGATGACGGTGCCGCCGACCCAGGCGCCGAGGGCGTTGCCCAAGTTGAAGGCGCCGATGTTCAGGGTCGAGACCAGGTTCGGCGCGGCCTTGCCGAAGGTCACCACGTTGACCTGTAAGGCGGGTACGGCGGCAAAGGCGGCGGTGGCCCAGAGGAACAGGGTGATTTCCGCCGGAATCAGCGCGACGCTGGTCCAGCTCAGCACGGTGGAGACCACCGCCATGCTGGCGAACACGCCGACCAGGGTGGCGCCCAGGCGCTTGTCGGCCAGCTTGCCGCCGACGATATTGCCCAGGGTCAGGCCGACGCCGATCAGCAGCAACGTCCAGGTCACGCCCCGTGGCGAAACGCCGGTGACATCACCGAGCAGCGGCGCAACGTAAGTGAACAGGGCGAACATCGAGGCCGAGAACAGTACGGTCATCGACAGCGACAGCCAGATGCCGGCGCCTTTGAGCGCAGCCAGTTCGGCGCGCATGTCGAGTTTTTCTTCGTCATGGCGAAACGGCAGGAAGCGAATCAGGCCGATCAAGGCAATCACGCCGATCACGGTTACCGCCCAGAAGGTCGAGCGCCAGCCGTATTCCTGACCCAGCGCGGTACCCAGCGGCACGCCAAGGACGTTGGCCAGGGTCAGGCCGGTGAACATCAGGGCCACGGCCGAGGCGCGGCGGTTGGCCGGCACCAGGCTGGCCGCGACCACCGAGCCGATTCCGAAGAAGGCACCGTGGCACAGGGCGGTCACCACCCGGGCGAACATCAGCAGGTTGTAGTCGCTGGCCACCGCACACAGCAGGTTGCCGACGATGAACACGCCCATCAGCGCAATCAGCGCCGCTTTACGCGGCAGGCGCGAGGTGGCCAGGGCCATGAACGGCGCACCGATGGCCACGCCCAGGGCGTAACCGGTGACCAGCCAGCCGGCACCGGGAATCGACACACCCAGGTCTGCCGCCACGTCGGGCAGCAGACCCATGATGACGAACTCGGTGGTACCGATGGCGAAGGCGCTGAGCGCCAGGATTATCAGCGAAAGGGGCATTGCAAGGTCCTTGTCAGAGCTCTTGGCTCATCTGCTGGAGGAAGGCCTGGATGGTTTCCTCGTTGCGTTTGAAAAAATGCCACTGGCCAATCTTCTGGCTGCTGATCAGGCCCGCGCGCTGCAAAGTCGCCAGGTGGGCAGAGACGGTCGACTGCGACAGGCCGCAGCGTTGATCGATCTGCCCGGCACACACACCGTGTTCGGTGCTGTGGTGCTGGTCGGGGAACTGCGCGTCGGGGTCCTTCAGCCAGTTGAGGATTTCTCGCCGTACTGGGTGGGCCAGGGCTTTTATTATTTCGTCGAGATCGAGAGGCATGGTTGGGCTCGTGGTTGTGTAGCGGTATATCGCGATTTGGCGAAATATAAATCGGTATTTCGCGATATACAAATATGATGTGGTTCTGAGCTCAGCGTAAATCGCTATATCGGGTTATAACGATACAGATGGCGGGGTGCTAGAATCCCAGTCCATGAACTACCTCGCACACCTTCACCTCGGCGGTCAGCAGCCCGAGCAATTGCTCGGCAGCCTCTATGGCGATTTCGTCAAAGGGCCGTTGCAGGGGCGCTTTGCCCCGTCGCTGGAAGCGGCGATTCGTTTGCACCGGCAGATCGACGTCTACACCGACAGCCATCCACTGGTGCTGGCGGCGCTGGCGCGTTTTCCGCCGCAGCGGCGGCGTTATGCGGGGATTATCCTCGATGTTTTTTTCGACCACTGCCTGGCCTTGCACTGGCAGGATTACGCTGAGCAGCCATTGGGCCAGTTCACCGACCGCGTGTACCAGGTCCTCGCCGCCGAACCGGCCTTGCCCGGGCGCCTGGCGCAGATAGCGCCGTATATGGCCGCCGATGACTGGTTGGGGTCTTACCGCGAATTCGCGGTGCTTGAGCAGGTGTTTCGCGGTATCGCCCGGCGCCTGTCGCGGCCCGAAGGCATGGACGGCGCGCTGGAGGAGGTGGCCGCGCTGTATCAGCTATTGCTGGATGACTTTCGCAATTTCTACCCAGAGCTGCAGCGCTTTGCCAGGGCCAATACCTAGGCGGCCCTGGCCCGGCGTTGTGGCTGGGCAACCGGTTCGCTACCGAACAATGCCTGCTGGATTACCTGCTGCGCCTTGAATGCCAGAGCGGCGCGTTCTTCGCCGGCGCTGGCAATTGGCGCGAGCAGATGGATCTCGACCTCGGCGCAGTCATTGGCAAACAGCCGGAACAGGTGCGAGAGCAAATCGTCATTACCGATAAACGGTGCGATCGCATCGCTCTGGCCGTTGCGCAGGTAGCGCAGGGCGACCGGCTGCAACGGGGTTTGCGTATCGATGGCACTGGCCAGCAAGCGCCCATGGAAGGTGCGCAGGCTGCGCCCGTCGGTGGTGGTGCCTTCGGGGAAAATCAACAGCGCGCTGCCGTGTTGCAGGTGCTGGCTGATCTGCTGGCGTAGCAGCTGGCTGTCGTTGCCGCCACGGCGGATGAACAGGGTCCCGGCCTTGAGCGCCAGCCAGCCGGCAATCGGCCAGGTGCGCACTTCGGCCTTGGACAGGAACGACAGCGGCGCAAGCATGCCCAGCAACGGAATGTCGGTCCACGACACATGGTTGCTGACCCACAGCATCGGTTGCTGCGGCACCTGGCCCACCACCCGCACCTTGAACGGCAGGGCGTTGCTCAGCCTGCCCATGAACAGCTGCGACCAGCGCTGCCGGCGCTCGGTCGAGGCCGGTACGCGCAGGCGCTCGTAGAGGGTGAACAGCGCGGCCATGGCCAGGCCGAACAGCACCACCAGCAGCACCCGAATTACGCGCCCATAGACGCGCAGGCGCTGCATCAGACCGCCGCCTTGAAGTGCCGGGCATAGCGCGGGCACAGCTCGTCGCGCTTGAGCAGGATGAACACGTCGGCGACCTGGAAGTCTTCGTCCCAGCACGGCTCGCCGCAGATCTTCGCCCCCAGGCGCATGTAGGCCTTGAGCAGCGGTGGCATCTCGGCGATGACGTTACCTGGCAGGGCCAGGCTTGGCAGCGGGTTTTTCGGTTCGGCGCGCAGGTGCTCGGTGCACAGGTAACGTTCGCGCAGGCGTTGCATGATCGCATGGGCCTGCACGCCGCCATCCTGCATGGGGATGCTGGCGCAACCCATCAGGTAGCTGTAGCGGCCCTCGTTGAGCACTTCGGCGAGTTCCGCCCAGAGCACGGCGATGGTGCCGCCGTTGCGGTAGGCAGGGTCGACGCAGGTGCGCCCCAGTTCGAGGATCGGCCCTTGCAGGTGGCCGAGGCCGTGCAGGCTGAACTCCTCTTCGCTGTAGAAGCGCCCCAGGCTGCTGGCAGCCTGATGGTCGAGCAGGCGGGTGGTGGCGACCAGGCGCCCGCTGCTCAAGTCGCGCACGCCGATGTGGCGGCAATGAATGTCGTAGTCATCCATGTCCAGGCCCAGTTCGGCGCCTTTGAGCTTGGCCTTGAATTCACCGCTGAATACGCTGAACCTCAGGGCCTGGGCTTCCTGCAGGGCTGCCGGGCCGACCAGGCGTTCGGCTTGCAGACGGCGTTCAGTGCTGTTGTCGCCAGAGCGAGCGATCCGAGTCATTGCGTGTCTCCATAAGCCAGCCATGGGGTTGCGGCCGGTCGACTTTGTTGTGCAAAGTCAGCCTAGGTAGATGCGGTGTCACCCCCGTGAACAATTGGTGATGCTTGTATGACAGCCCCCAAGGAGTGCTTCGATGGCCTGGCTGCAACGACTCAACGACCGACAGCGACACCCCCAGGCGGCCACGCTGGCCGATACCTATTCCACTTTGCTGGCACGCCTGGGCACGGTCAGCCCGTTCGAGCTGGCGGTGCTCGGCGCACGCGCCATGGCCACCCCGGGCCTGGCGTTTCTGCTCGGCTACCAGGCGGCCCTGCGGGTACTGTGGCCGAGCGCGCCGCCGAGCCTCGGCGCCCTGTGCGCCAGCGAGCGGCGCAGCGTGCGTCCGGCCGACATGCAGGTGCGCCTGGATGACCTGCGCCTGAGCGGCAGCAAGGACTTCGTCACCGCCGGGCTGGATGCCGAATGGCTGCTGGTGGCGGCGCGCTGCGAGCCACAAGGGCAGGCGCCTGAGCTGAGCCTGGCGGTGGTTTATGCCGGCGAGCCCGGGGTGCGCCTCGAACCGCTGCCGGCCTTGCCATTGATGCCGGAGGTCGGCCATGCCCGCCTGCACCTGCAAGGGGCGTTGTGCGAACGGCTGGCGGGCGATGGTTGGGATGCCTACGTCAAACCCTTCCGCTCCTTGGAAGACCTCTACGTGCTCAGTGCCCTGTGCGCCTGGCTGTATGGCGTCGGCCAGGAAACAGGCTGGGCGCAAAACCTGCAACTGCGCCTGATCGGCTTGCTCGGCGCCTGTGCCGAAAGCACCCGCCAATGCGCGGAGGCTTCAGCCAGCCATTTATTGCTGGGCGGCCTGTTTGCGCAGTTCAACGCCATGAAGGAGGAGATCAACCAGGCGCTGCTGGCCAGCCCTGGTGAATGGGCAAGCCTGTGGCAGCGCGACCAGGGCCTGCTGGAAATCGCCAGCGCCGCCCGGGCCAAGCGTTTGGCCAAGGCCTGGGCTGCCGCCGGACTGTCATGAAACGCTGGCAGGCTGGGCAAACCCTGGCCTTGAGTAAGCGGCATGAGCAACGTGGCGTGGTGGATGCTGGCGCTGTTGGCCTTGAGCAAGGCCGTGCCAGCGCAGGAGTTGTGGCCTGTACCTGACTGGACCGTTGCGCCCGCGGCCAACCGTAGCGCCTGGCAGGCGGTGGAGCGTTATGCCTTCGCCCCTCGCGATGATCAGCAGCGCCAGGGCGTACGCACCGACGCGCTGCTGGTGATCGCCGACGGGCGCATTGTCTATGAACGCTATGCCGCGCCCAGCAGCGCTGCAACCGCGCACCTGACCTGGTCGATCAGCAAGAGCGTGCTGGCGACCCTGCTCGGCGTCGCCCACGCCGAAGGCCGCTTTGACCTGCACGATCCGCTGGCGCGTTTCTACCCGCCGATGCGCGCCCATCCCCAGGGGCGCATCGAAGACCTGCTGCACTGGGCCAGCGGCCTGGACTGGCAGGAAGACTACGAGTACGCGCCGCTCAAGTCCTCGGTGGTGGCCATGCTTTACACCCGCGGGCGCGGCGACATGGCCGGCTACGCCGCAGCCAGGCCGCAAGCGGCGAGTCCCGGGCAGCGCTTTCTCTATTCCAGCGGCGACAGCAACCTGCTGGCGGCGGCCCTGCGCGGCATGCTCGGCGAAGCTGACTATGCGAATTATCCCTGGCACGCCTTGTTCGAGCCCCTGGGTATCAGCAGTGCGGTCTGGGAGCGTGACGGCAAGAACACCCTGGTGGGTTCCTCCTACCTGTACATGAGCGCCCGCGACCTCGCCCGTATCGGCCTGTTGATGCTGCGCGAAGGCCGCTGGCAGTCGCGTCAGCTACTGTCCAGCGACTGGGTGGCGTTCAATCGCCAGCCGTTCCTGCAGGTCACCGCCCAGCCGGGTGAAGCCAACCCGGGTGGGCACTGGTGGCTGAACCAGCCGTTGCCCGGCAGCCCGCGACCCTGGCCGGATGCGCCGGCCGATACCTACGCAGCCCTCGGGCACTGGGGTCAGGCGCTGTATGTGCTGCCGGCGCAGAAGCTGGTGATCGTGCGCTACGCCGATGATCGCGATGCCAGTTATGCCCACAACGAACTGCTCAAGCGGGTACTGGCTGCGGTCAACGAGGTGCGGCCATGAAGCGCGTGTTGCTGGTGCTGGTGCTGCTGGCAGGCGCCTGGGCCTGGTATGAGCGCCAGGCACTGATGGATTTCCCTGGCATTCTCAGTGCCTACTCGGCCAAGGAGTACTGCTCGTGCCGTTATGTCATGGGTTTCGACCCGCAGCACTGCCGCAGCTACGTGCAGCAGTACCTGCCGCTCAGCCGCCTGGACGAACACGCGCAGCAGCGGCTGATCAATGCTGCCGGGCTGGGGGTGGAGAATCGTGCGCAGTGGCTGGGCCCGCGCGAAGGCTGTCGCTTGCTGCCGTGAAGGCGGCCGGGTAAGGTTGACGACCATTGTGTTACAGGATTTCACATGTTCAGTCTGCCGCGTCTTCTGCTTGCCCTGCTGGTCGTCTTGAGTCTCCCTGCCCAGGCCAACTGGCACCTGGACGGCGAATCGTCGCGCCTGTCGTTCGTCTCCAGCAAGAATGGCGACACCGCCGAGGTGCATCGCTTCCTCGTCCTGCATGGCAAGGTCGATCGCAAGGGCGCCGCCGAGCTGCTGATCGAGATGGACTCCAACAGCAGCAGCGTGCCGTTGCGTGACGAGCGCATGCGCAAGGAGCTGTTCGAGTTCAGCAAATTCCCCGAGGCCAAGGTCAACGCACAGATCGACCTGCGTCCGATCAACGACCTGGCCAATGGCGCCCAGGTCGAATTGCGCCTGCCGGTGACGGTCAGCCTGCATGGCAAGCAGCACAGCTACAGCGCCCTGTTGCTGGCGACCCGCCTGGATGAGCGGCGCTTTCAGGTGGTCACCCTGGAGCCGTTGATGCTGCGCGCCGATGATTTCGATCTGCTCCCAGGCCTTGCCACCCTGCGCAAGTTGGCCGGGCTCAAGTCCATCAGCCCGTCGGTGCCGGTGGCTGCGGTGCTGATCTTTACGGCGCGCTGATATGGCCGGACCGGTCTTTCCCTGGCGCGATGGCAATCAGTTCGAGCTATTGATCGACGGTCCCGAGTTCTTCCCGCGCATGCTCACCGCGATCGTGCGCGCCGAGCACCAGGTCGACCTTGAGCTGTACCTGGTGGAGGCGGGCGCCTGCGCCGAAACCATGGTCCAGGCCCTGGTGCAGGCCGCCGAGCGCGGTGTACAGGTGCGTTGTCTGTTCGATGACTACGGCTCGCTGGCTTTTACCCTGAGCCTGCGCCAGCGCTTGCTGGCCGCTGGCGTCGAGCTGCGCTGGTACAACCGCCTGCGCTGGCGCCGGGGCTTTCGCAACCTGTATCGCGACCACCGCAAGCTGCTGCTGGTCGACCAGCGCTGGGCGGTGGTGGGTGGCACCGGCGTTACCGACCAGTTCTGGACCCCCAACGAAGACGTCAGCGAATGGCACGAAGTGATGGTGCAGATGCAAGGCCCGCTGGTGGCCGACTGGCAGATGCTCTTCGACCGCCAGTGGCGGGCCAACCTGCGCCGCACCGCCTGGCGGCCGCCAACCCACTTCGGCCTGCCGCGTTTGCCGCCGATCCCGCTCAGTGGCGCCGGCCTGGGCCGCGTGGCCTATGCCGACGCCCGCCAGCACCGGGACATTCTGCAGTCGCTGGTGCGCGCGCTGAACAGCGGCCAGCGGCGCATCTGGCTGGCCACGCCGTACTTCTTGCCGACCTGGAAAGTGCGCCGCTCCCTGCGCCGCGCCGCCTCCCGGGGCGTCGATGTGCGTTTGCTGCTGACCGGGCCGCGTACCGATCACCCGTCGGTGCGGTATGCCGGCCATCGCTATTACCCGCGGCTGTTGCGCGCCGGGGTGAAGATCTTCGAGTACCAGCCGTGCTTCCTGCATCTGAAGATGGTGCTGGTGGATGACTGGGTGAGCATCGGCTCGTGCAACTTCGACCACTGGAACCTGCGCTTCAACCTCGAAGCCAACGTCGAAGCCATCGACCCACCCCTGACCGCCGACGTGACGGCGAGCTTTGAGCGCGACTTTGCCCAGAGCCTGGCCGTGGACCTTGCCCACTGGCATGCGCGACCGTTGTGGAAGCGGGTGCAGCAACGCTTGTGGGGCTGGCTCGACCGGTTGGTGGTCAATATGCTCGATCGGCGCGATTGAGCCTGAGGCCGGTTGGCGGTCTATGGTGACCTTGTTCGCCAGCGATGAGGCCCGTACAGGCAATAAAAAAGCGGCAGGGGAGTAATCCACCTGCCGCTTTCTTGTACCAGCAAACCCTGAGGCTTACTTCACTTCCACCGCCAGGCTTTCAGCGATTTTGTGCTGCCAGATCGCAGGGCCGGTGATGTGTACCGACTCGCCGTTGCTGTCGACCGCGACGGTGACCGGCATGTCCTTGACCTCGAACTCGTAGATCGCTTCCATGCCCAGTTCGGCAAAGGCCAGGACCTTGGACTTCTTGATCGCCTGGGCCACCAGGTAGGCAGCGCCGCCGACGGCCATCAGGTACACGGCCTTGTTGTCCTTGATCGCTTCGATGGCGGTCGGGCCGCGCTCGGATTTGCCGATCATGCCCAACAGGCCGGTCTGCTCGAGGATCTGCCGGGTGAACTTGTCCATCCGCGTTGCGGTGGTCGGGCCGGCCGGGCCAACCACTTCGTCACCGACCGGATCAACCGGGCCGACGTAGTAGATGAAGCGACCCTTGAGGTCGACCGGCAGTTCTTCGCCCTTGTTGAGCATCTCGACCATGCGCTTGTGCGCAGCGTCGCGACCGGTGAGCATCTTGCCGTTGAGCAGGATGGTCTCGCCCGGCTTCCAGCTCTGCACGTCTTCCGGGGTCAGGGTGTCGAGGTTGACGCGGCGGGCCGATGGGCCGGCTTCCCAGACGATCTCCGGGTAGGCGTCCAGCGATGGCGCTTCCAGGTCGGCCGGGCCGGAACCGTCGAGCACGAAATGGGCGTGACGGGTGGCGGCGCAGTTGGGGATCATGCACACCGGCAACGAGGCGGCGTGGGTCGGGTAATCCATGATCTTGACGTCGAGCACGGTGGTCAGGCCGCCCAGGCCCTGGGCGCCGATACCCAGCTGGTTGACCTTGTCGAACAGTTCCAGGCGGATCTCTTCGATGCGGTTCTGCGGGCCACGGGCCTTGAGCTCGTGGATGTCGATGGACTCCATCAAGACTTCCTTGGCCATCACCGCGGCTTTCTCGGCGGTACCGCCGATGCCGATACCGAGCATGCCCGGTGGGCACCAGCCGGCACCCATGGTCGGAACGGTCTTGAGTACCCAGTCGACAATCGAGTCGGACGGGTTGAGCATGGCCATCTTCGACTTGTTCTCGGAGCCGCCGCCCTTGGCCGCTACGTCCACTTCCACGGTGTTGCCCGGGACGATGGAGTAGTGGATCACCGCCGGGGTGTTGTCCTTGGTGTTCTTACGCGCGCCGGCCGGGTCGGCCAGGATGGATGCACGCAGGACGTTTTCCGGCAGGTTATAGGCGCGGCGCACGCCTTCGTTGATCATGTCGTCCAGGCTCATGGTCGCGCCGTCCCAGCGCACATCCATACCGACGCGCACGAACACGGTAACGATACCGGTGTCCTGGCAGATCGGCCGGTGGCCGGTGGCGCACATGCGCGAGTTGATCAGGATCTGGGCGA
Organism: Pseudomonas sp. NPDC087612; assembly: GCF_044743505.1. Taxonomy (NCBI): domain Bacteria; kingdom Pseudomonadati; phylum Pseudomonadota; class Gammaproteobacteria; order Pseudomonadales; family Pseudomonadaceae; genus Pseudomonas; species Pseudomonas sp. NPDC087612. Next base: position 246,739 of record NZ_JBIUWO010000004.1, read on the forward strand.
TGGAATCGCGCGCAGCCGGCGACTCTTCACGCAGATAGGCCTCATGCATGGCCTGGATGAAATCAACGGGGTGGTAGTACGAAATGAACTGCAGGGCGTCGGCAACGCTCTGAATCAGGTCGTCTTGCTTGATCACGGTCATGCAGCGCGCTCCTCTTAAAGACGGGAACATTCATTAAGGTATTCCGACGCGGACTGGCCGAGGTGTCGAAACGACCTTCAACAGGCGCCAACGCAAGGCTGTCGGCGCAAAAAAGGCGCGGCAGTATAGCGCGCATCCGCGGTTGGCACACGTACCAAAGGTCCCCACCAAGGTCGGCAGTGGCCGGGCACTGTTCTTGCCTGAATGCCTGTCAGGGCCGATATGTGCAACCATGGCAATTATTCTTCACACACCCTAAAGTGGCGGTTGGCCATGTCTTATTCCTCTGCCCTGGCCAGAGTACGGTGAGCCACCTGTGACCGAAACAGCGCTGCAGAAGCTTCTCCTCAAACGTTTTCTCATGGCGGCCGGCACCTATCTGTTGGTGTTGGCGCTGGTCTGGGTTGCGCTGTTGAATGGCCATCTGCAAGCCTCCCTGGATGTCTTGTTGCTGGGCAGCGGCCTGTTGCTGGTGAGCCAGTTGCTGCTCGGCTGGGTGTTTGCCAGTGGCCGCAACCTGCGCTTTGGCGATCCGAGCCTGACCGAATTCCAGGTGTTGCTGGCGATTGCCTGGCAGACCTGGCTGCTGGCCCAGCTTGACCAGGGCCGCGGTACTTTTCTGATGTTTTATCCGTTGATTCTGATGTTCGGCCTGTTTCACCTGAGGGGGCGGGTGTTCGTGCGCTGCGCGCTGCTGGTGCTGTGCAGCTTCTTCGGCCTGATTGCCTGGGAGGCCTGGCAGGTGCCGCATTTCGCCGGTTCGCTGCTGGCGTTGCAGGCCAGTGCCTTGCTGGTGGTGTTGTGCTGGTTGTGCCTGTATGCCCGCTATGTGCAGGCCGCTCGCCAGCGCATGCGCCAACGCCGCTATGCCTTGCAAGCCCATCAGGACACCTTGCGGGGCATGATGCGCCAGCTTGAAGACCTGGTGGCCACCGACGAACTGACCGGGCTGTTCAACCGTCGGCATTTTCTCAGTCTGGCCAGCCGCGAGCTTGCGCACATGCGCGCAGACAGCAGCCACGGCCTGGCGTTGATCGACCTCGATCATTTCAAGCGCATCAACGATGTCTATGGGCATGCCGCCGGCGACCAGGTGCTGCAAGCCTTCGCCTCGATCGCCAGCGATTGCCTGGGCGACACTGCGGTGCTGGCCCGTTACGGTGGCGAAGAGTTCGTGCTGTTGCTGCCCGATTGCAGCCAAGCGCAGCTGTTCAGCTGTTGTGAACGCTTGCGCAAGGCCTTTGCCCTGGCCCAGCCGCCAGCGGTCGGCTTGCGCGTCGAACCGTTAAGCCTGTCGGCCGGGCTGACCCTGTTGGCGCCTGGCGATGATCTCGACGACGCCTTGCAACGTGCCGATCAGGCCTTGTACCGGGCCAAACACTGTGGGCGCAACCGCTGCCTGGCCGCCTGGGAGGCCGTCGATGCCTGAGTTGCGGGTCGCTGAGCGACAATGGCAGGTGGCCGCGGGCAGCAACCTGCTCGATGTCCTTAATGATGCCGGGCTGGCGGTGCCCTACAGTTGCCGTGCCGGCAGTTGCCACGCCTGCCTGGTGCGCTGCCTGCAAGGCCAGCCCGCAGATGCCCGGCCCGATGCCCTGGCGGCGGACAAACGCCAGCAAGGTTGGCGCCTGGCGTGCCAGTGCAGTGTCGAAGAAGATTTGCAGGTGGCCTTGTTCGACCCGCTCGCAGATGGCCTGCCGGCCGAGGTCAGCGGCCTGGACTGGCTGAGCCCGACGGTGCTGCGCCTGCGGCTTGAGCCGCAAAGGGCACTACGCTACCAGGCCGGCCAGCACCTGGTGTTGTGGAGCCCGAACGGGGTCGCCCGGCCTTATTCGCTGGCGAGCCTGCCGGGGGAGGAGGGCTTTCTCGAGTTTCACCTCGATTGCCGGCAACCCGGTGCCTTCTGCGATGCCGCCCGGCAACTGACTATCGGTTCGACGTTGCGCTTGGGCGAGTTGCGCGGTGGCGCCTTGCATTACGATCCGGACTGGCAGGAGCGCCCGTTGTGGCTGCTGGCCGCCGGCACTGGCCTGGCGCCGTTATGGGGGATTGTGCGCGAAGCCTTGCGCCAGGAACACCACGGCCCGATTCGCCTGCTGCACCTGGCCCATGACCCGCAGGAACATTACCTGGCGCCCGCACTGACGGCGCTTGCCAGCCAGCATCCGCAATTGCAGGTCGAGCTGCTGACCCCGCAGCAGTTGCCCCAGGCTCTGGCGGCGCTACGCCTGCCGTCACGCCAGACCGTGACCCTGGCCTGTGGCTCGGCGGCCAGTGTCGAGCAGTTTGCCCGGCGCATGTTTCTCGCCGGCCTGCCGCGCAATCAGTTGCTTGCCGATGTTTTTATTGGCCACGCCTGATTCCCCGCAGGTAAAAAAAGGTTCTTCACAAAATCCGGGTTGGATGTTGAGGCTGCGAGTTTATCCATTCAGTGTGGGGCTGCTGCTGGCCCCTTCCGCCTTTACGGCGGCCTACTTTTCTCTTGGGAAGAAGTAGGCAAAACCGCTTGCTCCTGCATACGGCCCTACGCTGCGCTTCGGGTCCCCTCGCTACGGCACCTTCCGGGGCATCGCGGCCTACGACTTGCTTCGCAAGTCTACATCTCGCGTCTTCGGCTGCCGCCGAAGGTGCTGCGCACCGCCCCTACAGGCACCTACGCTCGGCCTCCTGAAGTCGCTTTTCGCGGCGCCTGGAAGTACGTGCATGAACATCAAGATCAAGATCAAGACCAAACAAGTTGGTGCTCGTTTTATCAGCGGGCTTGTCCCGCTCCTGCGTCAGCATGGCTTCGCCAACATCAGCTTTCGCAGATACATCAGTGCAGGCGCCGCCCGTACATGTGTCCACCACGTGTCCGGTCCGTACACCAAGAACAAAAGGGACCCGCCGTAAGGGCGGAAGGGGCCAGCAGCGGCGCCACACCGAATGGATAAGCCCGCAACAACCCAAGAATCATAGCCCCAGGGATTCCGTGAAGAATCAAAAAAAAGCCCCGCAGCACAGGCTACGGGGCTTTGTTCAGCAGGGCCTGAGCATCAGACCAGCGAATCACCGACGTGCAGGATCTTCATGCCGTTGGTACCACCGATGGTGTGGTAGCTGTCGCCTTTGGTCAGGATCGCCCAGTCACCTGGCTCGACCGCGCCGCGCTGCAGCAACTCGTCGACTGCCGCCTGGCTGACTTTCTCCGCCGGCAGGGCTGCCGGATCGAAAGCCACCGGGTACACGCCACGGAACATCGCAGCGCGAGCCAGGGTGGCGCGGTGCGGCGAGAACGCGTAGATCGGCACCGAGGAACGCAGGCGCGACATGATCAGCGGGGTGTAGCCACTTTCGGTGAGGGCGATGATTGCCTTGACGCCGGGGAAGTGGTTGGCGGTGTACATGGCCGCCAGGGCGATGCTTTCGTCGCAGCGCTCGAAGCGGGTGTGCAGACGGTGGCTGGACTTCTGGCTGGTCGGGTGCTTTTCCGCGCCCAGGCAGATGCGCGCCATGGCCTGTACCGCTTCGATCGGGTAGGCGCCGGCGGCGCTTTCGGCCGAGAGCATCACCGCATCGGTGTTGTCCAGCACGGCGTTGGCCACGTCGGACACTTCGGCGCGGGTCGGCATCGGGTTCTGGATCATCGACTCCATCATCTGGGTCGCCACGATCACCGCCTTGTTGTTGCGGCGGGCGTGCTGGATGATCTTCTTCTGGATCGCGATCAGCTCGGCATCGCCGATTTCCACGCCCAGGTCGCCACGGGCAACCATGACCGCGTCACTGGCGGCGATCAGGCCGTCGAGGGTCTCGTCATCGGCGACCGCTTCGGCGCGCTCGATCTTGGCCACCAGCCAGGCGCTACCGCCGGCTTCGTCGCGCAGGCGACGGGCGTATTCCATGTCGCAGGCGTCGCGCGGGAAGGAAACGGCCAGGTAGTCCAGGTCCATTTCGGCTGCCAGCTTGATGTCGGCCTTGTCTTTTTCGGTCAGCGCCGGAGCTGTCAGGCCGCCGCCGCGACGGTTGATGCCTTTATGGTCGGACAGCGGGCCGCCGATCAGCACTTCGCAGTGCAGGGCGTCGGCGGTGGCGCTGGTTACGCGCATGACCACGCGGCCGTCGTCGAGCAGCAGTTCGTCGCCGACGCCGCAGTCCTTGACCAGGTCCGGATAGTCGATGCCGACGATATCCTGGGTGCCTTCGGTCAGCGGATGGGCGGTGGAGAAGGTGAAGCGGTCACCGACCTTGAGTTCGATACGCTTGTTGCTGAACTTGGCGATACGGATCTTCGGCCCTTGCAGGTCACCGAGCAGCGCCACGTGGCGGCCCAGGCGGGCAGCGATATCGCGGATCAGGCGCGCGCGAGCCTTGTGCTCGTCAGGCGTGCCGTGGGAGAAGTTCAGGCGAGCGACATCCAGGCCGGCGAGGATCAGTTGCTCGATCACTTCCGGCGAGTTGCTGGCGGGGCCAAGGGTGGCGACGATTTTGGTACGGCGGATGGTCATGCACAGACTCCTATAGTGAAGCGCAGCGAAAGGCTACTCCGGAAAATCGCTGTAGTCATTGTTCCTTTGCACTACCTGGCGGTTAGCGCGGGTGGCGTTTGAACGGCTACAGGGCCCGAGCGCCGCTGGTGTGGGAGCGGCGGTGCGACGACTCGACTTGACCCGCGATGAGGCCAGTGCAGCCAGCCACGTCTACAGATTTTCCGCACAAAGCCGATACACTGCTCAATACAGGAGATCCCCCATGCGAGCCTTGATCGTTTTAGCCCTGGCCACCAGCGTCGTCGGTTGCACCCGCTGGTCGATGGACCATCATTTGAACAACGCCTACCGCGCCTATGACCGGGGCAACTGCGAGAAGGTCATGCTCGAGCTGTCCCAGGTCGAGCGCACCAGCCGTGCCCGACCGTTCATCCAGCCGGAAGTGTCGCTGCTGCGTGGCCAGTGCCTGGAACGGCAGAAATTGTTCGTCGATGCGGCGCAGACCTACCAGTTCATTCTTCAGCGCTACCCGCAGAGCGAGTACGCCTTCCGTGCCCGTGCCCGGCTGCAGACCCTCGAACAACTGGGCCACTACCGCAGCGGCGAAGCGGCGATTGCCCGCCCGGCAACCACCACGCCTTGGCGTTAATACTAAAGTCAGCAGGTCTGATTGTGACGCGCGGGTCAGGGTGCGCTAATCTTGTTGCTGAAATGAAGGAAAAACAGCAGCCCTAGCGCGGCCCTGCTAAAAGGGTCTTCGACAGCGATCCCGACCATGTTTGACGAGCGCCGCATCGAGCGTCACCAGCTCCCTTATTTTCTCAAAGTCTTCAACCGCTTCACCGACCAGCCCATCGGCTACCTGGGAAATGTGTCCGAAGACGGCCTGATGCTGATCAGCCAGCTGCCGATGCTGGTCGGCCCGGATTTCGAGTTGCAGCTCAAAGTCCCGGGCCGCGATGGCGCAGTGCACCTGATCAACCTCACCGCCAGTTGCCTGTGGAGCCATGAAGACCAGACGCCCGGGCATTACGACTCGGGTTTCATGCTGCTGCAGGCGCCACGTGACTACGAGCAACTGGTGCGTGCCCTGCGCAACTATTTCAGCTTCCATCCGTTGAACGCTTCGGCCTGACGCTGGCCGTGACGGGCTGCTGGCCCTAGACTCTGGGCGACCTTCTGTTCAGGACGACCCCGTGAGCTCCAGCATTTTCTGGCACGACTACGAAACCACCGGTATCAACCCGCGCAACGACCGGCCCTTGCAGGTCGCCGGGGTGCGCACCGACCTTGACCTCAACGAGATCGAGGCGCCGATCAACTTCTATTGCCAGCCCAGCGCCGATATCCTGCCGCATCCCAAGGCTTGCCTGGTCACCGGCATCACTCCGCAGCAACTGGCCGCCAACGGCTTGAGCGAAGCCGAGTTCATGACCCGGGTGCATGCCGAACTGGCCCGCCCCGGCACCTGTGGCGCCGGCTACAACAGCTTGCGGTTCGACGACGAAGTCACCCGCTACAGCCTGTATCGCAACTTTTTTGATCCCTATGCCCGCGAGTGGCAGGGCGGCAACAGCCGTTGGGACTTGATCGACATCGTACGCACTGCTTATGCCCTGCGCCCGGACGGTATCGAGTGGCCACAACAGGACCGGCGCACCAGTTTGCGCCTGGAGTTGATCACTGCCGCCAATGGCATCGACCATGGCCAGGCCCATGAAGCGTTGTCTGACGTGCGCGCCACCATTGCACTTGCGCGATTGATCCGACAGAAACAGCCCAAGCTTTATGACTGGTTGTTTCAACTGCGCAGCAAGCAGAAAGTCCTCGACCAGATTCGATTATTACAACCGATGGTGCATATCTCTGGCCGTTTCTCTGCGGCACGCAATTATCTGGGGGTGGTATTACCTCTGGCCTGGCACCCGCGCAATCGCAATGCCTTGATTGTCTGTGACCTGCACCTGGATGTTCAGCCCTTGATAGATGAGGATGCTGATTCACTGCGTCAGCGTTTATACACTCGTCGTGAGGAAATGCCTGACGGACAATTGCCGGTGCCGTTGAAATTAATCCATATCAATCGCTGCCCGGTGGTCGCCCCGTTGAGTGTATTGCGTGGCGAAGATCAGCAGCGTTTGCAACTGGATATGGCTGTTTATCAGGCGCGCGCGGCGAGTCTGATTGCCGCCGCCGGGCAATGGCAGGAGAAATTGCCGCTGGTTTATAGCGCCGAGGAGTTTGCTCCCAGCGAAGACCCGGAACAGCAGTTGTATGATGGCTTTCTTGGCGATCGTGATCGGCGTTTGTGCGAGCAAGTGCGCAGTGTCGATCCGCAGCAACTAGGGCAGGGGCAGTGGATGTTCGATGATGAACGTTTGCCAGAATTGTTGTTTCGTTATCGCGCACGCAATTTCAGCGAAACCTTGAATGCCGAGGAACGCCAGCGTTGGCAAACCTTCTGCCAGCAACGCCTGAGCGACCCGTTGATGGGCGCGCCCAATACCCTTGGGGATTTCGAGCGGGCCCTGCAGGAATGCTGGCTGGACGCCGACGCCCAGCAACAGCTGTTGCTCGGCCAGTGGCGTAACCATGTGCAGGCGCTTAAGTTGCAATTGGGAATGTAAGCAAACGTTGAAAATAAAAAACGCCAGCAAGGCTGGCGTTTTTAGCGAGTAACACAGGGTTACCAGCGGGCTTATTAACCCAGCAGGGTTGCCCAGCCTTCAACCACGTCACCACCCCATTTGGCTTTCCATTCTTTCAGGGTTTTGTGGTTGCCGCCTTTGGTTTCGATGACTTCACCGTTGTGCGGGTTTTTGTATTGCTTGACCTTGCGCGCACGTTTGGTGCCGGTGGTTTTAACCGCGCCGCGCGGGGCTTTGTTCAGTTTGGCTTCTGGATCCAGCAGCGCAATGATGTCACGCAGGGACTTCGAATATTCGCCCATCAGTGCACGCAGTTTGCCTTCGAATTCCAGCTCGGTTTGCAGCTTGTCGTCTTGCGACAGGTTCTGCAGACGCGCTTGCAGTTCTTTGATGGCTTCTTCGGTAGCGCGATATTCGTTGATCAGGGACATGAGGCGTTCCTTGGAAATGAAGGGTTCGGAGAGACAGTGCGGCAATAATAATCAGACAGTCCCCCCAAGTAAACATTAAAGCGGGCTATTAGCTCAATGAATTGTTAAACACCTCGGGAGAATAGGTTAAGAAAAATTTACAAACTAAGACGATTTTCCAATAGTTAACTTAGTCGCCAGTCCGCCGCGGGCGCCGGTTGCGCCCAGGACCGTGACACCCGGGCAGGCGACAGGCCGCGCGCAATGAGTACTGCAGTTTTGCCGGGCACTCGCTAGAATGTGCGCCTTTGCGAAAGTTTCTGGAGTCCATTTCATGCGCACCTACCGGCTGGTGATTGCCTGCCCCGACCGCGTTGGCATCGTCGCCAAAGTCAGTAATTTCCTGGCGTCCTATAACGGCTGGATCAACGAAGCCAACCACCACTCCGACGAGCAGAGCGGCTGGTTCTTCATGCGCCACGAAATCCGTGCCGAAACCCTGCCGTTCGGTATCGAGGAATTTCGTGAGGCCTTCGCACCGATTGCTGAAGAGTTCTCGATGGTCTGGCGCATCACCGATACCGACCAGAAGAAGCGCGTGGTACTGATGGCCAGCCGTGAGTCCCACTGCCTGGCCGACCTGCTGCACCGCTGGCACGCCAAGGAACTCGATTGCGACATTCCCTGCGTGATCTCCAACCACAACGACCTGCGCAGCATGGTCGAGTGGCACGGCATCCCGTTCTTCCATGTGCCGGTCGATCCGCAGAACAAGCAGCCGGCCTTTGCCGAAGTCTCGCGCCTGGTCAAGGAGCACGGTGCCGACGTGGTGGTACTGGCGCGCTACATGCAGATCCTGCCGCCGCAACTGTGCCAGGAATACGCCCAGCAGGTGATCAACATCCACCACAGCTTCCTGCCTTCGTTCGTCGGCGCCAAACCGTACCACCAGGCGTCGCTGCGCGGCGTCAAGCTGATCGGCGCGACCTGCCACTACGTCACCGAAGAGCTCGATGCCGGCCCGATCATCGAGCAGGACGTGGTTCGCGTCAGCCATAGCGACAGCATCGAAGACATGGTGCGTTTCGGCCGTGACGTCGAGAAAATGGTCCTGGCCCGCGGCCTGCGCTATCACCTGGAAGACCGCGTGCTGGTCCACGGCAACAAGACCGTGGTGTTCAACTAAGCCTCAGTGCCGGAGGTTGGCCGATGGCCGATCCACTCGACAAGGCTACCTCCAAGGCCCCGCCGACCCTCGGCGAGGGCTGCCTGAGCCGCTACGACCCGGATGCGCTGGACAGCGAAGACGGCACCGATTTTCCCGGTGCCGCCGAGCTCTGGGAGCAGCTCAAGCCGGCTAGCGACGAACCCGCGCCTGACTGAGCCGCCAGCGCTCCAGCAGCGGCCGGCCCAGCAGGCAGAGGAACACCGGGCCACCGGCGACCAGGTAGAAATAGTAGGTCACCAGCCGCCAGATCAGGATGGCCGCCGCCGCGGTCGATGTGCCCACCAAAGGCGAAAGCAATGCGGCCGAGGTCATTTCAGCCGCGCCTGCACCGCCCGGCAGCAGGCTGAATTGCCCGGCGCTGAGCGACAGCATCTGCACCAGAAAGCTCGGTATCCACTGCAGATCGACCCCAAGCCCGCGCAACGCCAGGTACAGCACGCTGTAGCGCAGCCCCCAGTGCACGCAGGTCAGGGCAAACACCAGCGCCAGGGTGCGTTTGGGTAGCCGCCAGGTTTCGCCCAAGGCGCGAAAGAAGTGCAGCAGCTTGCGCGTCCAGCGTCGGCGCCTGCGGGCGGACACCTTGAGCCGGTGCAGCAACCGGCCATTGAGGCGCAGTAGCGCGCGACGGTATCGCAGCAAGCCGAGCAGGGTGGCGAAGGCGGCGAGCATCAACAGCGCGCTGCTGAGCAGCAGGCCCTCCAGGCTGCGGTTGAGACTGTGGAACAGCGCGTAGCCGGCGATCCCCAGCATGGCGCAGAAAAAGAACAGCAGATCATTGAGCTGGTCGGCAGCAAATACCGCGCTGCTGCGCGCAGGCCCGATGCGATCGCGGGCCAGCAAGGCCATCAGTGCCAGCGGCCCGCCGCTGCCGCCCGGCGTTGTACAGATGGCAAACTCGGTGGCCATGATCACCCCCAGGCTGCGCAAGCGCCCCAGCGCCGCGCCCTGGCTGCCGAGCAGCAAGCGCAGGCGCATGGCGTTGATGATCCAGCACACTACAATCATGGCGAACAGGCCCAGCAGCAGGTGCGGGGCAAAACCACGCAGGCGCGGCAACAGCTCGCTGCCTCCGAGCAGGGCTGGCACCAGCAGCGCCACGATCAGCGCCATCAGCAGCCAGAGCAGGCGGTTCACCGAGGGTGCCTGCTGGCCAGCCAGGCGGATTTGGTCATCGGCTCGCGGCCCTGGCGCAGCAAGCGCTGGACCGTTTGCAGCCAGTAGCGGCGGGAAAAGCCATGGCGCATGTCCACCGGGTGCAGGCCCAGGCGGATCACCGGCGCTTGGCGCAGGCGCGCCTCACGTACGTCGCACAACACTTTCGACAGCCCGCGGCGCCAACGGCTGCGGGCGCTCCAGACCAGGCCGGGGGCCGCGATCGGGCTGAAGTCGGGCAATTGAAAGATGTGCTGCGGGTCGCTGGTGTAACGCAGCGGGAGTTGGCGCAAGGCCTGGCGGGTGCCGTCGCTCATCAGCCAGGCCGGGGCGACAAAGCCCGCCAGGGGCCAGTCATAGCGGCGGAACAGGTCAATACCGGCTTCAAGGCGTTGCCGCGCCTGGGGCTGGTCGAGGCTGTAGAACTCGCCTTCCCAGGTATAGATGCGGCGCATGAAGTAGTCCCGCGGCGAGCGCGGCGGCGGGCTGTCATCGGCATGAAAGTAGCCATGCAGGGCCATTTCGTCGCCACGCTGCAAGCGCCGGTCGAGCATCAGGCGAAATCCGGGGGCCTGCTCCAGGGCATTGCGCTTGTGAAAGTCCGGCACCACCAGCCAGGTCATGGGAATGTTGCCCAGAGCGTCGATGGCTTCGACGAAGGGTTGGTAGTCCGGCCAGGTTTCCGGCGCAACATCATGCAGCACCAGCAGCAGGCTCGGGCGATCGGCAGGCTCAGGCATGAGCGCGTACCGGCATCGGGTGGCCGAGCACTGCCCGGTAATGTTCCAGCAGGCCATTGACCACAGTGTCCCAGGCGTAGTGCTGCTCGACATGGGCACGGGCCTGCTGGCCCATTTGCCGGGCACCGGCCTCGAACACCTCGCGCACCGTGCGGGCCATGGCCTGGCCATCGTTGGGCGTACACAGGCGCCCGCACTGGTCGTTGACGATTTCAGTGAAGGCCCCGGCGGCCACGGCAATGACCGGAATGGCACTGGCCATGGCTTCGAGAATCACCAGGCCGAAGGTCTCCTGGTCGCCTGCGTGCAGCAGGGCATCGGCGCTGGCCAGCAGGCGGGCGACTTCAGCGGCCGGGCAGAAGTGATCGATGACGCTGACGTTGGCCGGCACGGTGGCCGGCATGTGCGAGCCCACCAGCAGCAGGTGATAGTGCTTGCCCAGACGTTTCATGCAGTCGAGCAGCACCGGCAGGTTCTTCTCCCGCGAGCCGCGTCCGGCGAACACCAGCAGGCGCGTGGTATCGGCGATGCCCAGTTGCCGGCGCAGCGACAGGTCACGGTGCTCCGGGTGGAAGGTTGCCAGGTCGACGCCCAGGCGCTGCACATGGACATTGTCGATACCCAGGCCGCGCAACTTGTCGGCCATTACCTGACTCGGCGCCAGCACCCGGTCGAAATTGCCATAGAGTTTGCTGACATAGGCTTCGACGTTGGGCGTGAACCAGTTGCCCATGCGGTTGCTCACCAGCAACGGCAGGTCGGAGTGATAGAAGCCGATCACCGGCACATCCAGCTGGCGCCGGGCATCCAGCGCCGCCCAGGCGGTCAGATAGGGGTCACCGACCTCGATCAGGTCCGGCTGAAGATCGTGCAGGACATTGCGCCAAGGTGCCAGGCGCAGGGGGAAGCGATAGCCGTTGCCGAATGGCAGGGCCGGGGCCGGCACCTTGTAGATGCCGTTATCGTGGCTGGCGCTGGCGCCGGGAATCAACAGGCTGTGGCGAACACCGGGGGTAAGGCCCAGGCGGCGGTGTTTGGCATCAAGATAGGTACGCACGCCGCCGCTGGCGGGCGCGTAGAACATGGTGATGTCAGCGATGTGCACGATCAGCATCCCTCCGAGATCGTCTCCAGAGTGTGTCACCAGGCGGCTTTTCGCCGCTGGAGACGCGCCCTAAGGTTGACCTCTATGAAGGATAGTTTGTTCGATTGGGTTCGGTAGCGGCTAGCGGCAAGCTACAAGCTGCAAGAAAAAGCAGAGCGCACTAGGCTCTGTTTCTTCTTGTACCTTACAACTTGTAGCTTGCCGCTCAAGCTCAAATACGGAAGCTGCCCACCAGTTGTTTCAGGCGGCTGGCTTGTTGCTCCAGGTCGGCGCAGGCGCGCAGGGTCGACTGCAGGTTCTCGACCCCTTCCTGGTTGAGCATGTTGATTTCGTTGATGTCCATGTTGATCGAATCGACCACGGCGGTCTGTTCCTCGGTGGCGGTGGCCACCGACTGGTTCATGCCGTCGATCTCGCCGATGCGCAGGGTTACGCTGCCCAGGCGCTCACCGGCCTGGTTGGCGATCTCGACGCTGTCCTGGCTGTGGCGCTGGCTTTGGCCCATGGTGTCGACCGATTCACGGGCGCCGACCTGCAGCTCTTCGATCATGTTCTGCACTTGCTGCGCCGACTCCTGGGTGCGGTGCGCCAGGTTGCGTACTTCATCGGCGACCACGGCAAAACCGCGACCGGCTTCCCCGGCACGTGCCGCCTCGATGGCGGCGTTGAGCGCCAGCAGGTTGGTCTGCTGCGAGATGCTGGTGATCACTTCGAGGATCTGGCCGATGTTCACCGTCTTGCTGTTGAGCGTCTCGATGTGTGCGCTGGAAGTGCAGATCAGGTCCGACAGACGGTTCATCGCCTGGATGCTGCGATCGACCACCTGCTGGCCTTCTTCAGCCAGATGCCGTGCCGAGCTTGCCTGTTGCGAGGCTTGCGCGGCGTTGTGGGCGATTTCCTGGGCGGCGGCGCCCAACTGGTTGATCGCCGCGGCAACGCTGTTGGTGCGGTTGGACTGCTCGTCGGAGTTGACCATCGACGAGTTGGAGGCACTGACTACCCGCAGGGCCACTTCGTTGACCTGCTCGGTGGCCGAGGACACTTCGCGGATCGAACCGTGGATGCGCTCGACGAAGCGGTTGAAGGCGGTGCCGAGGATGCCGAATTCGTCGTGGTTATGGATCGCGAGACGCTTGGTCAGGTCGCCCTCACCTTCGGCGATGTCCTCCATGGCCCGGGTCATGGTGTGCAGCGGTTGCATCAGTACGCGGATCAGTAGGCCGAGCAGGGCAATGATGATGACCACGGCGACCAGGGTGGCAATCACCGCCGAGGTGCGGAATTTGCTCAGCATCGAGTAGGCCTCGTCCTTGTCTACCGACAGGCCGATGTACCAGTTGGCTGAAGGCAGGCCCTTGACCGGGGCGAAGCTGAGGATCCGGGTCTTGCCGTCAAGTTCGACCTCGCTCGGCTCCTTGCTGATGCGCGGGGTGTTCTGTGGGAACAGGTCCGACAGCGACTTCATCACCAGGTTTTTATCCGGGTGCACGAGGATCTTGCCTTGATCGTTGATCAGGAAGGCGTAGCCCATGCCGCCGAAGTTCAGCGAGTTGATGATCTCGGTCAGGCCGTCGAGGGCCAGGTCGCCACCGACCACGCCGACATTGCGTGCAGCGGTCGCTACCACCGAAATGACCATCTTGCCGGTGCTGACATCAATATAAGGTTCGGTCAGGATCGGCCCGTTGGCGGCCATGCCGTCTTTATACCAGGGGCGTACGCGCGGGTCGTAGCCGTCGGGCATCTTGGTCTGTGGGCGGATGGTGAAACCGCCGTTGACGTCACCCAGGTAAATGGTCAGGAAACTTGAGACCAGCGCTTGTTGGCCGAGCAGCGTGCCGACTTTGTCAGCCTCGGGAAACGCGGCAATGTTTTGTGCAACGTTTTGTACCAGCAGAATACGACCGTCAAACAGGTTCTTGATATTGGTCGAAGTGGTTTCGCCCATTTCTTCAAGATAGTTTTCCAGATCCTCGCGAATGGCATTACGCTGCAAGAAATCGTTGTACAAGGTAAACAGGGTAAAGGCGATCATGACGATCAGCGAGGCGGCCAATAGGATCTTGTGGCTGAATCGGAGGCTTTTGTTCATAACGTGTCGGTCCGCTAAGGTCTTGTTATCCGGGTCGTTCGCACAAAGAACAGCGTGAAAGCAGTGCAGGTCCCAATTCCTTGTCGGGCTATTCCTGTCTTCCTGGTGGTCTATCGCTATTTAATATCGGCCGTTTCAAGCCAAAGCTTTAAACAGAGGGTGAAAAAACATGCCTGACTCTTCGCAATTCGTGCTCGGCGCCGACCTCGCCGGGCAGCCGGTGGCCCAGGCCATGCGCCTGGCCAACCGTCACGGCCTGGTGGCCGGGGCGACCGGTACCGGCAAGACCGTAACCCTGCAACACATGGCCGAAGCCTTCAGCGACGCTGGCGTGGCGGTGTTTGCCGCTGATGTCAAAGGCGACCTGTGCGGCCTGGGCGCGGCGGGCACCCCCCAGGGTAAGGTGGCCGAGCGCATTGCCGGCATGCCCTGGCTGAACCATCGGCCTCAGGCTTATCCGGTCAGCTTGTGGGATATTCACGGTCAGTCTGGTCATCCGCTGCGCACCACCCTCAGCGAAATGGGCCCGTTGTTGTTGGGCAATTTGCTGGAGCTGACCGACAGCCAGCAGGCGGCGTTGTATGCCGCGTTCAAGGTCGCCGACCGCGAAGGCCTGTTGCTACTCGACATCAAGGACCTCAAGGCGCTGCTGGCGCACCTGAAGGACAACCCGCAACTGCTCGGTGAAGACAGTGCGCTGATGACCACCGGCTCCAGCCAGGCCCTGTTGCGGCGCCTGGCAACCCTCGAGCAGCAGGGCGCCGAAGCGTTGTTCGGCGAACCGGCCTTGCAACTGGAAGATATCCTGCAGCCGGATGCCGATGGTCGCGGGCGCATTCACCTGCTCGATGCCAGCCGCCTGGTGCATGAGGCGCCGAAAGTCTATGCGACCTTCCTGCTGTGGCTGTTGGCCGAACTGTTCGAGCAATTGCCCGAGCGTGGCGATGCCGACAAACCGTTGCTGGCGCTGTTCTTTGATGAGGCCCACTTGCTGTTCAATGGCACCCCCAAGGCCCTGCAGGACCGGCTGGAGCAGGTGGTGCGGCTGATCCGTTCCAAGGGCGTAGGTGTGTACTTCGTCACCCAGTCGCCGGGCGATCTGCCGGATGATGTCCTCGCGCAGTTGGGCCTGCGCGTCCAGCACGGCCTGCGGGCATTCACCGCCAAGGAGCAGAAATCCCTCAAGGCCGTGGCCGATGGTTTCCGCCCCAACCCGCAATTCGACACCTTGAGCGTGCTAACCGAGCTGGGCATCGGTGAGGCGCTGGTCGGTACCCTGCAGGAAAAGGGCACGCCGGGTATGGTCCAGCGTGTACTGATTGCCCCGCCGCAGTCGCGCATCGGGCCGCTGAGCGCCGCCGAACGGGCAGCGCTGATTGCCGCTTCGCCCTTGGTCGGGCGTTATGACAAACCGATCGACCGTGAATCGGCCTATGAAATGCTCAATGCCCGTAAAGGCGGCGCCGCTGAGCCTGAGCAGGCGCCGGCTGCGGCTGAAGAGAGCTTGGCCGACAAAGCCGGCGAGTTCCTGCAAAGCGCAGCAGGGCAGGCGATCAAGTCGGCGGTACGCCAGGCGGCCAACCAGTTCGGGCGCCAGTTGGTACGGGGCCTGATGGGTTCGTTGCTCGGCGGCAGCAAGCGCCGCTGATTGCATCAGGCATAAAAAAGGCGCCCCTCGGGGCGCCTTTTTACTGCGGGGTGTATTAGCCGATGGCTTTGGTTGCCAGCCAGAACAAAGCTGCCGACAAGCCCACGGTAGCCGGAAGGGTCAGTACCCAGGCCAGCAGGATGGTGCGTACGGTGCCACCTTGCAGGCCGCTCTTGTTCGCCACCATGGTACCGGCCACACCCGAGGACAGTACGTGGGTGGTCGAGACCGGCAGGCTGAAGATGTTGGCCATGCCGATGGCGCAGGCTGCGGTGATCTGCGCCGACATACCCTGGGCATAGGTCATGCCCTGCTTGCCGATCTTCTCGCCGATGGTCAGCACTACGCGTTTCCAGCCGACCATGGTACCCAGGCCCAGGGCCAGGGCGACCGCGAGAATCACCCAGAACGGTGCGTACTCGGTGGTGGCGGTGAGGTCCTTGCGCAGTTTGTCCAGGTCCGCCTTCTCGCGTGCCTGCAGGCCTGGCAGCTTGCCGACCTTCTTGGCGGTGTCGTCCAGGCAGAGCAGGTAACGACGTACTTCAATGCGTTTTTCCGGCGTCAGCGAACGGTAGTCGGCCACACCTTTGAGCGAATCGAGCAAGGCATTGATGGTCGGCTCGGTCTGCTGCGGGTTGCAACTGAACTGTTCTGGCAGGTCGCCTTCTTTGGCTTTGCCCAGGGCCAGGAATTCGCCCAGGGTCGCTTCGTTGCGCTGGTAGAACTGGTTCAGGTGCAGCGTGGCGTCGCGGGTCCGCTCGATCTGGTAGGTGGTGCTGTTGAGGTCGAGAACGAACGCCGATGGAACGATACCGATCAGTACCAGCATGATCAGGCCGATACCTTTCTGACCGTCGTTGGAACCGTGCACGAAGCTCACACCCATCGCCGAAATTACCAGCACCAGGCGGTTCCAGAATGGCGGGTGCTTCTTGTCGTCGAGTTTGCGGCGCTGTTCCGGCGTCTTGTGCATCTTCGACAGTGGTCGCCACCATTTCAGGCCGAGCAGCACCAGCGCGGCGACAGCGAAACCGGCCATCGGCGACAGTACCAGCGACATGCCGATATCGATTGCCTTCTGCCAGTTGACCCCGTCACCCAGCGGAATGTCGCTGATCAGGGCGTTGGCCAGGCCCACGCCGAGGATCGAGCCGATCAACGTGTGCGAACTGGACGCCGGGATCCCGAAGTACCAGGTACCCAGGTTCCAGGTGATGGCGGCAGCCAATAGAGAGAAGACCATCGCCAGGCCATGGCCGGTGTTCACGTTGATCAGCAGTTCGACCGGCAGCAGGTGAACGATGGCATACGCCACGCCGACACCGCCGAGCAGAACCCCGAGGAAGTTGAACACGCCGGAGAAGAACACGGCCAGGTGCGGCGGCATGGCTTTGGTATAGATGACTGTAGCTACCGCGTTAGCGGTGTCATGAAAGCCATTGATGAACTCGAAGGCGAGTACGAAGGTCAGAGCGAGCAGCAAGCTCACCAGTACCCAGGCATCAAGTCCGCTGAATAAATCGATCATGAAGGAATTCTGACCCGGTCATAAGGGGGCGCGATTATGCCAGAAATCCCCGGTAATCGATGCCCCTGCGACGGACCGCTCGACGACTTTTCTACCCCATTGCCCAAGCCGCTGAGTCGGCGATGCTTCGGTGATCGTCGGCTAAAATCGAAAAAAATCGAGAAAAATTAAACATTTGCATGATTTCATGCGTGTCAGAAAAAAATCAAACGGCCGTATGAAATTTGTGAAATTCCGTTACCGCATGCGTATGACGGCGCAAAAATCAGCTGCATCGTGCTCAGCTAAAAGCATCCCCGCACGCCGTGGCGCGGCGTGTTGCGATCGCCATCAGGCGTGGCTCAGGGCGCCTGGTCCTTGAGTTCTTTCTCGATTTTTTCCAGTTCCTGGGCGAAGGCCTGGTCTAGCACGCTTGCGCGTTTGCGCCATGGCTTGCGTTCCGGGTCGGGTTGCGCGGCATAAGTGGTCACTTCACCGCCATAGACGTCCTTGTAACGTTGTTCCTGGCGCTCTAGTTCGGCGCGCAGTTCATCTTTGGTCACAGTATTACCTGTATGGATATAAACCCTGGCGTTTACGCGGGCAATTGAGTGCGCGGGGCACAACATGCACACGGCTACGCGGCCAGAGCGGCATAACTGTCGCAGCAACAGTAGGTTGTGGTGGTGCAAGCGAAAGTGAACATCGAGGTGTTCACGTTAATGGCACTTGCAGCGATCCGGTTGTGTCTGCCTGGGGGCAGCAGCGGATTGGATCCGCACTATCCCCGCCCAAGGGCGTGGATACGAAGTTTTATTATAGCAAGCAGATTGTCTGACACTAGTACTCTCTATTGTTGATAAGAACAATAGAGCGGCGGTTTTGTTACCAAGTTATGAATGCGCTCAGTCCGCCGAGTATGAAATTTGAACCGGGCGCCGAGAAAAAGTTCTCTGGCCACCGACCCCGTCTTTTACGGAGGAAGGAAAAACGGCCTCGCTTCGTGGGCAAGGCCGTGCCTGGGACTTCTACGGTGGGTACCTGACCAGTCTCTCCAAGAAGCCACATGGTGGCGGGAGAAAGGTATAAGCAATTGAGGGTAGCGGTCAATTGCGATTATCGGTCGATGGTTCGATAATCGCCCCAGTGACCGTGTTGCCGAGGCTAGCCATGACAGAAGAAACCACGCCCAAAGGGCCAGGATTGAACGACAACGTGCGTAGCTCGTTTGCGTCCCTGGCGCCGCCTATCGTTGCCTCGCCGGCCAAGCGTATCCAGGCCTTTACCGGTGACCCCGATTTCATGACCTCGCTGGCCCGGGGCCTGGCGGTAGTTCAGGCGTTCCAGGAGCGCAAGCGCCACCTGACCATCGCCCAGATCAGCCACCGCACGGAAATCCCCCGCGCCGCGGTACGCCGCTGCCTGCATACGCTGATCAAGCTCGGCTACGCCACCACCGACGGGCGCACCTATTCGCTGCTGCCCAAGGTGCTGACCCTGGGTCACGCCTACTTGTCGTCGACGCCGCTGGCGGTATCAGCGCAGCCTTATCTGGACCGCATGAGCGACCAGTTGCACGAGGCTTGCAACATGGCCACCCTGGAGGGCGACGACATTCTCTACATCGCCCGCTCGGCCACGGTGCAGCGCCTGATTTCGGTCGACCTGTCGGTTGGCGGGCGCCTGCCGGCTTATTGCACCTCCATGGGCCGTATCCTGTTGGCGGCGCTGGACGACGCAACCCTGCACGAATACCTCGAGCACGCCGACCTGCAGGCCAAGACCAGCCGCACCCTCCATGACCCGGTGGCCTTGCTCGAGTGCCTGCAGCTGGTTCGCCAGCAGGGCTGGTGCGTGGTCGACCAGGAGCTGGAGCAGGGCTTGCGCTCGATTGCCGTACCGGTCTACGACGCCTCCGGCCAGGTGCTGGCGGCGCTCAACGTCAGTACCCATGCCGGACGGGTCAGCCGCACCGAGCTTGAACAGCGCTTCCTGCCGATCATGCTTGCCGCCAGTCGTGACCTCAGCGCGCAATTGTTCGCCTGAACGTTCCTGTTCGATAAACGCACAGAGATGCGTTTATCGAATTGCGCCGCGCCCGCCTGCTTATTAATGTCCCTCGCAGCGGTCAGCCTGCCCTGACCGCCCATAATAATGAGCGAGAGGCAAACGCCCCATGACCGACTTCCTGTCCCTGCACGGTTTGCACCTGTCCTACGCGGGACTGCGCGGCAGCTGATCCAGTTTTTCGATCCCGTACCTGTTCGTCCGTGCCGTTCACGCGCGCACCCGCACACGCGCGCGCTTCTTCTGGATAAAAATAATGAATAGTCCTCAAGCTGCTGTCGGAAACTGCCTTGATGTGCAGTCCTTTATCAATAGCCAACCGCTGTCGCGCTACCAATGGCGGGTGGTGATCCTGTGCTTTCTGATCGTCTTTCTCGACGGCCTCGACACCGCTGCGATGGGCTTTATCGCCCCGGCCCTGTCCCAGGACTGGGGCATTGACCGGGCCAGCCTCGGCCCGGTGATGAGCGCCGCGTTGATCGGCATGGTCTTCGGTGCGCTGGGGTCCGGGCCGCTGGCCGATCGTTTCGGGCGCAAAGTCGTACTGGTGGGGGCAGTGCTGCTGTTCGGCGCGTTCAGCCTGGCGTCGGCCTACAGCACCAATGTTGACCAGTTGCTGGTGCTGCGTTTTCTCACCGGGCTGGGCCTGGGCGCGGGCATGCCCAATGCCACGACGCTGCTGTCCGAATACACCCCGGAGCGGCACAAGTCGCTGCTGGTGACCAGCATGTTCTGCGGCTTCAACCTGGGCATGGCCGGGGGTGGCTTCATTTCTGCCAAGCTGATCCCGGCGTTCGGCTGGCACAGCCTGCTGCTGATCGGCGGGGTTCTGCCACTGGTGCTGGCGGTGGTGCTGGTGTTCTGGCTGCCGGAGTCGGCGCGTTACCTGGTGGTGCGCAACCGCGGCACCGACAAGGTACGCAAGACCCTGGCGCCGATCGAGCCGGCCATCGTCGGCCAGGCATCGAGCTTCAGCGTGCCGGAGCAAAAGACAGTCAAAGCCCGCAACGTGTTTGCGGTGATCTTCTCCGGGACTTACAGCGTCGGCACTCTGCTCTTGTGGCTGACCTATTTCATGGGCCTGGTGATTGTCTACCTGCTGACCAGCTGGCTGCCAACCCTGATGCGCGACAGTGGCGCGAGCATGGAGCAGGCCGCCTTCATCGGTGCGCTGTTCCAGTTTGGCGGGGTGCTCAGCGCCGTGGCGGTGGGCTGGGCCATGGACCGTTACAACCCGCACAAGGTTATCGGCACCTTCTACTTGCTGGCTGGGGTGTTTGCCTACGCGGTAGGGCAGAGCCTGGGCAACATCACCCTTCTCGCGACCCTGGTGCTGATTGCCGGTATGTGCGTCAACGGTGCGCAGTCGGCGATGCCGTCGCTGGCGGCCCGCTTCTACCCGACCCAGGGGCGCGCCACCGGGGTGTCGTGGATGCTCGGTATCGGCCGTTTCGGGGCGATTCTCGGGGCGTGGATGGGCGCAACCCTGTTGGGCCTGGGCTGGAATTTCGAACAGGTGCTGACCGCGCTGGTGATCCCGGCGGCACTGGCCACCACGGCGGTGATTATCAAGGGCATGGTCAGTCACGCAGATGCGACCTGACAGCCCTCGCACGTGTTGTTAGCAAGATAACAATCAGTTCGATAATCGAACAGTTAGTCGATTATCGGATTGAACAGCCCCCCAGCCCATCTTAATCTGAACCCATGACCGGCGCCGCCCGAGGCGCCTTGAAACCGACCCCGACTCAGCATATCCAGGAGTCTGCAATGGCTGAAATCCTCTCGCTCCACGACGCCGTGAAGCAGTTCGTCAACGACGGAGACAGCGTCGCCCTCGAAGGCTTCACGCACTTGATTCCGACTGCCGCCGGGCATGAAATCATTCGTCAGGGCAAGAAAGATCTGACCCTGGTACGCATGACGCCTGACCTGATCTACGACCAGCTGATCGGCGCCGGTTGCGCCCGCAAGCTGATTTTCTCCTGGGGCGGCAACCCGGGTGTCGGTTCCCTCCATCGCCTGCGCGACGCGGTTGAAAAACACTGGCCGCACGCCATCGAGATCGAAGAACACAGCCACGCCGACCTGGCCAACGCCTACGTCGCCGGCGCCTCGGGCCTGCCATTCGCAGTGCTGCGTGCCTACGCAGGTTCCGACCTGCCGAAGGTCAACCCACTGATCAAGAGCGTCACTTGCCCGTTCACCGGTGAAGTCCTCGCCGCCGTGCCTTCGGTACGCCCGGACGTCACCGTGATTCACGCGCAAAAGGCCGACCGCAAGGGCAACGTGCTGCTCTGGGGCATTCTCGGTGTGCAGAAGGAAGCAGCCCTGGCGGCCAAGCGCTGCATCGTCACCGTCGAGGAAATTGTCGACGACCTCCAGGCGCCGATGAACGCCTGCGTGCTGCCGACCTGGGCGCTGTCTGCGGTGTGCCTGGTACCGGGCGGCGCACATCCGTCCTATGCCCATGGATACTACGAGCGGGACAACCGCTTCTACCAGGCCTGGGACCCGATTGCCCGCAGCCGCGAAAGCTTTACGGCGTGGATCGACCAGTACATTCGCGGCACCGCCGACTTCACTGAATTCAAGGCAAAACTGGCCAGCGCGGAGGCTGCACAATGAGCTACTCCACCAATGAAATGATGACCGTTGCCGCAGCCCGTCGCCTGCGCAATGGCGCCGTCTGCTTCGTCGGCATCGGCCTGCCGTCCAAGGCCGCCAACCTGGCGCGCCTGACCTCGTCGCCCGATGTCGTGCTGATTTACGAGTCCGGCCCGATCGGCGCCAAGCCAAGCGTGCTGCCGCTGTCGATCGGTGACGGCGAGCTGGCGGAAACCGCCGACACCGTGGTGCCGACCGGCGAGATCTTTCGCTACTGGCTGCAGGGCGGTCGCATCGATGTGGGCTTTCTCGGCGCGGCCCAGGTCGACCGCTTCGGCAACATCAACACCACCGTGGTCGGTGACTATCACCAGCCCAAAGTTCGCCTGCCAGGTGCCGGTGGCGCACCGGAGATCGCCGGTTCCGCCAAGCAGGTGCTGATCATCCTCAAGCAGTCGAACCGCGCCTTTGTCGACAAGCTCGACTTCATTACCTCGGTCGGCCACGGCGAAGGCGGTGATTCACGCAAGCGCCTGGGCCTGCCAGGCGAGGGGCCGGTAGGCATTATTACCGACCTGTGCATCATGGAGCCGGAAGCCGGTACTCATGAGTTCGTGGTGACCTCGATCCACCCGGGTGTGACCCGCGAGCAGATCATCGCTGCCACCGGCTGGGCCATCCGTTTTGCCGACAACGTGCAAACCACCGTCGCACCGAGCGATGTCGAGCTCAACGCCCTGCGCGACCTTGAAGCGCGTACCGCCGCCGCCCACGGCCAAGCGCCAGGAGAAGCCTGATGCGTGAGGTATTTATCTGCGATGCCATTCGCACCCCCATTGGCCGCTTTGGCGGCGCCCTGGCCAGCGTGCGCGCCGACGACCTGGCGGCAGTGCCGCTCAAGGCGTTGATCGAGCGTAACCCGCAGGTACAGTGGGATCAGCTCGACGAGGTGTTCCTCGGTTGCGCCAACCAGGCCGGTGAAGACAACCGTAACGTCGCGCGCATGGCGCTGCTGCTGGCCGGCCTGCCAGACAGCGTGCCGGGGGTGACCCTCAACCGCCTCTGCGCCTCGGGCATGGACGCGGTGGGCACGGCCTTTCGCGCCATCGCCAGCGGCGAGATGGAGCTGGCGATTGCCGGCGGCGTCGAGTCGATGTCCCGGGCGCCGTTCGTCATGGGCAAGGCCGACAACGCCTACTCGCGCAACATGAAGCTGGAAGACACCACCATCGGCTGGCGCTTCATCAACCCGCTGATGAAGGCCCAGTACGGCGTCGATGCCATGCCGCAGACCGCCGACAACGTTGCCGACGATTACCAGGTCTCGCGTGCCGACCAGGACGCCTTTGCCCTGCGCAGCCAGCAACGCACGGCCGCCGCCCAGGCTGCGGGCTTCTTTGCCGAAGAGATCGTGCCGGTGCGCATCGCCCATAAAAAGGGCGAGTCGGTCGTTGAGCACGACGAGCACCCGCGCGCCGACACCACCCTCGAAGCCCTGGCCCGCCTCAAGCCAGTCAACGGCGCGGACAAGACCGTCACCGCCGGCAATGCCTCGGGGGTCAACGACGGTGCTGCGGCGCTGATCCTGGCCTCGGCAGACGCAGTGAAAAAGCATGGCCTGACCCCGCGGGCGCGGGTGCTTGGCATGGCCAGTGCCGGTGTGGCGCCGCGGGTAATGGGCATCGGCCCGGTGCCGGCGGTGCGCAAACTGACCGAGCGCCTGGGCGTGGCGGTGGCTGATTTTGATGTCATCGAACTCAACGAAGCCTTTGCCAGCCAGGGCCTGGCCGTGCTGCGCGAACTCGGCCTGGCCGACGATGCGCCGCAGGTCAATCCCAACGGCGGCGCCATTGCCCTTGGCCATCCGCTGGGTATGAGCGGCGCGCGCCTGGTCCTTACCGCTTTGCACCACCTGGAGAAATCCGGCGGGCGCAAAGGCCTGGCGACCATGTGTGTCGGCGTCGGCCAGGGCCTGGCCCTGGCCATCGAGCGGGTGTAAACCAATGACCCGGCCGCGCCGCCTCCACGCAAGGCGGCGCGGCCGGCGTGATTGTTCTGTGGAACGTGAGTGTTACTGAGTGTGTCTAGACTCTCAGAACCCACCAAGAGTAAGCAGCCATGACTTCAGCCTATTACACCGGTGAGGAGCGTAGTAAACGCATCTTTGCCATTGTCGGTGCGTCCTCGGGCAACCTGGTCGAATGGTTCGACTTTTACGTCTATGCCTTCTGCGCCATCTATTTCGCCCCGGCCTTTTTCCCCTCCGACGATCCGACGGTACAGTTGCTCAACACCGCCGGGGTGTTCGCCGCCGGCTTTCTGATGCGACCGATTGGTGGCTGGCTGTTCGGCCGCGTCGCCGACCGTCATGGCCGCAAGAATTCGATGATGATCTCGGTGCTGATGATGTGCGCCGGATCGCTGGTCATCGCCTGCCTGCCCACCTATGCCTCGATCGGCGCCTGGGCGCCGGCGCTGCTGTTGCTGGCGCGGCTGTTCCAGGGCCTGTCGGTGGGCGGTGAATATGGCACTACCGCCACCTACATGAGTGAAGTGGCGCTGCGCGGCCAGCGCGGTTTTTTTGCCTCGTTCCAGTACGTGACCCTGATCGGCGGGCAGTTGCTGGCGGTGCTGGTGGTGGTGATCCTCCAGCAGTTGCTCAGTGAAGACGAACTGCGCGCCTGGGGCTGGCGCATCCCGTTTGTGGTCGGCGCCATTGCTGCGCTGATCTCGTTGTTTCTGCGCCGCTCGCTGGAAGAAACCAGCAGCGCCGAAACCCGCAACGACAAGGACGCCGGCAGCATCGCCGGGCTGTTTCGCAACCACAAGGCGGCGTTCATCACCGTGCTCGGCTACACCGCCGGCGGCTCGCTGATCTTCTACACCTTCACCACTTACATGCAGAAGTACCTGGTCAACACCGCCGGCATGAGCGCCAAGACCGCAAGCTTCATCATGACTGGCGCATTGTTTTTGTACATGTGCATGCAGCCGTTGTTCGGCATGCTCTCGGACCGTATCGGCCGGCGTAATTCGATGCTGCTGTTCGGCGCGTTGGGCACGCTGTTCACCGTGCCGATCCTGCTGGCGCTGAAAACCGTCACCAGCCCGTTCCTGGCCTTCGTACTAATAACCCTGGCGCTGTGCATCGTCAGCTTCTACACCTCGATCAGCGGTCTGGTCAAAGCCGAAATGTTCCCGCCGCAGGTACGCGCCCTGGGCGTCGGCCTGGCGTATGCGGTGGCCAACGCGCTGTTTGGCGGCTCGGCCGAGTACGTCGCCTTGGGGCTGAAATCCATGGGCATGGAAAACACCTTTTACTGGTACGTTACGGCGATGATGGCGATTGCCTTCCTGTTCAGCCTGCGCTTGCCGAAGCAGGCTGCGTACCTGCACCACGACCATTGACCTGTTCAAGGACCTGCCAATGAACCCGCGTCCGGGCAATCAGCTGTTCGATGCCTATTTCACCGCGCAGGGAATGCGCGAGATTTTCTCTGACCGTGGCCGGGTGCAGGGCATGCTTGATTTCGAAGCGGCCCTGGCTCGTGCCGAAGCGGCCACCGGGGTGATCCCCCAGGTGGCGGTGGCGGCGATCGAAACCGCCTGCCATGCCGAACGCTATGACTTTGCCGCGCTGGCCGAGGCGATTGCCGTGGCCGGCAACTCGGCGATCCCGCTGGTCAAGGCGCTGGGCAAGGTGATTGCCAGTGGCGTACCGGAGGCCGAGCGTTATGTGCACCTGGGCGCCACCAGCCAGGATGCCATGGACACCGGCCTGGTGTTGCAACTGCGGGCGGCGCTGGCCTTGATCGAGGCCGACCTGGCGCAACTGACCAACGCCCTGGCGCGCCAGGCCGAGATTCACGCCGAGACGCCCCTGGCCGGGCGCACCTGGCTGCAACATGCTACGCCGGTCACCTTGGGCATGAAGATTGCCAGCTGGCTGGGCGCCTTGAATCGCCATCGCCAGCGCCTGCAGGAACTCAAGCCGCGCCTGCTGACCCTGCAGTTTGGCGGCGCCTCCGGGACCCTGGCGGCGTTGGGCGACAAGGCCTTGCCGGTGGCCGAAGCCTTGGCCGCAGATTTGCAGCTGACGCTGCCTGAACAACCCTGGCACACCCAGCGCGACCGTCTGGTGGAGTTCGCGGCGGTGCTCGGCATGATTGCCGGCAGCCTTGGCAAGCTCGGCCGTGACGTCAGCCTGCTGATGCAGACTGAAGCGGCTGAGGTGTTCGAGCCTTCGGCGCCGGGCAAGGGCGGTTCCTCGACCATGCCGCACAAGCGCAACCCGGTCGGCGCTGCGGTGCTGATCGGCGCCGCCACCCGGGTCCCGGGCCTGCTGGCCACGCTGTATGCCGCCATGCCCCAGGAGCACGAGCGCAGCCTCGGCCTGTGGCATGCCGAATGGGAAACCCTGCCGGAGATCTGCTGCCTGGTCTCCGGGGCGCTGCGCCAGGCACAGATCATCGCCGATGGCCTGGAAGTGGACGCCGAGCGCATGCGCCGCAACCTCGACCTGACCCAGGGCCTGGTACTGGCGGAAGCGGTGAGTATCGTCCTGGCCCAGCGCCTGGGCCGTGACCATGCCCACCATCTGCTGGAAACCTGCTGCAAGCGGGCCGTGGCCGAGCAGCGCCATCTGCGCGCCGTGCTGGGCGACGAGCCGCAGGTCAGTGCCGAACTTTCGTCAGACGAGCTCGATCGTCTGCTCGACCCAGCCCACTACCTCGGCCAGGCTCGTGCCTGGGTCGAGCGGGCGCTGGCTGAACATCACCGCGTCAATGCCTGAAGGAGGCTGCAGTGGCACAGGTACAACTCACCGATGGCGTACTCAACTATCAACTCGAAGGCCCGGAACACCTGCCGGTGCTGGTGCTGTCCAATTCTCTGGGTACTGACCTGCACATGTGGGACACCCAGGTGCCGGCTTTGACTGCGCATTTTCGCGTGCTGCGCTACGACACCCGCGGCCATGGCGGTTCGCTGGTGACCCCGGGGCCGTACAGCATCGAACAACTGGGGCAGGATGTAGTGGCGTTGCTCGATGCCTTGCACATCGAACAGGCGCATTTCTGCGGTCTGTCGATGGGCGGGCTGATTGGCCAGTGGCTGGGGATCAACGCCGGTCACCGGCTCCTGCGCCTGATCGTGTGCAACACTGCGGCCAAGATCGGCGCGCCGGACACCTGGAACCCACGCATCGAGCTGGTATTGCGTGATCGTCAAGACGCGATGGTCGGCCTGCGCGATGCCTCGATCGAGCGCTGGTTCACCAAAACCTATGCCGAGGGCAATCCCGACCAGGCCAAGCGGATTACCGATATGCTCGCCGCCACCTCGCCTGAAGGCTATGCGGCCAACTGCGGGGCGGTGCGCGATGCTGATTTTCGTGAGCAACTGGGCCAGATCAAGGTGCCGCTGCTGGTGATCTC
This sequence comes from Pseudomonas sp. NPDC087612, assembly GCF_044743505.1. NCBI lineage: Bacteria > Pseudomonadati > Pseudomonadota > Gammaproteobacteria > Pseudomonadales > Pseudomonadaceae > Pseudomonas > Pseudomonas sp. NPDC087612. The sequence goes on from NZ_JBIUWO010000004.1 coordinate 273,989, forward strand.
CGGCAGCCACGACGCGGTGACGCCGCCGGCCGGTGGGCGTTTCATCCAGGAGAACGTGGCGGGCGCGCGGTACGCCGAATTCCACGCTGCGCACCTTTCCAACGTCGAAGTCGGTGCGCCGTTCAGCCGCCGGGTAATTGACTTTCTGCTGGGCCGAGAGGGCTGACCATGGACGAGAAACAACGTTATGACGCCGGCATGCAAGTGCGCCGCGCGGTGCTCGGCGATGCCCATGTCGACCGTAGCCTGAGCAACCTGAGCGAGTTCAACAGCGAGTTCCAGGAAATGATCACCCGCCACGCCTGGGGTGACATCTGGACCCGCCCGGGCCTGCCGCGGCATACCCGCAGCCTGATCACCATCGCCATGCTGATTGGCATGAACCGCAACGAGGAGCTGAAACTGCACCTGCGCGCGGCGGCCAACAATGGCGTGACCCGTGAGGAGATCAAGGAAGTGCTGATGCAGAGCGCGATCTACTGCGGCATTCCGGCGGCTAATGCCACCTTCCACCTGGCCGAGTCGGTGTGGGATGAGTTGGGGGTTGAGTCCAGGGGCTGACCCTTAGGGCCTCATCGCGGGGCAAGCCCGCTCCCACAGGTTTGGTGTAAGCGCAGGGCTGCAAAGCAGCCCCGCTCAGACCGCTGCCTTCTTCTGCCGAACCGCCACCGGCCCGACATTCTCCTCGATGACCTTCTTCAGCTCCGGGCGCAGCCCCAGCAAGAACCCCAGCTCCACCACCACGAACAACGGCCCGATGATCAAGCCCATCAGATCATCGACAAACGCCGGCTTGCGCCCTTCATAGTGGTGGCCGACAAACTGGATCACCCAGCCGATCACGAACAATGCCAGCCCGGCACTCAGCCAGACCAGGGTGCTTTGCACCGCCAGCGCCTGCCCGGCCCACAGGCACAAGCCCAGCAATAGCGCCATCAGCAGGCCCAGGCGTTGGTCCAGGCGCAGGTAGAACCAGGCGGTAACCAGCGCCACCAGCAGTGCCGGCGACAGCCAGATGCCCGCCAGTTCAAGACCCGGGCGTGACAGCAAAACCGTTACCGCCAGCACGATCAGCGGTATGCCGATGAAGTGGGTGGCGATGTTGCGCGGGTCGCGGTGGTAGGCGGCGTATTGACTCAGGTGTTCGACCAGGTTTTTCATTGTTGTTCCTCCTGTAGGTAACGTGAGCATGTCCTACAGATATCCACCTGTCTGTCGGCTAGCCGACAGAGTTCAGCTTCGAGGCGCTATGCGCGAAACCCTGCTGCAAGGTCACTGGTTCCAGGCATTGCCTCCCAGCTTTCAGGATAGCCTGCTGGCACTGGCCCGGCCGCGTCAGCTGGCAGCCGGGCAATACCTGTTCCAGCGCGGCGATGCGCCGTGCGGGCTGTATGCGGTGCTCGACGGGGCGATGCGCGTGGGCGCGGTGGCCACCGATGGCAAGGAGGCGCTGCTGACCCTGATCGAAGCGCCGCACTGGTTCGGCGAGATCAGCCTGTTCGACGGCCAGCCGCGCACCCACGACGCCCAGGCCGAAGGACTGACCCAGTTGCTGTGGATCCCCCAGGCGCCGCTGTTGAAGTTGCTCGATCAACAGCCCCGGCACTGGCGCGACGTGGCCTTGTTGATGAGCCATAAACTGCGCGTGGTGTTTGTTGCGCTGGAGCAGCAGAGCCTGCTGGCCGCCGCACCGAGGGTGGCCCACAGGCTGTTGCAGATCGCCGCCGGCTATGGCGAGTTGCTTGGCAGCCGGCGCGTGCTGCAACTGTCCCAGGAGCAACTGGCGCTGATGCTCTCGCTGTCGCGCCAGACCACCAACCAGATCCTCAAGTCGCTGCAGCAGGAAGGCGCCTTGCGCCTGGGCTATGGCGAGATCGAGATCCTCGACCCGGCACGCCTGCAGGCCCTGGCTAGTCCGGCTGGAACGGCGACTGACTGAGGATCACTCCGGTCTCCTCGACATACTTCTGCCATTCGCCCAGCAGCGCCTGCAGCTTCGCCGGTTGTACTGCGGCCAGGTCGTTGATTTCGCCCGGGTCGCTGGCCAGGTCGTACAACTGCCAGGTGGCCGGGCCGACCGGGCCGGGAATGTACAGCGCTTTCCAATGGCCCTGGCGAATGGCCCGGCGCCCGAACAGCTCCCAGCCGGTGACGGTGTTTTCGTCGTGCACTTGCTCGGTCTCGCCCGACAGGTAACCCAGCCAGGATTTACCGCGCAGCGGCGCCACCTCACGGCCGCGCCAGCGCTTGCCGGGGTGGCGCACACCGGCAAGATCGAGCAGGGTCGGGGTGATGTCCATCACCGTGCTGAACTGCTGGCTGATCTGACCCTGGCGTGCCAATGCCGGGTAATGCACCAGCGCCGGTACGCGAATCCCGCCTTCGCTGGTAAAGGCCTTGTACAGCCGCGACGGTGCGGTGGCCGCCTGGGCCCAGTGCGGGCCATACCAAACATAGGAGTTGGCCCGGCCGATGTTGTCCAGGCTGTTGTCGTAGTGCTGGTCGAGGTAGCTGGCCAGTTGCGGGCCGAACTTGGGGAAGGCTTCGAGCAGCGCACCTTCGGCGCCGTTGTCGGACATGAACAGCACCAGGGTGTTGTCGAGCAGGCCCTGCTTGCGCAGGTAGTCGAGCACCCGGCCGATGTTCCAGTCCATGCGCTCGACCATCGCCGCGTACACCTCCATGGCCCGCGCCGAGCGCTGGCGTTGCTCGTCGCTGAGGCTGTGCCAGTGGTTGTCGACCGGGTGGGCCTGGGTGTCGGCGGCGATCAGGCCGAGCGTGCGCAGTTTTTCCAGGCGCTCCTGGCGCAGCACTTCGGGGCCGGCGTCGTAGCGGCCCTGGTAGCGCGCCACCACTTCGGCCGGCGCCTGCAACGGCCAGTGCGGCGCCGAGAACGGCAGGTAGGCGAAGAACGGCCGGCTCTGGTCGCGCTCCTTCAGGTACTGCAGCAGCTTGTCGCCGAAGGCGTCGGAAGAATAGAAATCCTTGGGCAGTTCGTCGATGAAGGTCTGGTCTTCGATGTACAACGCCGGCGTTGATTTGAGCAGGCCCGGGGTGTGTTCGTCGTAGGTCGGTTCAAAGCCATAGTGGTTGGCCGCGCCCGGCAGCAGGGCGAAGGAGCGCTCGAAGCCGCGGGCCTGGGGCGCCAGCTCGGCGGTCAGGCCCAGGTGCCATTTGCCGCTCATCAGGGTCTGGTATCCGGCATCGCGCAGCAGCTCCGGCAAGGCCACCACGCGGTCGTTGAGGTAGCCTTCGTAGCCCGGCTTGCCGATCAGCTCCGGGGTCAGCGCCTCGGCCATGGTGCCGATGCCGGCGATATGGTGATCGGTGCCGGTGAGCAGCATCGAGCGGGTGGGCGAGCAGGTCGGCGCGGTATGAAAGTCGGTCAGGCGCAGGCCGGCAGTGGCCAGCGCGTCGAGGTTCGGCGTGGCGATTTCGCCGCCGAAGGCGCCGATATCGGAGAAACCCAGGTCGTCGGCAACGATGACCAGAAAGTTGGGGCGTTGGCTCATGGTCGGTTCTCAGTAGGCAAGGTAGGTCAAGGGCAGGTCGCGGATCTGTTCCTGCGCCGGTGGCAGGTAGCGCGCGTCGGCGGTCAGTTCGTGCAGCAGGTCTTCGCGCAGGCGGTGGAAGGCCAGGCTTGCGCGTTGGCGCGGGTGCGCCAGGTCGATCTCGACGATGCGCTTGATCCGCCCCGGGCGCGGCTCCAGCACCACCACGCGGTCGGCGAGAAACAGCGCTTCCTCGACATCGTGGGTCACCAGCAGGGTGGTGATGCGCGCGCGCTCGCGAATCGCCAGCAGCTCGTCCTGCATCTGCTGGCGGGTCAGCGCGTCGAGGGCGCCGAAGGGTTCATCGAGCAGAAGAATGCGCGGGCTGGCCACCAGGCCGCGGGCAATCGCCACGCGCTGGGCCATGCCACCGGACAGCTGGTGCGGGTAGGCCTGGCTGAAGTCCTCAAGGCCGACCAGGGCGATGTACTGGTTGATGCGTTGCTGGCGCTGCTCGTTGTTCAAGGGGTCGTTGACCAGGCCCAGGGCGATGTTTTGCGAAACCGTCAGCCAGGGGAACAGCCGGTGCTCCTGAAAGACGATGCCGCGTTCGCTGCCGATGCCATCGAGCGGCTTGCCATCGATCAGGATCTGCCCCTGATAGTCGTTGTCCAGGCCGATTAGCAGGCGCAGCAGGGTGGATTTGCCGCAGCCGCTGGCGCCGACGATGGCGACGAATTCACCGTCGGCGATCTGCAGGTTGAAGTCGCGGATGGCTTCCAGTTCGCCGCCAGCAACGGCGAAGTGTTTGCCGACCTGATTGAAACTGACCAGGGCAGGGGCGATGGCGTTCATGCTCGTCTCCAGCGCGTGGCGCGCAATTCGAGGTGTTGTCCGAGGGCGCCCAGCAGGGCGCCGGTGAGGCCGACCAGGAGCATCCCGGCCATGATGATGTCCATGCGCAGCAGTTGCTGGGCGCCGATCATCAAGCTGCCGATACCGCCGCCCGAAGGCATGAAATACTCGGCGCCGATGGTGCCCAGCCAGGCGTAAATCAGGCTGATGCGCAGGCCGGCGAAAATCCCCGGCGCCGCGCCCGGCAGCACCAGCTGGCGCAAGCGCTGGGGCAGATCGAGGTGCAGTACGCGGGCGGCTTCCTCCAGCTGTGGCGAACGGCTGGCCACCGCCCGCTGGGTGGCAATGAACAGCGGGAAGAACGCCGCCAGGCCAACGAACACCCACTTGGCCAGTTCACCAAGGCCGAACCAGGCGGTCAGCAGCGGCACCCAGGCGAAGATTGCGATCTGCCGCAAGCCGGCCAGGCTGGGCCCGAGCAGGCGTTCGGCAGGCGTCGACAGCCCCAGCCACAGGCCCAGGGCGAAGCCCAGGCCACCGCCGAGCAGCAAACCGCCCAGTGCCCGGCCGACACTGATGGCCAGTGCGCCGCTGAGCGAGCCGTCAAGCAGGCCGTCCCAGGTGGTGTGCAAGACCTGCAGCGGGGCGACCAGGATCTGCGTGTCGACCCAGTCCAGCTGATTGGCCAGTTGCCACAGCACCAGCAGCGCCAACGGTAGCAGCAGGGCCTGCAGGCGCTGGCCACCTTGCAAGCGCGAGACCCGCAGCTCGGCGCTGGGCGGGTGCGGCCAGTGCACCAGGCGCCGGTCGAGCCAAGCCAAGCCACGGTCCATGACAAAACCCAGCAGGCCGATGACCAGGATGCAGACGAAGACGATATCGAGCATGAACAACTGCCGGGCCCAGACCATCAGGTAGCCGATGCCTTCACTGGAGGCCAGCAGCTCTACCGCCAGCAATGAAGTCCAGCCTGTGGCCAGGGCCAGGCGCACGCCGGCGAGAAAGGCCGGCAGGGCCGCCGGAAAAATCAGCCGGCTGATCAACAGGCGCGGCGGCAGGCGCAGTACCGTCGCCGCTTCGCGCAGGCGTGGCTGGGCATCGCGCACGCCGACCAGGGTGTGCAGGGTCACCGGGACGATGATCGCCTTGACCAGCACTACCAGCTTGAGCACCTCGCCGATACCGAACAGCACCATGAACAGCGGCACCCAGGCCAGGGTCGGGATCTGCGCCAGGGCATTGAAGGTCGGCAGCACCAGGCGTTCGGCGCGACGGCTGAACCCCAGCCAGGCGCCGAGCAAGGCGCCGCTGGCGACACCCGCCAGCAGGCCCAGGGCCAGGCGTTGCAGGCTGATCGCCAGGTGCGTCCACAGCTCGCCTTGGGCCAGTTCCAGGCCGCTCTGCCAGACCAGGCTCGGTGCCGGCAATATCTGTTCGCTCATCCACTGGTTGCGGCTGGCCAGCCACCACAATGTGGCTAATGACAGCGGCAGATACCAGGCTTGCAAGCGGCGCAGGGGCAGGCCGTCGAACAGTCGCGTCCGGACTGAGGGGCTTGCCATTGGCAGGCTGAAAAGTGAAGCTCGGGCCATGGAAAACCTCCGCACATTGGCTATTTGCTTATTCTTAAATTGAATTACTGGTTTAATTTCAATGCGTTTAGGTGATAAGAGCCTGCATTTAAAGCCGCTGCCATAACCCGCAGCCAATGCATTCGAAGCATATTTTTCTTGTGTCTGATGCATGGCACGCTGCAAGGCACGTGCTGCGGTATTTATGCTTACAAGTTATTAAAATGTAATTTATTAGTATTTATTTAATGGTTCGGGTTGTCGGTAGCGTGGGCGCACCATTACCAGGAGTCGCGTGCCATGAACCTGTCGATCAACCGTGTGTTCAACCTGTTTGCCGTTCCCGCCCTGGCCGCGGTGGTCGGCTGGCTGCCGCCGCTGGCCCTGGCTGGCGAGGTCAAGGAAATCCGCATTGCCGTGCCTGACCTGAGCGCCGGCACCCAGCATTCCGGTGGCGGTGTGACCGACGTGCTGCGCGACCAGCAACTGCTGGAAAAAGCCTTCGCCGCCGATGGCATCCACATTCAATGGAACTACTTCAAGGGCGCCGGTCCGGTGATCAACGAGGCCTTTGCCAACGGCCAGGTCGACTTCGCCTACCTTGGCGACCTGGCGGCGATCATCGGCAAGGCCAATGGCCTCGACACCCGCCTGCTGGCCGCCACCGGGCGCGGCATCAAGCACTACCTGGGGGTGGCGCCGGGCAGCAACATCAAGACCCTGCAAGACCTCAAGGGCAAGCGCGTGGCGGTGTTCCGCGGCACCGCCACCCAGCTGTCGTTCGACGCCGCCCTGGCCAGCCAGGGCCTGAGCGAGAAGGACCTGAAGGTCATCAACCTGGATTTCAACGCGGCGATTGCCGCCCTGGCCGCCAGGCAGATCGACGCCACTTGGGGCTCGACCGGCATCAGCGCCCTCAAGCAACGCGGCCTGGCCGAGCTGCCGTTGAATACCCGCGACCTGGGCGGCGCCGGCAATGTCCAGGCGGTGCTGGTGGGCTCCGGGCGCTTTGTCGACGAGCATCCCGAACTGGTGGAAAAACTGCTGGCCGCCCAGCAGCAGGCCGTGCACTGGCTGACCCAGGACGACAACAAGGACGCTTATATCCAGCTGGTTTCGGGGCTGGCCAGCTACCCGCCGGCGATCCTCCAGCAAGACTTGCAGGATGAGCAACTGAGCAAGATCTTCCCCTCGACCCTGGATGCCGACTTCCTGAGCAAATTGCAGGCGTCAGTGGACCTGGCCGCCGAGCAGCGGCTGATCCGCAAAGGGTTCAAGGTCGATCAGTGGCTGGCACCGCAGGCTATCCGGCCAGCACCTGCACCTCTGGCTGCCGATCGAGGCTGACCAGGGTTTCGATCATTGCCCGGGCGGCGGGCGAGAGGCGGTATCCGCTGCGGCTGACGATGCCGCAGCGGGCGTTGAGGCTATCAAGGTTGGCCGGCAGGTTGCGCCAGTGCAGGCGCACCAGGCGGCCGTGGTCGATGTCCTCGGCAAAGGCTTCTTCGGTGCCGATGCCAATGGCATCGGTACCCAGCACGATTTTCACCAGGGTCGGCAGGTGCTCGGTTTGCACCTGTGGGGCGAAGTCGGTCTTGCCGCTGAGGTTGGCCAGCAGCTTGCGCACCCCCGGCGGGATCAGGGTGGTGGCCAGCGGGTAGTCGAACATGTCGTTGGTCGACAGGCTGTCCTTGGCCAGCAGCGGGTGCCCCGGGCGGCAAAAGAACAGGCCGCGGCGCGGGCTCAGCGCTTGGGTCTGGAAGTTCGGGTCGGCCTCGAAGTGGCGGATATCGGCGACGAAGAATTCGATCTCTTCACGGTTTAGCGCGCGGCTGAGTTTTTCCCAGTTATCCACGTCGAAGCAGGTGCGCACCTTGGGGTGGGCGGCGAGAAAGCGCGCCACCGCCTGCGGCACCAGGTGCACTGCCGGCGCCGGGCCGCAGCCAAAGCGCAGCTCGCCGGCATCGAGCTTGGTCATCTGCTGCACCTCGCTGTTGAGCTGCGCTGCGCCTTGCACCAGGCGCAGGGCGTGTTGCAGCACCACCTGGCCTTCGGGGGTGGGGCGCAAATCCTTGTTGCCGCGATCGATCAGCACGCAGCCAAACTCTTGTTCCAGGCCCTGGATGCTGCGGCTGAAAGCCGGTTGGGTGATGCCCATGGCATCGGCGGCGCGGACAAAACTGCGGTGTTCGGTGAGGGCGATGAAGTAACGCAGTTGGCGAAGATCCATATGCTTTCCCGGCATTCCAAAAATACGGCGAAGGTATTTGCCGCCGCGCAGGCTCAGGTTTTAAATGCAAGCTCTTATTCCGTCAATGAAGCATCTGCTTATTTGTTAGAGCTTATTTGCATATCAATAGAGCAGAGCTTTCATCGGCACTTAGCGCAACCTAGCCAGATGAGGGTCAAACCATGAGCAATGCCGCACGCGCCGTAGTACCTGTCACCCATACCCTGGAGATTCACCCGGTGGCCGGGCGCATCGGTGCCGAGATTCGTGGCGTCCAGTTGAGCGCCGACCTTGAGCCGGCCGTGATCGAGGCCATCCAGGCCGCGCTGGTGCAGTACAAGGTGGTGTTCTTCCGCGCCCAGACCCACCTTGATGACCAGGGGCAGGAAGCCTTCGCGCACCTGCTCGGCGAGCCGATCGCCCACCCGACCGTGCCGGTGCGCGAAGGCACCCGCTACCTGCTTGAGCTCGATGGCGGCGAAGGGCGCCGGGCTAATTCCTGGCACACCGACGTGACTTTCGTCGATGCCTACCCCAAGGCGTCGATCCTGCGCTCGGTGGTGGCGCCCGAATCCGGCGGCGATACCGTCTGGGCTAACACCGCTACGGCTTACCAGGACCTTTCCGCCGAGCTGCAGGCCCTGGCGGACCAGCTCTGGGCAGTGCACAGCAACGAGTACGACTACGCCGCCGCCAAACCCAACGTGAGCCTTGAGCAGCTGGAAAACTACCGCAAGATCTTCACCTCGACGGTGTACGAAACCGAGCACCCGGTGGTGCGCGTGCACCCGGTCAGCGGCGAGAAAAACCTGCTGCTGGGGCACTTCGTCAAACGCATCAAGGGCTACTCGCAGAGCGACTCGGCGCACTTGTTCAACCTGCTGCAAAGCCATGTCACCCGGTTGGAAAACACCGTACGCTGGCGCTGGCAGGCCGGTGACGTGGCGATCTGGGACAACCGCGCGACCCAGCATTATGCAGTGGACGACTATGGCACCCAGGGCCGGGTGGTGCGCCGGGTGACCTTGCAGGGCGATGTGCCGGTGGGGGTTGCCGGGCAGCGCAGCCGCACGACTCGCGGGGCTTGAAGCCATCGCGGGTCAAGTCGAGTCGTCGCACCGCCGCTCCCACAGGTGTCCCAAATACCTGTGGGAACTGGCGTAGCAGCAGATTCAGAGAATACCGATCGGATAACTGATGATCAGCCGGTTCTCGTCAAAGGCGTTGGTGCTGTAGTCCCGGCGCATGGTCGAGTTGCGCCATTTCAGCGACAGGCTCTTCAAGGTCCCGGACTGGATTACATAAGCCAGCTCCGATTCCCGCGCCCATTCCTTGCCATCGGTGATGGCGCCGGTATGCACGTTGTCGCCGCTGATGTAGCGGTTCATCAGGGTCAGCCCGGGCACGCCGAGGGCGGCGAAGTTGTAGTCGTGACGCAACTGCCAGGAGCGCTCCTGGGCGTTGTCGAAGCTTGAGTTGTAGCTGTCGTTGGCCAGGGTGCCACCACTGGTGCCATTGACCCGCATCCAGGCATCGTCGCCGCTGACTTTCTGCAGGCCGACATAGAAGGTACTGGCGCCGTACTTGGCCGAGAGCATTGCCGAGGCAGTGCGGTTGTCCAGTTTGCCTGCGCGCTCGGCGCCGTCTTCCTTGCCGATGAAGTAGCCGAGGTTGGCGCCCAGGGTCCAGTCGCCCAGCGGCTGGCTGTGCACCAGGTTGAGGTACTGCTGGTTGTAAATGTCCTTGAGCTCGGCGTTCCACAAACCGATCATCGTGCGCTTGTCGTTGAAGCTGTATTCGCCACCGGCAAAGTTGAAACGGTCGGAGGTGAAGGCCGCGCGGCCGTTCATCGACATGTCTTCCATGCTCGCATCGTTACGCGGGCTGTTGCCGCGAAACTGCCCGGCATACAGGGTCAGGCCGGCGATTTCCTGCGAGGTGAGCTGGCCGCCACGGAAGGTCTGCGGCAGCGAGCGGCCGTCGTCGGAACGCAGGATCGGCAGCACCGGCATCCATTCGCCAACCTTAAGCTCAGTGTTGGAGATCTTCGCCTTCAGCGCCACCCCCAGGCGGCCGAAGTCGTCGGCCGGGCGGCCATCATCGTGCACCGGCAGCAGGTGGGTGCCCGCTGTGCCCTTGCCGCCATCGAGCTTGACCGAGTACAGGCCCAATACATCCACGCCAAAACCGACCAGGCCCTGAGTAAAGCCGGAGCGGGCGTCGAGGATGAAACTCTGGGTCCATTCCTCGCCCTTGCCCTGGGGGTTGGCCGGGTCGACGAAGTTGCGGTTGATGTAAAAGTTGCGCAGGTTGAGGCTGGCCTTGGCGTCCTCGACAAAGCCGCCTTCGGCCGCGAGGGCGGGCAGGGCGCAAGTCATGGCCAGCAAGCCGGGAAGCAGGTGTCGTGCGGGTGTGGTCATCGTCAGTTGTCTCTTGTTTTTATGTAAGCCGAAGCCATCCGCTGCGACGCTTGGAGGTCACAGGCCGGGCTACGATCTTTGGGAATACGCTTTGGAAAAGCTGCGAAGCGATGGTGCGGCGGCGGGCGGGGATGAATCAATTCGTTACGGGCGGAATTGGGCGATAATCGAACGGTAACTGTTTGGTTAATTCCTTGGCCCGGGGTTACAAAAGGCTCTTCATGCAATCCTGAGATCTATGATTTTTGTGGTTGGGTTTGCAAGCTTATCCATTTGATGTGGCGCGGCTGCCGGCCCCTTCCGCCCTTACGGCGGGTCCCTTTTGTTCTTGGTGTAGAGACCGGACACATGGTTGACGGGTGTGCGGAGACATGGTGGACACTTTTCGGCGAGCTCACTTCGCCGGAAAACCATCATGCCTTGGAACACGAGAGATGCCATGAGCCTGAAAGAAGAGTTCGTTGCCTTGGCCCTGCAACCCGGCAGTAACAAGCGCCAACTTGATCTTGATATTCATGCACGCACTTCCAGACGCCGCGAAAAGCGACTTCAGGAGGCCGAGCGTAGGTGCCTGTAGGGGCGGTGCGCAGCACCTTCGGCGGCAGCCGAAGACGCGAGATGTAGACTTGCGAAGCAAGTCGTAGGCCGCGATGCCCCGGAAGGTGCCGTAGCGAGGGGACCCGAAGCGCAGCGTAGGGCCGTATGCAGGAGCAAGCGGTTTTGCCTACTTCTTCCCAAGAGAAAAGTAGGCCGCCGTAAAGGCGGAAGGGGCCAGCAGCAGCCCCACACTGAATGGATAAACTCGCAGCCTCAACATCCCAACCCGGGATTCTGTGAAGAGCCAAAAAAAAGCCCACCGCCAAGGGTGGGCTCTTCTACAGCACAGTGACTCAGCCTTTCGGCGTCTGGACCGCTGCCTGCTGCTGCGCCTGACCGGTCTGCTCGTACCAGCCGCCACCGAGGGCCTTGTACAGGTTGACCTCGCTGACCAGCTGCGACAGGCGATCGCTGATCAACGACTGCTGGGTGTTGAACAGCTGACGCTGGGCGTCGAGGAAGGTCAGGTTGCTGTCGATACCGATGCGGTAGCGACGCTCGGCCAGGCGGTAGTAGTCCTGGTTGGCGGCAACCAGATCACGCTGGGCCTGCAACTGCTGGTTGAAGGTCTGGCGCGCGGCGAGGCCATCGGAGACTTCCTGGAAGGCGGTCTGGATGGTTTTCTCGTATTTCGCGACGTTGATGTCCTTCTGGATCTTCGAGTAATCGAGGCTGGCGCGCAGGGCACCGGCGTTGAAGATCGGCAGGTTGATCTGCGGCTGGAACAGCCAGGTGCCCGAACCACCCTTGAACAGGCCGCCCATGTCCGGGCTCAGGGTGCCGGCATTGGCGGTCAGGCTGATGCTCGGGAAGAACGCTGCGCGGGCGGCGCCAATGTTGGCATTGGCGGCCTTGAGCAGGTGTTCGGCTTCCTGGATGTCTGGCCGGCGTTGCAGCAGGTCGGACGGCAGGCCCGCCGGCACTTCGGCCAGCAGGTCGCTGTCGAGCTTCTGCGCGGTCGGCAGGTTGGCCGGCACGCCGGTGCCGAGCAGCACGGTCAGGCTGTTGAGGTCCTGAGCAACCTGGCGCTGGAACTGCGCCAGCTTGACCCGCGCGCCCTCAACCGAGGTGCGTGCCTGGCTCAGGTCCAGAGCCGAGGCCACCCCCACTTCATTGCTACGCGCGGTCAGCTGATAGCTTTCCTCGTAGGTCTTGAGGGTGTCTTCGGTCAGCTTGAGCAGTGCCTGGTCGGCCTGCCAGGTGAAGTAGGCGTTGGCCACACTGGCCACCAGGCTGATCTGCGTCGAGCGCCGGGCTTCTTCGCTGGACAGGTAGTTCTCCAGCTGTTGTTCGGTCAGGCTGCGCACCCGGCCGAACAGGTCGAGCTCATAGGCGCTGACCCCGAGGGTCGCCGAGTACTGGCTGGTGATGCCCGATTCGCCGGTTTGCGACATGTTCGCCGGCATCCGCTGGCGGCTGCCGCTGCCATTGGCCGAAACCGCCGGGAACAGGTCGGCACGCTGGATGCGGTATTGCGCACGGTAGGCATCGATGTTCAGCGCCGCGACCTTGAGGTCGCGGTTGTTGACCAGCGCAGTCTGGATCAATTGCTGCAGCGCCGGGTCATGGAAGAACTGACGCCAGCCCTGTTCGGCGGCGGCCACCTCGGCCGACTCGGTCGGCGAGTAGGCAGGGCCTTGCGGCCACTGCGCGGCCACCGGCGATTCCGGGGTCTGGTAGTCAGGGATCAGCGAGCAGCCGCCAAGAATGAAAGCGGTTACTGCCAGGGACAACAGGGACTTACTCATTGCCCGGCCTCATAGCGTGGAGTTTCAGGGGTGGCGTCTTCTTCGGGCTTCTTGCTACCGAACAGCGACGACACACTTACGAAGAACAATGGCACCCAGAAGATCGCCAGTACCGTGGCGGTGATCATGCCGCCGATCACCCCGGTACCGATCGCATGCTGGCTACCCGAGCCTGCACCGCTGGAAATGGCCAGCGGTACCACGCCGAGGATGAACGCCAGCGAGGTCATGATGATCGGCCGCAGACGCATCCGGCAGGCTTCGATGGCCGCGTCGATCAGGCTGCGGCCCTGCTCGTGCAGCTCTTTGGCGAATTCGACGATCAGGATCGCGTTCTTCGCCGCCAGGCCGATGGTGGTCAACAGACCCACCTGGAAATACACGTCGTTGGACAACCCGCGCAGGCTGGTGGCCAGCAGCGCACCGATGATCCCCAGCGGTACCACGAGCATGACCGCGATCGGGATCGACCAGCTTTCATACAGCGCTGCCAGGCACAGGAACACCATCAGCAGCGACAGGGCGTACAGCGCTGGCGCCTGGGAGCCGGACAGCCGCTCCTCGTACGACAGGCCCGTCCATGAGTAACCGATACCCGCCGGCAGTTGCGCGGCCAGGCGCTCGACCTCAAGCATGGCTTCACCGGTACTGTAGCCAGGGGCTGGTGCACCGAGGATTTCCATGGCTTCTACACCGTTGTAACGCGACAGCTTCGGTGCACCGTAGATCCACTCGCCCTTGGCGAAGGAGGAGAACGGCACCATCTCGCCAGCGGCGTTGCGCACGAACCACTTCTGCAGGTCTTCCGGGCTCATCCGTGCACCGGCTTCACCCTGGATGTAGACCTTCTTGACCCGGCCGCGGTCGATGAAGTCGTTGACGTAGCTGGCACCCAGGGCAATCGACAGGGTGTTGTTGATGTCGGCGATGGTCACGCCCAGGGCACTGGCGCGCTCGTCGTCGACGGTCAGCTGGTACTGCGGTTCATCGTTCAGGCCGTTCGGGCGCACTGCCGAGAGGATCTTGCTTTGCGCAGCCATGCCGAGGAACTGGTTACGCGCTTGCATCAGTTTTTCGTGGCCGACACCGGCACGGTCTTGCAGGAACACGTCGAAACCGGTGGCGTTACCCAGCTCCAGTACCGCAGGCGGGGCAAAGGCGAACACCATCGCGTCGCGGAAGCTGAAGAAGTGCTGCTGGGCACGGTTGGCCAGGTTGAACACGTTGTTCTCGGCCGAACGTTCGCCCCATGGCTTGAGCATGATGAAGGCCATGCCCGAGCTCTGGCCGCGACCGGCGAAGTTGAAGCCGTTGACGGTGAACACCGAGGCAACGGTATCGGCTTCCTTGTCGAGCAGGTAGCTGCGCATCTCGTCGATCACCACCTGGGTGCGCTCGGCGCTGGAACCGGCCGGGGTCTGCACCTGGGCAAACAGTACGCCCTGGTCTTCTTCAGGCAGGAACGCCGTCGGAATGCGGGTGAACAGCCAGATCATGCCGACCACGATCAGCAGGTAGGCCAGCAGGTACGGGGCCTTGTGCCGCAGCATGTTGCCGACGCCGCGCTCGTAGCTGCGCACGCTGCGGTCGAAGTTGCGGTTGAACCAGCCGAAGAAGCCGCGCTTGGCAACGTGGTGCTCGCCCTTGGCAATCGGCTTGAGCATGGTTGCGCACAGCGCCGGGGTGAAGATCAGTGCCACCAGTACCGACAGGGCCATGGCCGAGACGATAGTGATCGAGAACTGTTTATAAATCACACCGGTGGAGCCGCCGAAGAAGGCCATGGGCAGCAGTACCGCCGACAGCACCAGGGCGATACCGACCAGGGCGCCCTGGATCTGGCCCATGGACTTCTTGGTCGCTTCCTTGGGTGACAGCCCTTCTTCGGACATCACCCGCTCGACGTTCTCCACCACGACGATGGCATCGTCCACCAGCAAGCCGATGGCCAGTACCATGCCGAACATGGTCAGGGTGTTGATGCTGAAATCGAACGCCGCAAGGATCCCGAACGTACCCAGCAATACCACCGGTACGGTCATGGTGGTGATGATGGTGGCGCGGAAGTTCTGCAGGAACAGGTACATCACCAGGAACACCAGCACGATCGCTTCGATCAGGGTGTGGATTACCCCGCTGATCGACTCGGTCACCACTGGCGTGGTGTCATACGGGAACACCGCCTTCATGCCTTCCGGGAAGAACGGTTCCAGGTCGGTGATGGTCTGGCGCAGGGCCTTGGCGGTATCCAGGGCGTTGGCGCCGGTGGCCAGTTTCACCGCAAGGCCAGAGGCCGGCTTGCCGTTGAACTGGGCGCTGATTGCGTAGTTTTCACCACCCAGGCCGACCTTGGCGACATCACTCAGGCGCACCTGGGAGCCGTCACGGTTGACCTTGAGCAGGATCTTCTCGAACTGCTCGGCGGTCTGCAGGCGGGTCTTGCCGATGATCGTGGCGTTCAGCTGGGTACCCGGCAGTGCAGGCAGGCCGCCGAGCTGGCCGGAGGACACCTGGACGTTCTGCGCGGCCACCGCGGTACGCACGTCGACCGGCGTCAGCTGATACTTGTTCAGCTTGGCCGGATCGAGCCAGATGCGCATGGCGTACTGGGCACCGAATACCTGGAAGTCACCGACACCGGCAGTGCGCGAGATCGGGTCCTGCATGTTGGAGACGATGTAGTTGGCCAGGTCGTCCTTGGACATGCTGCCGTCTTCGGACACCAGGCCGATCACCAGCAGGAAGTTCTTCACCGCCTTGGTCACGCGGATACCCTGCTGCTGCACTTCTTGCGGCAGCAGCGGGGTGGCCAGGTTGAGCTTGTTCTGCACCTGGACCTGCGCGGTATCGGGGTTGGTACCCTGCTCGAAGGTCGCGGTAATGGTCATGCTGCCGTCGGAGTTACTTTCCGACGACACATAACGCAGGTTGTCGATACCGTTGAGCTGCTGCTCGATCACCTGCACCACGGTGTCCTGCACGGTCTGCGCCGAAGCGCCCGGGTAGGTCACGGCGATGGCGATGGCCGGCGGCGCGATGCTCGGGTACTGGTTGATCGGCAACTTGAGGATCGACAAGGCGCCGACCAGCATGATCACCAAGGCGATCACCCAGGCAAAGATCGGGCGATCGATAAAGAATCTCGACATGGTTTACTCCCCTTTGGCCCCTGCAGTCGTTGCATTGGCCTGGGTTGGCTGGGCAGGCTTGACGTTGGTGGCTTCGCTGACCTTGACCTCGACGCCCGGCTTGACGAACTGCAGGCCTTCGGTGATCAGGCGGTCGCCCGGGTTCAGGCCTTCCTCGATCAGCCAGTCGCTACCGACGGTACGGCTGGCCTTGAGCTGACGCAGCTCGACCTTGTTGTCCTTGTTGACGATCAACGCGGTCGGCTGGCCCTTGAGGTCGCGGGTCACACCCTGTTGCGGCGCGAGGATGGCGGCGCTGTTGACCCCGGCAGCCAGGCGCGCATGTACGAACATGCCGGGCAGCAGGTTGTGCTCGGGGTTGGGGAACACGGCGCGCAGGGTCACGGAGCCGGTGGTCTGGTCGACCGAGACTTCGGAGAACTCCAGGCGACCTTCCTTGGCGTAGGTGCTGCCGTCTTCCAGGGTCAGGGTGACCTTGGCGGCGTTGTCGCCGACCTTCTGCAACTGGCCGCTTTCCAGCTCGCGGCGCAGTTTGAGCAGCTCGGCCGAGGACTGGGTGACGTCGACATAGATCGGGTCGAGCTGCTGGATAACGGCCATGGCGTCGGCCTGGCCGTTGTTGACCAGCGCGCCTTCGGTTACCGAAGAGCGGCCGATACGGCCGCTGATGGGCGCCAGGACCTTGGTGTAGCGCAGGTCGATCTGGGCACTGCGCAGCGAGGCTTCAGCCTGCAAACGTTTGGCTTGGGCGTCGTCGTATTCCTGGCGGCTGACAGCCTGTTCGTTGACCAGCTGCTTGTAACGCTCTGACAGCGAACGGGTCGATTGCAGGTTGGCCTGGGCGCTGTTCAGGGTCGCCTCGTACACCGACGGGTCGATCTGGTACAGCTGCTGGCCGTCTTTGACCTCGCTGCCTTCCTTGAACAGACGCTTGAGAATGATGCCGTTGACCTGTGGGCGAACCTCGGCGATGCGGTACGCGGTGGTACGGCCGGGGAGGTCGGATGTCAGGGTATAGGCTTGGGTTTGCAGGGTCACGACGCCGACCTGAGGAGCTTGCGCCGCAGGCGCCGCCTCTTCCTTTTTACAGCCGCTGAGCAGTGTTGCCAGGGCGACGGCGGAAACCAGAGCGGTAACAGCTGGCTTGAATTGCATGAAGATCCTCGGGTCGCAAGAGCTGAAGACGCTCAAGAATAATGGAAAGGGTGCGCTATAAAAAATGCTGTCGAGTGGATAAATAGCTTGCTAAGGAATATACTTACATTCATGGTTGTTTGTAAATACCTCGCAGGCGACGTGTTCAGCCAATGCGAGCCCCCAAATTAATACAGCCGGTAACAGCCTGCAGAGGCTGACCCGGCCCGACTCCCAGGCACCCTGCGTGCGTGCCCGGGCCTGATGAGGTTGTACTGCCATGGTCCGTCGAACCAAAGAAGAAGCCCAGGAAACCCGCGCCCAGATTCTCGAAGCTGCGGAAAAGGCCTTCTACAAGCGCGGGGTAGCGCGTACCACCCTGGCCGATATCGCCAAGGAGGCGGGTGTGACCCGCGGTGCTATCTACTGGCACTTCAACGACAAGGCCGAACTGGTGCAGGCCATGCTCGACAGCCTGCACGAGCCGCTGGACGCCCTGGCCCGGGCCAGCGAAAGCGAGGATGAACTCGACCCGCTCGGCTGCATGCGCAAGCTGCTGGTACGCTTGATGCACCAGATGGTGCTCGATCCGAAGACCCGGCGAATCAATGAAATTCTGCATCACAAATGCGAGTTCACCGATGATATGTGCGAGATCCGCCAGCAACGGCAGGCCTCGACGATCGAATGTCATGCCCATATTGCGTTGTCGCTGGGCAATGCAGTCAAGCGCGGGCAACTGCCCGCCGACGTGGACCCGGAACGCGCAGCGCTGGCCATCTATGCCTATATAGACGGACTGATTCGCCGCTGGCTACTGCTGCCCGACAGCTTCGACCTGCTCAACCAGGCCGAGCAGTGGATCGATACCGGGCTGGATATGCTGCGCTTGAGCCCCGCCTTGCGCAAATGAGACTTTGTGAAGCTTTGTGATCATTTGTTTCCACGTCAGTTATAAGGTCTTACGGGCGGCCGCGCAATTGTCTGTCAGGCAAGGCCAGCGCCGCCGTCAGCCCCAGCAGTGAAACTGCCGCGCTGCCGAGCAGCAGGTTGCGAAAGGTCAGCAGCAATTCAGCCTGCATTGCCGCGGTCGGTTCGCCGGCCTGCAGGCTGCCAAGCAGGGCATCGCCGGCCAGGCTCAAGCCGCCCTGGGCGAGCATCGCCAGCAACAGGGTGGACATGATAGCCACGCCCATGGCCCCGCCCAATGAGCGGAACAGGTTGGTGGTACTGGTGGCCACGCCGATATCCCGCGGTTCTACCGCACTCTGGGTTGCCACCAGCGAGGTGGGGAACTGCAGGCCCGAGGCAATGCCGGTCAACAACATGAACACGCCACTGAACCAGGCTGCCTGCGGCGGGCTGAAGGCCATGCCGACGATGGCAAACGGCATCAGCAGTGCGCCGCCGAGAATCTGCGGTTTGTAGCGCCCTGTGTGCGAAGTCATGCGGCCGCCGCAATAAGCGCCGATGGGCAAGCCGATGGCCAGCGGCAGCAGGTGCAACGCGGCGCTGTCGGCGCCGGCACCGGTGATGCTCTGGTAGCGCAGCGGCATCAGCATGGTCAGCGAGATGGCCTGGAAGCTGGTAAAGAAAATCGTGCACCAGCACAGGGTGGCGATGCGATTGGCGAACAGCTTGAGCGGCAGCAGCGGTTCGGCGGTTCGCTGTTCATGCAGTACGAACAGCAGCAGGCCGATCAGCGCACAGCCGAGCAGGCTGGCCACTTGCGCAGAATCCCAGGGCTGGCCCTGGCCGATCAGGGTGATGCCCAGCAGCAGGCTGCCCAGGCCAAGAATCAGCAGCGCGGCGCCGAGGTAATCGACCTGCGCCTTGCGTGTAGGCACCTGCAGGCTGCGCAGGGCTCGGCGGGTCACCCACCAGGCGGTCAGGCCCAGCGGCAGGTTGAGCCAGAACACCCAGCGCCACGACAGGTATTCGGTGAGTATTCCGCCCAGCACCGGCCCGGCGACACTGGCCAGGGCGTACATGCTGCTGAAATAGCCCTGGTAGCGGCCGCGTTCGCGCGGCGGCACGAAGTCGCCGATGATCGCCTGGCTGACCGAGACCATGCCGCCGGCGCCGATACCCTGCAGCACCCGCGCCAGCACCAGTTGCTCCATGTTCTGCGCCAGTGCGCAGAAGATCGACGCCAGGGTAAACAGCGCAGTGCCGGTAAGAATCATCCGCCGCCGGCCGTACAAGTCGCCGAGCTTGCCGTAGATCGGCACCGCTACGGTCATGGCCACCATGTAGCCGGAAATCACCCAGGCGAGCAGGCCGACGTCGTTGAATTGCGCCGAAATCGCCGGCATCGACACGGCGACGATGGTCTGGTCGAGGGCGCCGAGGAAGATCGCCAGCATCAGCGCGACGAGCACGCTGCGCAGCACCGGTTGCGGAGTGTTCAGTTGAGTCACGGGCCAGCTCGGGGGCAGGTGAAGCCCGCAGCCGTTACGCTGCGGGAACAGGTGCTGACCAGTCTACTCGATAGCTTGCTAAGCGTCTTCTTCGATTGGCTCGTAGGGCAGGCCGACGTAGTTTTCTGCCAGTGTTGTGCGACCGGCTGCGGAGCTCACGTAATACTCAAGCTCGGTTTGCTGGATACGCTGGCTGAAGGCGTCGCTGTCCGGGAATCGATGCAGCATGGAGGTCATCCACCAGGAAAACCGTTCGGCTTTCCAGATCCGCCGCAGGCAGATCTGCGAGTAGCGCTCGAGCAGATCGGTGCGCCCTTCGCCGTAGACCTTGCGCAGGATGTTGTACAAGGTGCTGACATCGCTGGCCGCCAGGTTAAGGCCCTTGGCGCCGGTGGGCGGGACGATGTGCGCGGCGTCGCCGAGCAGGAACAGCTTGCCGTACTGCATGGGTTCGACGACGAAGCTGCGCAGCGGCGCGATGCTTTTCTCGATTGACGGGCCGGTCACCAGGCGCTCGGCAAGATCCGTGGGCAGGCGCGATTTCAGTTCAGTCCAGAAGCGCTCATCGGACCAGTCCTCGACCTTTTCTTCAGCCGCCACCTGCACGTAATAGCGAGTGCGGGTCGGCGAGCGCATGCTGCACAGGGCGAAGCCGCGCTCGTGGCGGGCGTACACCAGTTCGTCGCTGACCGGCGGGGTATCGGCCAGCACGCCGAGCCAGCCGAACGGGTAGACCCGCTCGAAAATCTTCAGCGCCTCAGCGGGAATCGATTGCCGGGCGATGCCGTGGTAGCCGTCGCAGCCAGCAATGTAGTCGCAGTCCAGGCGAAGCACTTCGCCGTTTTTTTCGAAGGTCAGGTAAGGATGCTCGGACTTCAGATCATGGGGCCGGACGTTGTCGGCTTGATAGACCGTCACGGCGCCGCAGGCCTGGCGCGCTTGCATCAGGTCACGGGTGACTTCGGTCTGGCCGTAGATCATCACCCCTTTGCCGCCGGTCAGGCCCTTGAGGTCGATGTGTTCGCGGCGCCCGTCGAAGGCCAGTTCAAAACCGCTGTGGGGCAGGCCCTCGGCGTCCATGCGCGCACCGACGCCGGCTTCGCGCAGCAATTGGACCATGCCTTGTTCCAGCACCCCGGCACGGATGCGCCCGAGCACGTAGTCGGCGCTCTGGCGCTCGACGATGACGTTGGCAATCCCGGCCTTGTGCAGCAACTGGCCGAGCAGCAGTCCGGCAGGGCCGGCACCGATAATGGCGACTTGAGTCTTCATGGTTGTTATCCCAGGCAAGCTTCAGCGCAGGGCCGAAAGCAGCTTATGATTGTTGTGCTTGCATTTTTCGCTTGGAAAGACGGGCGAAGAAGGGATAAAAACCGCAGGAAGCAGGACTTTTCACTAATCAGTGCGATTATCGGGCATTGCCCTGGAGCCAGTTGATCAATGAGCAAGGCGTCGATACCGGTATTCAAACTGTATGGCGAACAGTTGCAGTGGCCGACCCCGGACCTGCTGCACTGCGAGTCGATCCCGGCGCGCAGCCGCTTGCACGACTGGGAAATCGAGCCCCATCGGCACGCCGATCTGTGCCAACTGCTGTTCCTTTATGCCGGCCAGGCCGAGATCGAAGTCGAAGGCCAGGTGCGGCGCCTGGAGCAGGCCGCGATCCAGGTGGTACCGGCGCTGTGCGTGCACGGCTTTCGTTTTTCCAGCGATGTCGACGGCTACGTGGTGACGCTGGCGGCGCCGCTGGTCAACCTGCTGCACACGCAACTGGCCGGCGCACCAGCGGCCCTGGCCCAGGCCGGCACCTACCTGGCAGGCGACGATCGCAACTATCTCTACAGCCTGTTCAGCGCCTTGCAGCAGGAGTACCAGCGGGACCTGCCCGGGCGCGATTTGCAGTTGCGCTCATTGATCAACCTGTTGGTGGTGTGGATCAGTCGCCAATGTTTGCAGCGTCATGGCCAGGGCCTGGCGGTGGCACGCGGACGTGAGTATCTGGAGCGCTTCAACGCGCTGGTCGAGCAGCAGTTTCGTCAGCAGCCGAGCGTCGAGGCGCTGGCCCATGAGGTGGGGATTTCGGTGGCGCACCTGAACAGCATCTGCCGCGAACTGGCCGGACAGTCGGCCTTGCAGATCATTCATCAACGCCTGTTGCTCGAAGCCAAGCGCGAGCTGATCTATACCAGCCTGAGCATCAAGCAACTGGCCGACAGCCTGGGCTTTGCCGACCCTGCGTATTTCTCGCGGTTCTTTCGCCGCCTGACCGGCAAGGCGCCCAGTGACTTTCGTCACCAGCCCGGGCAATCACCTACTTGAGTGCGCTCAGCGTCGCGGTGTGCGGCACGCAGTGCGCCAGGCTGCAACTGGCGGCGGAGTAGGGTTGATTGCGGATCTGTTCAATCCGCCAGGCGGCGGTGGCATACAAGCCGACCACAGCGGCCATGGCACAGATAACGGCGCATTTTCTGGATTTGACGCCCATGATGCTCACCTCCTGCCAACCACCTACAGGTGCTATTCAAAGCATAGGTCAGCTTGGCCGGGTGTGCCCGTCTAGAGCAGGTCCTGGTCCCAGATGGGCTCGGCGGTAAAGCGCTCGGCGAGAAAGTCGAGCATGCTGCGCAGGGTCGCCGGCATGTGCTTGCGCGAGGTGTACACAGCGTTGAGGTTCAGCTCGCGCGGCTTGGCCCGGGGCAGCAGGCGAACCAGCTCGCCACTGCGCAGGGCGCCCGCAGCCTGGTAGGTCGGCAGCATGGCCACACCGGCGCCAGCCAGCGCCGCCCGTTGCAGGGTCATGGCTTCGTTGGCGCTGATGTTGCCTTGCACCGGTACCGACACCACCTCGCCAGCCACGTCGAAATGCCACAGGCTGCGACCGAAGTAGGAATGGGTCAGGCAGTTGTGCTGGCTGAGCTCCTGCACCTGCTGCGGCGCCGGGTGCTGGCGCAGGTAGGCGGGCGAGGCGCAGATCACCGAGCGGCATACGCTCAGGCGCCGGGCGATCAGGTTCGGGTCCAGGTCGTTGCTGGTGCGGATCGCCAGGTCGATGCGCTCATCCACCAGGTTCACCGTGCGGTCGAGCATCTGCAGGTCGATCTTTACCCCGGGATAGCGTTTGACGTAGTCGGCTACGGCGTCCATCAACTGTGCCTGGCCGAACGAGGTGCTGACGCTGATGCGCAACTCGCCGCGCGGCGCATCGTTGGGGGTACTGACCGCGGCCTGCAGGTCGCCGGCAAGCTCGAGCATCTGCCGGCAGCGCGGCAGGGTTTCCTGGCCGGCGGCGGTCAGGCTCAGGCGCCTGGTGGTGCGCTGCATCAGGCGCGCGCCGACCCAGTCCTCAAGCTCGGCCAGGTAACGGGAAACCACCGGCCGGGAGAGTTCCAGGTGGTCGGCGGCAGCCGATTGGCTGCCCAGGTCGACCACGCTGACGAAAACCCGCATTGCTGTCAGACGATCCATGATTTGCCCGCTTTCAGAAACAAACTAATCCTAAGCATCGCATTTTTTGTGACGGATCGTGCAACTAAGCTGTTGCTCATTGCCCACTTCACAGGAATCACCTTGATGCCTCGTTCGTTCTCCCTGCGCCGCTTGTTGCTCGCCTTTGCCACCCTTGGGGTCATGGCCCAGGCTTCGGCCGCCGAGCCGCTGAACCTGGATGTCTACAACCCGGGTAGCAATGCCTTGTTTCCGGTCAGTTCGGTGATCGTCAGCGGCAAGCATGACGCCATCCTCGTTGACGCCCAGTTCGGCAAGGCCCAGGCCGAACAGGTACTGGCCAAGCTGCAAGCGAGCGGCAAGCAACTGACCACTATCTATATCAGCCACGGTGACCCGGACTACTACTTCGGCCTGCAGACCCTGACCGACGCCTACCCCAAGGCCAAAGTCGTGGCCTCGGCGGCGACCGTCGCCCATATCAAGCAGACCATGGATGGCAAGCTGGCCTACTGGGGCCCGCAGATGGGCGCCGACAAGCCGGCGAAGCTGATCGTGCCGCAAGTGCTGCAAGGTACCGAGCTCAAGCTTGAAGGCCAGCGCCTGCAAGTGGTTGGCCTCGACGGCCCGCAACCGGACCGCAGTTTCGTGTGGATTCCATCGATCAAGGCGGTGGTCGGTGGCGTGGTAGTCGCCGAGAACCTGCACGTGTGGATGGCCGACACGCAGTCGGCGCAATCGCACAAGGACTGGCTGGCGACCCTCACGCGTATCGAGCAGCTCAAGCCCGACACCGTGATCCCTGGCCACTACCTGGGCCAGAGCAGCCGTTCGCTCAAGGCGGTGCAGTTCACCGCGGACTATATCCGTGCCTTCGACGAAGAAACCGCCAAGGCTGGCAACGCCGCCGAACTGATCGCGGCGATGAAAAAGCGTTACCCGGACCGGGGCGAAGAGAGCTCGCTGGAGCTCGGCGCCAAGGTCGCCAAGGGCGAGATGAAGTGGTAAGCGTTGTTCAATCCTGACTGGAGAATGTCCATGAGCAAGATCGCAATCATTGGGGCTACCGGCCGTGCTGGCAGCCAGTTGCTGGAAGAGGCCCTGCGCCGCGGCCACAGCGTTACCGCCATTGCCCGAGACCCGTCGAAACTGCAGGGGCGTGAGAGGGTGAAAAGCGTGGCGCTAGACGTCAGCGATGCCGCCGCCCTTGAACAGGCAGTAGCCGGGCACGACGTGGTACTGAGCGCCGCACACTTTTCCAGCATCAAGCCGCAGGCCATCATCGAGCCGGTCAAGCGCGCCGGGGTCAAGCGCCTGCTGGTAGTAGGCGGGGCCGGCAGCCTGTTGCTGCCGTCGGGGCACAAGGTCATCGACAGCCCGGACTTTCCCGAGGCCTACAAGGCTGAAGCCACCGCCGGCGGCCACTACCTTGACACTCTGCGTCAGGAACAGGAACTGGACTGGAGCTTCCTCTCGCCTTCGGCCGAGTTCGTCGAAGGTGAGCGCCGCGGCGCTTACAAACTGGGCAAGGATCACCTGCTGATCGGCGTCGACGGCAAGAGCTGGATCAGCTTTGCCGACTACGCCATCGCCATGCTCGATGAAGTGGAGAAACCGGCGCACTCGCGCCAGCGCTTCACTGTCGGTTACTGAGGGGCCTGGGCCTGCTCGCACAACCAGGCGAGCAGCTCCAGCAAAGCCGCTGAAGCCGACCCTTGCGGTCGCACCAGGTAATAGGCCTGGCCAGTGCTGACCTTGAGCGGGAACGGCGTCACCAGCCGTCCGCACTTGAGGTCATCACCGATCAGCGACCAGTCGCCGATGGCCACCCCGGTGCCCTGAGAGGCCATCGACATGGCCATGTCCAGGGTTTCGAAATGCTGGCCCTTGCCCTGCCGGGGCAGGTTCGCCCCGGCGGCATCGAGCCAGGCATTCCAGTCGCGCTGGTCGCGGGTCGGGTGCAGGAGCATGTGCTGATCAAGGTCGGCGACCTGTTGCAAGGGCAGGGCGCCGCTCAGCAGTTGCGGCGCGCACACCGGCGTCAGTTGTTCATCAAAGAGTTTCTGGGTCTGCAGGCCATGGTTGGGCCGGGCGCCATAGACCACCGCCGCATCGAACACTTCCCGACGAAAATCCACCCCGTGCTGCACCGTGGTGGTCAGCTCCACCGGCACGTCCGGGCGCAGCGCCTGCCATTCCATCAGCCGTGGCAGCAGCCAGCGCATCACGCAGGTCGGTGCCTTGAGCTGCAAGGTGGTACTGCGCGCCCCGACCTGCTGCACGCCTTCCTCGATCAGGGCGAACACCTGCTGCACCCGTGGCAGCCAGTCCTGGCCTTCGCGGGTCAGGCTCAGGCCGCGGGCCTGACGCAGGAACAGCGGATAACCCAGGTGCTCTTCAAGGCCGGCAATCTGCCGGCTCACCGCACCCTGGGTGATGTGCAGCAATTGCGCGGCGCGGGTGAAGTTGCAGCACTGGGCGGTGACCAGAAAGGTGTGCAGCGCAGGCAATGGAGGCAGGCGTTTCATCAGCTTGAGCCATGACTTGGGAACATGGCTAGTATGAGCTTTTTTGCATTGTGCAGGTAGCCGTCGGGCGGTCCAATACAAGCTGTTTCCCGAACAATTACAGGCACACGATCATGGCGACTTGCGGCGAAGTACTGGTCAAACTCCTTGAAGGCTATGGCGTAGACCATGTCTTTGGAATACCCGGCGTGCATACCGTTGAACTCTATCGCGGGCTGGCAGGCTCGAGCATCCGCCACATCACTCCGCGCCACGAGCAAGGCGCCGGCTTCATGGCTGACGGCTATGCGCGTACCCGTGGCAAGCCGGGCGTGTGCTTCATCATCACCGGCCCGGGCATGACCAACATCACCACCGCCATGGGCCAGGCCTACGCCGATTCGATTCCGATGCTGGTGATCTCCAGCGTGCAGTCGCGCGACCAGCTGGGTGGTGGGCGCGGCAAGCTGCACGAGTTGCCGGCGCAGGGCAACCTGGTGGCCGGTGTGGCGGCGTTTTCCCACACGCTGATGAGCGCCGATGACCTGCCGTCGGTGCTGGCCCGTGCCTTTGCCGTGTTCGATGGCGCCCGGCCACGCCCGGTGCATATCGAGATTCCGCTGGATGTGCTGGTCGAAGACGCCGATCACCTGCTGGCCTGTGCCCCGGTGCGCATCGCCCGTGCTGGCGCCGCGCCTGCGCCGGTCGCACAAATGGCCGCCATGCTCGCTGCCGCTCAGCGGCCGCTGATTCTCGCCGGGGGTGGCGCCATCGATGCCAGCGCCGCGCTGACCCGCCTGGCGGAATACCTGCAGGCACCGGTAGCGCTGACCATCAATGCCAAGGGCGTACTACCGGCCAGCCACCCGCTGCAGATCGGCTCGACCCAGTCGCTGGTCGCCACCCGCGCCCTGGTCGCCGAGGCCGATGTGGTGCTGGCGATCGGTACCGAGCTTGCCGAGACCGACTACGATGTGACCTTCAAGGGCGGTTTCGAGATCCCTGGTGAGCTGCTGCGTATCGATATCGACCCCGACCAGACCGTGCGCAACTACCCGCCGAAGGTCGCTTTGGTCGCCGATTCGACTATCGCCACCCAGGCCCTGCTGGTCGCCCTGGCCGAGCAACCGGCCCCGGTGCGCGGCGCCGAATGGGGCGCTGCCCGTGCCGCGCGCCTGCGTGAGGTGCTGCAAGCCGAGCGCGACCTGCCGATGCGCAGCCAGACGCGCATGCTCACAACCCTCCTCGAAACCCTGCCCGGCGCAGTGCTGGTCGGCGATTCGACACAGCCGGTGTACACCGGCAACCTGACCCTGGACATGGACCAACCGCGGCGTTGGTTCAACGCCTCGACCGGCTACGGTACCCTCGGTTACGCATTGCCGGCGGCCATGGGCGCCTGGCTGGGTAGCAATGAAGTGGCGGCCGACCGCGCGCCGGTGGTGTGCCTGATCGGCGACGGCGGCTTGCAGTTCACCCTGCCGGAGCTGGCCAGTGCCCGTGAGGCGCAGGTGCCGCTGATCGTGCTGTTGTGGAACAACCAGGGCTATGAAGAGATCAAGCGATACATGGTCAACCGCGCCATCGAGCCTGTCGGTGTCGACATCTACACCCCTGACTTTATCGGCGTGGCCAAGGCCCTGGGCTGCAGCGCCGAATCGGTGGGTGACCTTGCCCAGTTGCGTGAAGCCTTGCGCCAGGCTTGCGATCGCAAAGGCCCGAGCCTGATCGAAATCGACCAGGCCACCTGGATGCAGGCGGTGCCCGCATGATCAAGCTGCCTGGCATTTATATCGAAGGCGTCTGGCAGCATGGCCCGCAGGCGCTGACGGTAATCAACCCGAGCAACGAGCAGGTGCTGGCCGAAGTTGCCGGTGGCGATGCTGCGGCGGTCGAGCGGGCAACGCTGGCGGCGCAGGCTGCGTTTGTTGAGTGGTCCACCTCCAGCGGGCCGACCCGTGCGGCGATCTTGCGGGCCATTGCCGAGGGCGTCGAAGCGCGCCGCGAGCGCCTGGTGCAGTTGCAAGCCAGCAACAACGGCAAGCCGCTGGCTGAAGCCCATATCGATGTCGATGATGTCGTCGCCACTTTCCGCTATTACGCGGAACTCGCCGATAACCTCGGGCGTGACCGCTCGGTGGCGCTGCCCAGCGAAGACTTTGTCGCCCGGGTGCGCCGTGAACCGTGCGGCGTGGTTGGCTTGATCGTGCCGTGGAACTTCCCCATGGTCACTACCGCCTGGAAGCTCGCGCCAGCGCTGGCGGCCGGCTGCTGCGTGGTGCTCAAACCGTCGGAAGTCACGCCGCTGGCCGAGCTGGAGCTGGCGGCAATCATCGCCGAAGCGGGGCTACCGCACGGGGTGTTCAACCTGGTCTGTGGTACTGGCCTTGCAGTGGGCGCGCCGCTGGCGGCCGATCCGCGTGTTGCCAAGATTTCCTTCACCGGCAGCAATGCGGTGGGTGTGCAGGTCATGCAGCGCGCGGCGGAAACGGTCAAGGGCGTGAGCCTTGAGCTGGGCGGCAAGTCGCCGTTGCTGGTGCTCGAGGACGCCGACCTCGAACTGGCAGTGGAGCTGGCTTGCCTGGGTGGCTTCTTCAATGCCGGGCAGATGTGTTCGGCGACCAGCCGGGTGCTGGTGGCCGAAGCCCTGTACCCGGCGTTTATCGACGCCTTGAAGGCCCGTGCCGAATCGATTCGCGTCGGCGAGCCGTTCAGCGGCGACAGCGAAATGGGGCCGCTGGTCAACCAGGCCCAGTACCAAAGGGTGCAGGCGCATATCGCCGCAGGCCTGCAAGCAGGGGCGCAGTTGCTGTGTGGCGGCTCACGGCCGGCGCAGCTGCCTTGCGGCTATTTTGTCAGCCCGACGGTGTTCACCGAGGTGCCACTGGACAGCGCCTTGTGGCGAGAGGAAATCTTCGGTCCGGTGCTGTGTGTGCGCTCGTTTGCCACCGAAGCCGAGGCGCTGGCGCTGGCCAACGACACCGAGTTCGGCTTGGTGGCCAGTGTACTCAGCCGGGACTTGCAGGCGGCTGAACGGGTCGCCAATGCCTTGCAGGCAGGGCTGGTGTGGATCAACGCGCCGCAAGTGATTTTCCCGCAGACGGCCTGGGGTGGCTACAAGCAGAGCAGCCTGGGACGGGAGCTGGGGCCTTGGGGCTTGAGTGCGTTTCAGGAGATCAAGCACGTAGTCAGGGCGGTGTAAAAGCGGGGCTGCGTTGCAACCCATCGCTGGCAAGCCAGCTCCCACAGGTTTGATGGTGAACCGGTGGGAGCTGGCTTGCCAGCGATAGCTATCTAGAGCGCACTGCGCAACCTGGCCAAATCCCGCACCGGCGGCGCCCCATACAAGCGGCTGTACTCGCGGCTGAACTGCGAGGGGCTTTCATAGCCCACCCGATAACCCGCCACTGCCGCCTCCAGCCCGTCATTAAGCATCAGCCGCCGCGCTTCCTGCAGGCGCAGCTGCTTCTGGTACTGCAGCGGGCTCATGGACGTCACCGCCTTGAACCGGTGATGCAGGGTCGAAGTACTGAGGTTGACCTCGCGCGCCAGTTCGTCGATGCGCAATGGCCGATCAAAGTGCTGGTTGAGCCATTCGATGGCCTGGCACACCCGGTGGGTCTGGCTGTTGGCCATGGCAATTTCATACAGCCGGTAACCCTGCGGCCCTCGGAGCAGCCGATAGAGAATCTCGCGCTGGATCAGCGGTGCGAGGATCGGGATGTCCTTGGGTGAATCGAGCAAACGAATCAGCCGCAGCAACGCATCGAGCAACAGCGGATCGGTCCGTTCCACATACAGCCCGCGCCCCGACGGCAAGCTCGGTACGCCCAGCGGGCCGGCATCGGCCAGCAGGTTGTTGATCTGCGCCGGGTCGATGTTCAGGCGTACGCCCAGGCTGGGGTTTTCCGGGCTGGCCTCGAGCAGTACGCCGCTGATCGGTAGTGCCACCGACACCACCATGTAATGCAACGGGTCGTACATATAGCGCTCGTCGCCCAGGCACACCTCCTTGCTGCCATGGGCCAGGATGCACAGCGCAGGCTCCGCCAGGGCCGGCATGGAGCGCACGCTTTCTTCGTAGCGCACCAGAAACAGGTCTTCAACCGCCGACTCGACGCCAGCCTGGCGTGGTGCATGGCGCTGGATGAGATCGGCCAGCTCCTGGCGCTGGCGCTCCAGGGCAGGGTCGAGGATCAAGCGGTTGGGGTCGGTAGCGGACATGGGAGCGATTCCTCGGAGAACAACTGCAGGATAGGTTTGTGCAAGCCACGGCGCTAGTCGAAAGCTGCCGCCTGCTTGCCTGATCCTGCAAGGCGCGCAGGATCAGGCAAGCGCTCGACAGGAATCGCCTAACCGCCGCGCAGGCGCGTGGCCTAACCTGTGCAGCCTGGCAATTTCATCTGGCTGCACATGGAGAAACGCTCATGACCTCGGCACAATCGGTCACCCACCTTGCTTTTATCCGCGCCAGCAGTGGTCGTTCAGACGAACTGGGCGAGCGCCTGCGTGATCTGCTGGAACCCTCGCGCCAGGCCCCCGGCTGCCTGAAATTCAGCCTGCAACGCTCCCAGGCCGACGCCGACCTGTGGCTGCTCAGCGGCTTCTGGCGCGATCAGCAATCGATGAGTGGCTACTTCGCTTCACCGACCCTCGAGCTGTTCGGCGAGTTGGTCCAGGCGCGGGTGGTCGACAGCCTCGACCTGCATACCTTCGGCGAACCATCGGCAGGTTAGAATGGCGGCTTTCGGCAATTGATGTGGATTCAAGGCACATGGCACGTAAAGAGTTTTCCCAGTTCGAAGCAGTATCGGCAGCCGTGCGCGGCGACGACGGCTACCACGCCGCCATCGCCGTCAAAGGCCTGGGCGCCTCCGGGGCGCCGCGCTTTCACAAGGTTTTGCTCGAGCAGACCTTCAAGACCGCATTGGCCGCTGATGAAGCAGCCTGCGCCGAACTTGAACGCCTGCAGGGCGTCGATGACGACGCCGAGCTGCTCTGGCAACTCAGCTGTTGACCTGCGGGCGGGCCATCTTGAACAGGTTGCCCAGCTCGAAGTAATCCGCCGGGCCGCCGCCACGCAGGATCGGCTGGCCTGCAGCGGTATCGTAGATACCGTCCTTGAGCAGATGCTCGGCGATATGCACTGCCACCACTTCACCCAGCACCAGCCAGCTTGGCAACAGCGTCTGGTCGGCACTTTGCAGCTGGATAATCTGGGTCACCTTGCACTCGAACGACACCGGGCTTTCTTGCACCCGCGGCACCGCAATCACCTTTGACGCGACGGGCGTCAGCCCGCTCAGGGCGAACTCGTCGACCTGCGGCGCAACCGCAGCGCAGCTCTGGTTCATGGCCTCGGCCAGCGGCAGGGTGGCCAGGTTCCAGGCGAACTCGCCGGTCTGCTCGATGTTGTTCAGGCTGTCTTTACGCCCGACGCTGGAAAAACCAATGATCGGCGGAATGTAGTTGAAGGCGTTGAAGAAGCTGTAGGGCGCAAGGTTCAGGCGACCTTCGGCGTCCTGGGAGGAAATCCAGCCAATCGGGCGGGGGCCGACGATGGCATTGAACGGATCGTGGGGCAGGCCGTGGCCTTTTGCCGGTTCGTAGTAATACATCTGCGCTGGCCCGAAGGCCTTCCCTGTGAGTAAGCCTCTAGTGTGCCAAGGCTTGGCCTTGCTGAAAATGACTAAGCCCGGCCGAAGCCGGGCTGACTGCGTCGCAGCAGGGGTTAGCTGATGCGGTGGGCCTGGGTGCGATCGAAGCCGTCTTCAGCGAATTTGGCGCCGCCAGTGCGATCGAAACCGTCTTCGGCAAATTTGGCCGCGCCGGTGCGATAGAAACCATCTTCTGCATAAGAGGCCGACTGGCTTTGCACGGCGCTGAAGTTGTGGCCGTTGGTGCGGTCGAAGCCGTCTTCGGCGAATGCGTTGGCAGCCAGTACCGAGAAGGCCAGGGTCAGGATCAGTTTGCTTTTCATGGTCGTTGCTCCGAGGTGGTGAGGAGTTGTTTGTTTCTATGGGTTTAATGCTACGCCGATTAAATTGATTAAAAAGCGCAAAAAATAGCGTATAAAAATCGAATAACTAGATGTATTTGGCGACAGTCCCGCCTTTATCGCGCACCTGTGGGAGCGGGCTTGACCCGCGATGCAGGCAACCCGATCTCCCATGGGTGAACAATGCCCCCCCAGGATTAATCAGTCGTTAAACCGGCCAAAACACTTTTTTCATCAGCCCACTACCGATTTTTCATCGGCGCTTGCGCAGTCTCTGCCGCACCTGACACTGGAGCGCTACCCGATGAATAAACTCCCCCAGATCACCTTGGCCTTCTGGGTCATGAAGATCTGCGCCACCACCCTCGGCGAGACCGCCGGCGACCTGCTTTCAATGACATTGAACGTGGGCTACGCCATGAGCTCGCTGATCCTGATCAGCGTGTTTCTCGCCACCCTGGTCACCCAACTGTTTTCCAGGGCCTACCACCCAGTGCTGTACTGGCTGGTAATCCTTTCCACCAGCACCGCCGGCACGACCATGTCCGACTTCATGGACCGCACGCTGGGCCTGGGCTACGCCACCGGCTCGGCGATCCTGATCGGCATTTTGTTGCTGACCTTTGCCCTCTGGCGCCTGAGCGGCAATCCGCTCAACGTCAATCACATCAAGACGCGCAAGGGCGAGCTGTTTTACTGGGTGGCGATCCTGTTCTCCAACACCCTGGGCACGGCGCTGGGCGACTACCTGGCAGACGATTCGGGCCTGGGCTTTGCCGGTGGCGCCTTGCTGATCGGCAGTGCCATCGGTTTGGTGGTGCTGGCCCGGTACTGGACCCGGCTGTCCGGCGTGGTGTTGTTCTGGATCGCCTTCGTGTTGACCCGGCCGTTTGGTGCGACTTTGGGCGACTTCCTCACCAAACCCCATGAAAAGGGCGGCCTGGACTTCGGCACGGTAGGCTCATCGGCGGTATTGGGCGGTATCTTGCTGGCGATGATCGGCCTGGCCTATTACTACAACAATCGCAATCAGCGCCAGGCACTGGCCGAGTTGTCCTGAACCGGGTCATGCAAAAAAGGGGCGTCCATTGCTGGACGCCCCTTTTCATTTACAGCGCAAAGTTGGCTGTCAGTCAGTGGTGATCCGCGAATGCTTGCGGGTGTCCTTCATGAACACATACACCAGCAACGAGCAGGCGATACAGGCAGTCACATACCAGTAGTAGCCGGTCTCCATGCCGATGCTCTTGAACCACAGCGCGACGTATTCAGCCGTACCGCCGAAGATCGACACGGTCAGGGCGTACGGCAGGCCAACGCCCAGGGCGCGGATTTCGGTCGGGAACAGCTCGGCTTTGACCACGGCGTTGATCGAGGTGTAGCCGCTGACGATGATCAGCGCCGCCATGATCAGGAAGAACGCGCCCCACCAGGTTTCGATGGTGTGCAGGGTGGTCAGGATCGGGACCGTGCACAGGGTGCCGAGCACGCCGAAGGCGATCAGGATCGGGCGTCGGCCGATCTTGTCGGAGAGGCTGCCGATGACCGGCTGCAGGCACATGAACAGGAATAGGGTGGCCGCCGAAATGGTGGTCGAGTCGGAGATGCTCATGCCCACCGTGTTCACCAGGTACTTCTGCATGTAGGTGGTGTAGGTGTAGAAGGCCAGGGTGCCGCCCATGGTCAGGCCGACCACGGTAGCCAGCTCTTTCGGATGGCGCATCAGGGTGCGCATCAGGCTTTCCTTGGACTTTTCCTTCTTGGTGAAGGAGGCGGTTTCTTCCATGCCGCGACGCAGGTACAGGGCAACCACCGCGCACAGTGCGCCGATCACGAAGGGTACGCGCCAGCCCCAGGCATACAGCTGCTCGGTGGTCAGAGTCTGCTGCAGGATGATCAGCACCGCCAGGGCGATGAGCTGGCCGGAGATCAGCGTCACGTACTGGAAGCTGGAGAAGAAGCCACGGCGTTCCTTGGTGGCCATCTCGCTGAGGTAGGTGGCGGAGGTGCCGTACTCACCGCCTACCGACAGGCCTTGCATCAGGCGGGCGATGACCAGCAGTACCGGTGCGGCGACGCCGATGGTTTCATAACCCGGGGTCAGGGCAATGACCAGCGAGCCTGCGCACATCAGCAGTACCGAGGCCATCAGTGCGGCCTTGCGGCCCTTGCGGTCGGCGTAGATACCCATCAGCCAGCCGCCGATCGGGCGCATCAAAAAGCCCACGGCGAAGATCGCAGCGGTGTTGAGCAACTGGGCAGTGGTGTCGCCAGCAGGGAAGAAGGCTTTGGCGAAGTACAGGGAAAACGCGGCGTAAACGTACCAGTCGTACCATTCGACCATGTTGCCGATCGAACCGCTGAAAATCGACTTGAGTCGGCTTCGGGTGGTTTTTTCCGCGGCGGGCGCAACGGCCGCCCCGGCGGGCAGGGTGGTGGAGTTATCCATCGAAGGGACCTTCATAGTTGTTTTTGTGGAGCGCGCCGAAACGCAGCCTGCCAGGGCTATAGCAGAAGCTGTGCCAGGTGCTGGAAGCCCGGTCTAGAAGGGTTGTATGGATGTGGTGAGCGGAAATCCGCCTATTCAAACGGGTGGGTCGGCGAAAATCCGCTTATGTTGATCGGCGTTTCGATCAAGCAGGGCCGAGAAAATCTTCACGCAACAGGCCGTGGCGTTGCATCTTCTCGTTGAGGGTGCGCCGCGGCAGTTGCAGCTCTTCCATGACCGCCTTGATCTCGCCCTTGTGCCGGCTCAAGGCGGCGCGCAGGCACTGGGCCTCGAAGGCCTCCTGCTGGGCGGCCAGCGACTGCCCGGCTTCGATGGGCGCCGCTGCCGGCTCGCCCAGGCCCAGGGCATGGCGTTCGGCGGCGTTGGCCAGTTCACGGACGTTGCCCGGCCAGTCGTGCCCCAGCAGCTTGCCCAGGTGCGCGCCACTGAGTAACGGCGCGTTGCGGCCAACGCGCTCGGCGGCCAGGCGGGCGAAGTGGTTGAACAGCAGCGGAATGTCTTCACGGCGCTCGCGCAACGGCGCCAGGCGCAATTCGGCGACGTTCAGGCGGTACGCGAGGTCTTCGCGAAAGCGTCCGGCGCGGGCTTCTTCGAGCAGGTCGGGCTTGGTTGCGGCGATGATCCGCAGGTCGACGCTGATGCTCTGGTTGGCGCCCAGGCGTTCGAGCTTCTGCTCCTGCAGCACGCGCAGCAGCTTGGCCTGCTGGGCCAGCGGCATGCTTTCGATTTCGTCGAGGAACACCGTGCCGCCGTTGGCGTATTCAAGCTTGCCGATGCGCTTGCCCTGGGCGCCGGTGAAGGCGCCGCTTTCATGGCCGAACAGCTCGGCTTCGAACAGCTGCTCGGGGATTGCCGCGCAGTTGAGGGCAACGAAAGGCTTGCCGGCGCGCGGGCCGAAGTCGTGCAGGCAGCGTGCGACCTGCTCCTTGCCGCTGCCGGTTTCGCCGCGAATCAGCACATTGACCGGCAGGCTGGCGAGGTCCAGCACCTGCTTGCGCAACTGCTGCATGCCCTGGGACACACCCAGCAGGTTCGCCTCCAGGCGCACCTTGAAATCGGCCTGCTCATGCAGGCGGCGGTTCTCCAGCACCAGCTGGCGTTTTTCCAGGGCGCGGCGCAGGCTGCCGAGCAGGGCTTCGGGGCTGAAGGGTTTTTCCAGAAAGTCGTAGGCGCCGTTGCGCATGGCTTCGACCGCCATCGGCACATCGCCGTGCCCGGTGAGCAGGATCACCGGCAGGTCGGCATCGCTGGCCTGCAGCTTTCCAAGCAACTGCAGGCCGTCCATGCCGGGCATGCGCACGTCACTGAGGATCACCCCGGGGAAGTGCCCGGGCAGTTGCTCAAGGCAGTCTTCGGCGCGGCTGAACAGTTGCACGTTGAAGCCCGACAGGCTCAGCCACTGCTCTACGGCGGTGCGGATGCTGGCTTCATCGTCGACGACCATTACTGAGTTCAACATGCAGGTTCCGGGTCCATAGGCAGGGTCAGGCTGAAACGGGCGCCGCCGGGCTGGTTTTCAACCTGCAGGCGGCCACCGGCTTCGTGAATGATGCCATAGGAAATCGCCAGGCCCAGGCCCAATCCTTCGCCCACCGGCTTGGTGGTGAAGAACGGGTCGAAGACACTGCCCAGGTGTTCGGCGGGGATACCGCCGCCGCTGTCGAGCACGCTCAGGCGCCAGTGCTCCTGCTCGGCATCGATGCGCACCTCAAGGCGTTTGTAGCTCTTTTCGGCCATGGCATCCAGGGCGTTGCGCAGCAGGTTGATCAGCACCTGCTCAAGGCGGATCGCATCGCCGCGTACCCAGGCCGGGCGGGCCAGGTACAGGGCGACGCTGACGTCTTCGGCGCGGATCCGCGCATCGAGCAATTGCAGTGCCTGGTCGACCACGGTGGCCAGGTCCAGGCGTTCGCGCAGGCCGCTGGGGCTGTTGCGGGCGAAGGTCTTCAGGTGCCCGGTGAGCGCCGCCATGCGCGTCAGCATCTGCTCCAGCGGCTCCAGGGCCTGGCGCGCTTCGTCCAGGCGCTGGTTGTCGAGCAGCAGGCGCAGGGTTGCCAGTTGCATGCGCTGGGTGGTCAAGGGTTGGTTGATTTCGTGGGCCAGGGCCGCCGACATCTGCCCCAGCGCCGCCAGTTTGGCCGATTGCACCAGGCCTTCCTGGGCGGTGCGCAGGTCGCGGGTGCGGGCCTCGACCAGGCGTTCGAGCTCTTCGCGGCTGCGTTGGCGCAAGCGCGCCAGGCGCAGGCGCTGGCTGATGAACAACAGGGCGAACACCAGGCTTAGCCACACGGCAGCGGCGGCCAGCGCGGCGTTGCGCCCGTCATCGCTGACCTGCGGCTTGCGCAGCAGGTGCAGGGTCCAGCCTTCGGCCTCCAGCGGCAGGCTTTCCCACAGGTAATCGGTGCTGCCCTCGGGGCCCTGCACGCGCATCAGGTGGCTGTTGGCGTCGAAGCTGCTGAGGATATGGTGCTGCAATGGCACCAGCGGTTGCTTGTCGTACTGGCGGGTAGCGGCCAGTTCCGCGCGGTCGGCGCTGCTCAATGGTTGCAGTTCGCGGTAGCGCCAGCCGTCCTGGTTGGCGATGAAGATGATCCCGCGGGCGTCGCTGACCAGGAGGATATCGCTGCCCTGGCGCCATTCGCGCTCAAGCTCGGGGAACTCCAGCTTGACCACCATGGCGCCGAGAAAGCGGCTGTTTTCATCATGCACGGCACTGGACAAGAAATACCCCGGCACGCCGCTGGTCACGCCCACCGCATAGAAGCGGCCGCTGCCCTGGCTGCGGGTCTGCTTGAAGTACGGGCGAAAGCCATAGTTGGAGCCGACATAGGTGCTGGGCAGGCGCCAGTTGCTGGCGGCCACGGCCAGGCCGGTGCGGTCGAGCAGTTCCAGGGTCGAGGAATTGGCCGCGCCGTTGATGCGTTCCAGTTTGCGGTTCAGGGCGTCCTGCACCGGGCCTGCGACTGGCCCGCGCAAGGCGCTGATCAGTTCCGGGTCGAGTGCCAGCACGGCGGGCAAGGCGCGGTAGCGCTCGATCAGGGTGTGCAGCGACGTGGCATACAGCCCCAGTTGCTCATTGGCCCGGCGGGCATCCTCGACCATCGACTGGCGCTTGGCATGGTGCATGGCCCAGCCTGCGGTCAGCAGGGTACCGGCAAGGATGAAGAACAGAATCAGGCCCAGACGCAGGGCGCGAAAGGAAGAAGGCATGGTGCAAGTCCCGGCAGTGGGGAAGGCCTCCTGGCCTTCCCTTGGAGCATGGCAACGTTGTTACAGCAGCTCGAAGCTCTGTTGTTGCACGGCCTGCGAATCGAGGCCGACCTGGACCCGGAACTCGCCCGGTTCCGCCGCCCATTGCAGCTGGCCGTTGTAGAACTTCAGGTCGTCGGCTTTGATGGTGAAGCGCAGGGTGCGTTCTTCGCCAGCCTTGAGCATGACTTTCTGGAAGTTCTTCAGCTCCTTGACCGGGCGGCTCATGGACGCGGTGACGTCCTGCAGGTACAGCTGCACCACGGTTTCGCCATCACGCTTGCCGGTGTTCTTGACCACGATGCTGGCTTCCAGGTCCTGGCCCTGTTTGACCGTCTTGCTCGACAGCTTCAGGTTCGCCAGGCTGAAGTCGCTGTAGCTCAGGCCGTAGCCGAAGGGGTACAGCGGGCCGTTTGGCTCTTCAAAGTACTGCGAGGTGTAGTTGCCTGGCTTGCCTGGGGTGAACGGGCGGCCGATGCTCAGGTGGTTGTAGTACATCGGGATCTGCCCGACCGAGCGCGGGAAGGTGATCGCCAGCTTGCCCGACGGGTTGTAGTCGCCGAACAGCACGTCGGCAATGGCGTTGCCGCCTTCGGTGCCGCTGAACCAGGTTTCCAGAATCGCATCGGCCTGCTCGCGTTCCCAGGCCAGCGACAGCGGCCGGCCGTTCATCAGCACCAGCACCAGCGGTTTGCCGGTGGCTTTCAGGGCCTTGATCAGCTCGCGCTGGGCGGCGGGGATTTCCAGGGTGGTGCGGCTGGACGATTCGTGGGACATGCCACGGGACTCGCCCACCACCGCCACCACCACGTCGGACTGCCTGGCAGCCTTGACCGCTTCATCGATCAGCACCGCGGCAGGGCGCGGATCGTCGATGATTTCCGGGGCATCGAAGTTGAGGAAGTTCAGGTAGTCGAGGATGGCCTTGTCGTGGGTGACGTTGGAGCCTTTGGCGTAGATCACCTTGGCCTTGTCACCGAGCGCCTGGCGCATGCCTTCGCGCACAGTGATCGATTGCTGCGGGCGGCCGGCGGCGGCCCAGCTGCCCATCATGTCGATCGGCGCATCGGCCAGCGGGCCGACCAGGGCGATGGTGCCGGCTTTTGCCAGCGGCAGGGTCTGCTGGCGGTTTTCCAGCAAGACCAGGCTGCGGCGCGCGACGTCACGGGCCTCGGCGCGGTGCAGGCGGCTGTCGGCATAGGTGTCGGCCGGGTCGTCGCTGGCCTTGCCGATGCGCCGGTAGGGGTCTTCGAACAGGCCCATGTCGTACTTGGCGCCGAGCACTTCGCGCACGGCGTTGTCGATATCGGCCTGCTCGATTTCACCGGCCTTGAGCAGGCTGGCCAGCTCTTCGCCGTACAGCGAGTCGTTCATGCTCAGGTCGATGCCGGCCTTGATCGCCAGCTTGGCGGCTTCGCGGCCATCGCGGGCGACACCGTGACGCACCAGCTCGGTGATCGCCCCGTGGTCGCTGACGGTCACGCCTTTGAAGCCCCAGTCCTTGCGCAGCAGGTCGTTCATCAACCAGGTGTTGGAGGTTGCCGGTACGCCGTTGATCGAGTTCAGCGCCACCATGACCCCGCCGGCGCCGGCATCGATGGCGGCGCGGTAGGGTGGCAGGTAGTCGTTGAACATCTTGGTCGGGCTCATGTCGACCGTGTTGTAGTCGCGCCCGCCTTCCACCGCGCCGTACAGGGCGAAGTGCTTGACTGCGGCCATCAGGCTGGTCGCCTCGGCCGGGCTCGGGCCCTGGAAGGATTCGACCATCACCTTGGAGATGCGCGAGACCAGGTAGGTGTCTTCGCCGAAGCCTTCACTGGTACGGCCCCAGCGCGGGTCGCGGGCGATGTCGACCATCGGTGCGAAGGTCATGTCGATGCCGTCGGAGGCGGCCTCGGCGGCGGACACCCGGCCAACCTTGGCGATCGCTTCCATGTCCCAGCTGGCGGCCAGGCCCAGGCTGATCGGGAAGATCGTGCGGTGGCCGTGGATCACGTCGTAGGCGAAGAACATCGGGATTTTCAGCCGGCTCTTGGCTACGGCGTCCTGCATCGGCCGGTTTTCTGCGCGGGTGATCGAGTTGAAGGTGCCACCGATGCGGCCGGCGGCGATTTCCTTGCGGATCATCTCGCGGGGCATTTCCGGGCCGATGCTGATCAGGCGCAACTGGCCGATCTTTTCATCCAGGGTCATCTGCTTGATCAGGTTGGCGATGAACGCCTGCTTGTCCTGCAGCGGGGCGGCAGAGGTGTCGGCAAAGGCCGATTGACTGGCCAGGCTGACAACCAGACCCAGCAAACACAGCTTGTTCATGAATTCTGTTCTCAAGGCTTGCGGCAGTATTCACGGTGATACTGCCCAGCCGAAGTTGGGGAAGCGGCTATTGTTGTAGTTTGCTGGGGCATCTTTTAGCCGATTGGGCGATCCCGATCCAGCGGCGACGACGGATTATGCCTCAAGTCCGGTGAATCACGGCGATCAAGGAGCGTAGCGACATGCAGGTAATTCAATTCAAGGGCGTACGCCTGTGGCTGCTGCTGATGCTCGGCAGCCTGCTGGCCGGTTGCGGGATCAACAACATCCCCAACTACGACGAGCAGGTAAAGGCCGCCTGGGCCCAGGTGCAGAACCAGTACCAGCGCCGCGCCGACCTGATTCCCAACCTGGTCGAAACGGTCAAAGGCTACGCCAGGCAGGAGCAGGAAACCCTGACCGCGGTCATAGAAGCCC
Source organism: Pseudomonas sp. NPDC087612 (assembly GCF_044743505.1). Lineage (NCBI taxonomy): Bacteria > Pseudomonadati > Pseudomonadota > Gammaproteobacteria > Pseudomonadales > Pseudomonadaceae > Pseudomonas > Pseudomonas sp. NPDC087612. The sequence goes on from NZ_JBIUWO010000004.1 coordinate 314,041, forward strand.
GGGCCAAGGCGACCTCGATCCAGGTCGATGCCAGTACGCTGGACGATCCACAAAAGTTGCAACAATTTCAGCAGGCGCAGTCGCAGCTGACCGGGGCCTTGAGCCGCTTGATGGTGGTGTCCGAGCGTTACCCGGACCTCAAGTCGAACCAGAACTTCCTGGCCTTGCAGTCGCAACTGGAAGGCACCGAGAACCGCATCGCCGTGGCGCGCAAGGATTTCATCGCCGCCGTGCAGCGCTACAACACCGAGATTCGCACCTTTCCCGGGCGCCTCTGGCACAGCGTAATGTACAGCGACCTGCCGATCCGCGAGAACTTCGAGGCCACCAGCGCCGATGCCGAAAAAGCGCCTGAAGTGAAATTCTGATGCGCCTGTTCAAGCTCGCGCTGCTGCTAGCGCTGCTGATCGCCACGCCGCTGCGCGCCGAGCTCAGCTTCCCGGCGCTGAGCGGGCGGGTGGTGGACAACGCCGGCCTGCTCGACGGTGCCAGCCGCAGCCAGCTCGACAACATGCTCAAGGCCCATGAGCAGGGCACCGGCGAACAGGTCGTGGTGGTGACCCTGGCCGCCCTACAGGGGCAGAGCATCGAAGACTACGGCTACCAGCTCGGCCGTCACTGGGGCATTGGCCAGAAAGGCAAGGACAACGGCGCGCTGTTGATCGTCGCCCCCCAGGAGCGCAAGCTGCGCATCGAAGTCGGCTATGGCCTGGAAGAGCGCCTGACCGATGCGCAGTCGTCGGTGATCATCAACCGCATCATCACCCCGGCGTTTCGTCGTGGCGAGTACAGTCAGGGCATCGTCCAGGGCACGGCGGCGATACTCCAGGTGCTGGGCGGCAACCCCTTGGCCGAGCCTTCGCGGGCGCTGGGCAACGATGGCCAGGACGGTGCGCCGGCCTGGGGCATCGGTTTGTTCATCCTGCTGATCCTGGTGGTGTTCGCCCTGCAGTCGCTGGGCCTTGGCGGCAGCGGGCGCGGCGGCATGGGCGGCGGTTTCGGCGGTGGCTACGGCGGCGGTGGTTTTGGCGGCGGCGGTGGCGGAGGGGGCTTCAGCGGTGGCGGGGGCAGCTTCGGCGGCGGTGGGTCGTCGGGGGGCTGGTAAATGAACAACAACGGGTAGCGCAGCGCATGACTTTGCTCACTGAACAACAACAGCGCCAGGTCGCTGAAGCCATTGCCCGGGTCGAGCGGCATACCGATGCCGAACTGGTCACGGTGCTGGCCAGCCGCGCCGACGACTATGCCTATATCCCCTTGCTGTGGGCCAGCCTGCTGGCCCTGGTGGTGCCGGGCGTCGTCCATTACCTCAGCGGCTGGATGAGCGTGCACAGTTTGCTGATCGTGCAGTGGCTGACCTTTATTGCCTTGTGCCTGCTGTTTCGCATCCCGTCGCTGACCACCCGCCTGATTCCGCGCTCGGTGCGCCACTGGCGCGCGGCGAACCTGGCCCGCCGGCAGTTTCTCGAGCAGAACTTGCACCACACCGTGGGTGGCACCGGCATGCTGATCTTTGTCAGCGAGGCCGAGCGCTATGTCGAGATACTCGTCGATGAAGGCATCTCCCGGCACCTGGACAACAAGGTCTGGGACGCGATCGTCAAGCGCTTTACCGTACAGGTGCGCCAGGGCCAGACACTGCAGGGGTTCGTCAGTTGCATCGAGGCCTGCGGCGAGCTGCTGCGCACCCATGTGCCGCAGACTCACGAGCGCAACGAGCTGCCCAACCGCCTGGTGGTGCTCGGTTAGCCGCGGCGACATCGGTCGACAAAAGCTGTGCAGGGAAAGCGCATCCACGTAAAATTCCCGGCACTGCGCATCCCTGCGCCCCCTCCGCAACCCGAGGCAGCCTTTCCCGATGTCCGATTCCCCCACCGCCCAGGCCGCGCCGGATGCGCGTGCGCAGTTTCTGAGCCTGCTCGCCACCAGCCTGGAACAGAACGCCCTGATCAAGCTGGTGCTGGCGCGCCATGTCGGCAACGAAGAAACCCTGCAGCGCATCATCGCCAAGCCGCTGACGGTCAAGGGCCAGGCTTGCGTGTCGTTCGTCTACCGCTACAAGACCCGCGACATCACCCGCAACCTGGTCAACGATGAAGCCCTGGCGCTGGTCGATGAGCTGCTGCCGGCGTCGTTTCGCAACGCCCATCTGCTCAGCCTCAGCGACGAAGCGCAGCTGGAATTCAGCAAGAAGGGCAAGCCGATGCTCCATCGCAGCGCCGTGCAGCAGGCGCGCCAGGCGCCGGCCGGGGAGCATGACCGGGAGAAAAAGCGCTACCTGGAGCTGAGCCGGCCGTTCTTGCACGACCTGGGCGTGACCGACAAGCAGCAGGCGCTGATCCCGGCGATGTCGCGCAAGTGGAAGCAGATCAACAAGTTCATCGAAGTGTTTTCCCATGCCCTGAATTCGGCGCCGCTGGCCGCCGACCAGACGCTGCGGGTGGCCGACTTCGGCTCGGGCAAGGGCTACCTGACTTTCGCCATCCACGATTACCTGCGCAATACCCTGCAGCGCGAGGCGCAGGTTACCGGCGTCGAACTGCGCGCGGACATGGTCGAGCTGTGCAACGCCGCGGCCTCGCGCCTGGAGCACCCGGGCCTGGTGTTCGAATGCGGTGACGTGCGCAGTGTGGTGCCCAGCGCCATCGAGGTGATGATCGCCTTGCATGCCTGCGATATCGCCACCGATTACGCGATTCATACCGGCATTCGTTGCGGCGCGGCGATCATCATGTGCTCGCCGTGCTGCCACAAGCAGATCCGCCCGCAACTGCACAGCCCAGGCTTGCTCAAGCCGATGCTGCAGTACGGATTGCACCTGGGCCAGCAGGCCGAGATGCTCACCGACAGCTTGCGCGCCTTGTACCTGGAAGCCTGCGGTTACGAAACCAAGGTTTTCGAGTTCATTTCCCTGGAGCACACCAACAAGAACAAGATGATTCTGGCGGTCAAGCGCCAGGCACCGGTTGAGGCTTCAGCATTGCTGGAGAAGATCCAGCAGCTCAAGGACTTCTACGGGGTCAAGGAGCATTGCCTGGAGACCTTGTTGCGCGCCGATGGCTTGATTCCTGCCTGAATCATCGCGGGGCAAGTCGAGGCGTCAGCCCAGGCCCCGCACAGGCGCAGGCTGCACCCGGGTCTTGCGCCCCAGCACCACCGTGGCAATCACCCCGGCGGCAAACAGCCAGGTAATCGGCTCGACCTGCTCGCCAAAGAACAGCGCCGAAAAGGCGATGGTGAAGAAAATCTGCAGCAGCTGGATCTGGCTTACCCGGGCAATGCCGCCCAAGGCCAGCCCGGCGTACCAGGCAAAGAAGCCGATGAACTGCGAAAACAGCGACACATAGCCGAACGCCCACCAGGCCTTGGCACTTACCGGCCCCTGGTGCTGCAAGGCCAGGTAGATCACCGGTCCGAGCAACAGCGGCGCCGACAGCACCAGCGCCCAGCAGATCACCTGCCAACCGCCCATTTCCCGCGCCAGCCGGCCGCCTTCGGCATACCCCAGGCCGCCCACGGCAATCGCCGCGAGCATCAGCAGGTCGCCGGCCTGGATCTGCCCGGCGCCCATGATCATCGCGTAGGCCAGCACCAGCGCACTGCCCAGCGCGGCGCAGGCCCAGAAGGCTTTCGATGGCCGCTCATGAGACAACCAGGCGGCGTACACCGCCACGCATAAAGGCTGCAGGCCGTTGACCAGTGCTCCGTGGGACGCCGGCACGCTTTGCATGGCCCAGGCCGAGAACACCGGAAAGCCGAGGATCACCCCCAGAGCCACCAGGCTCAGGCCCTTGATCTGCGCCCAGGTTGGCCATTTTTCCCGGCGCCAGAGCAGCAGCGCCGCAGCCGGGATCGCCGCCAGCAAGGCCCGCCCCAGGCCGTTGAGCAAGGGGTGTAGCTCCTGCACGACGATGCGCGTCATGGGCAGGGTCAGGCTGAAAATAATCACACCGAGAAGGCCAAGGGCCATCCCGGTGTTTTCGCGGCTGGACATACGGAGCGCCTGTGGCAGATAAGTGCTTTCATTGAGCCACAGGGCGGACGGATGATCTTGTTACAGTTGCTGACAAGTTCATCCGTACAGTTGCCTCAGAAGAAGCGGGTGATGCTGACCTTGGCGTTCCGGCCCTGGCTGTAGGCGTACTCGCCACTGAGCTCGGAGCGATAGTCCTTGTTGAACAGGTTGTCCACCGTCAGATTCACCTCGGTGCCTTTCAGGTAAGGCTGCTGCGGCTTCCAGTTGGCGAACAGGCCATGGATCTGATAGTCGTCGTTGGCATAGTGGTCGTAATAGCGATCACCCAGGGCGCTGGCCGGGCCTTCGCGGTAGTTGTCGCTCGGCAGGCGGTCGGTCTTGCGCACGAACTGCGCCTGCCAGCCGACCTTGGCGTCCCAGCTGGGGATCTTCACACCCAGGGTGGTGATCCATTTCGGTGCCGGAATGTCCTTGGCCCAGACGTCCGGCCCCCAAGGGTTGGTGTAGGCGCCTTCATGGCGGCCGGTCATCCACGAGTAGGACACCGAACCGAACAGGTAGGTCGAGTCGTAGAAGCTTTCGACCTCGAAGCCCTTGATGGTCACACCCTTGAGGTTGCGGTAGTTGGACATCAGGCCTTTACCGCAGGCGTCGGAGATGCTTTCGCCCTTGGCCAGCTGTGCTTCGCAGCCGATGCCGGTGGCCTTGAAGATCTCGTCCTTGATCTCGTTACGAAACAGCGTGGTGCGGATCTGCATGCTGTCGTCAGCGGTGAAGACGTTGGCAAAGTCGGTGACGTTACCAGCGCGCAGGGCGGTGATGCGTTCCGGGTCGAGGTTGCGGCTGCTGGCGGTGCGGCTGCCGATACCCTGGACTTCGTATTGCTCATCGAGCACCGGGGCGCGCCAGGTTTTGCTGTAGTCGGCAAAAAAGGCGGTGTTGGCGGTGGCTTTCCAGAACACTGACAAGCGTGGCGACCAACCGGTGTAGGTTTTCTCGCTGTAGTCGTGGCCGTTCTCGGCAACGTTGTAGTACGGCGCCTGGTTTGGCTTGCCCTTGTTGGCTACATGGTCGTAGCGCAGCGACGGGGTGATGGTCACGTCACCGAGGGTGATAGCGTCCTGAATGAAGTAACCCTGGCTGTCGACGGTGCCGCTGGGCATGAAGTACGGCTGGTAGTGGCCGTTGTTGTACTTGGGAATCTCGTAGCTTTTGCCGGGCATCCACATCTGTGTGTCACGGTCGTGGTGGCGGATCTGAAAGCCGCTGGTGAAGGCGTGCTCCAGCGGGCCGGTGGTAAACAGGCTGGTGTTGCGCACATCGAGCATCTGGTCCTGGTATTCGGTGTCCATCTTGCGCCCGCCGGTGGACGGCTGGAAGAACGCCGTGGCATCGCGCTCGTCGGTCTGCTTGGTGTCGGACTCGGAGTATTTGACCTGCAGGTCGATCAGCGGGTTGTTCACCGGCTGGTACTTGTAGGTGGTCGACCAGGTGGTGTCGGTGGTCGTGCGATTGGCCAGGAAGCGCTTGAGGGCATCCTTGTAGCCGAACCTGTTGATGTCCGACTGGGTCGGCGGCGTCGGGTAGGCGGTAGAAGAGAACGGCGCCCAGCGCTCACTTTCCGAGCGCGACCAGGAGAAGCCCAGGCTGTGCTCGTCGGTAAAGTGCATGTTGGCCTTGAGCAGTGCGCCGTCCAGGTCCAGGGCACTGTTGGGCAGGCGCTGGGGGTTGATCGGGTAGCGGCCCTCGGGGTCGGGCAGGGTACCGGCCAGTTTCATGTCATCGCCGTCACGCTTGGTCAGGTACACCAGGGCGTCCATGCGGCCATCGTCGGTGCGACCGAACAATGCCGAGCTGTAGACCTGCTGATGGTCGTTGCTGGCATAACCATACTTGAGCATGGCGCCGCTGTTGCGACCTTCCTGGAGCAGGTCGGGGGCGTCCTTGGTGGTCATGTTGACGCTGCCGCCGAAGCCGCCGTTGCCGGTGTAGATCGAGTGCGGGCCCTTTTCAACCTCGATGTTCTTGATCAGCTCCGGCTCGATGAAGATGGTGCCTTGCTGGTAGCGCTCGAAGCCGCTCTTGGTCGCGCCATCGACGGTCATCGGCACGTCTTCGGCATCGCCCAGGCCCCAGATGTTGATGGTCTGGCCACCGGGTTTGGCCGAGCCGCCCATGTTCACCCCAGGCAGGGTCGCCAGCACGCTGGGGATGTTGCTCGGCTGATAGCGGTCGATGTCTTCCTGGGTCAGGGTCGAGCGGCCGACGGTGCTCGGGTCGACCTGCTGGCCGTTACCCACCACGCTCACCGCGCCAAGCTGGATGCTGTTGTCGGCGGTCGCATCGTTGTCTTCACGCAGGCGCACCACATAGGTGTTGCCGACCTTGACCAGGGCAAAGCGGCTGTTGTGCAGCAACTGGCTGATTGCTTCGAGCGGTTCGTAAGCACCTTGCAAGGCCGGGGCCTGGACGCTGTTGAGCAAGGATTCGTCAAACAGCAGTTGCAGCTTGGCCTGCTGCGCCAGCTGGCTCAGCGATGTCGCCAGCGGCTGCGCCGGCAGGTTCAGTTGCACCGGTGCGGCCTGGGCCTGCAGGCTCAGGGCCAGGCACGCGGCCAGCAGCGAAGGACGAACAGACAACGGCTTGAAAGGAGCAAACGCACGCAAGATAAAACCCCCCAATACGGCAACAAAGGCCAGAAAAGGCCTGCAGTGATTACGCAGACGGGAGGAAGACGCAGGGCTGCGGAAAACCCTCACATGCGAATGAAAAATATTCTCAAATTACTGTTTGCGTTCGATCCGCACCCGACCGTCGGCAAGGTTCACCGCCTTGATCGGCAGCAGCACTGGCAGCGCAGTGAGCAGGGCGTCAGGGTCGTTGACGTCAAGATTGCCCGAGACCTTGTAGCGGCCCAACGAGGGATCGGCGAGCAGCACCGGTGCCGTACGGTAAAGCGACAGTTCGTCGATCAGGCTGGCCAGTTCGCGGTTGCGAAAACTCACGTGGCCGCTGCGCCAGTCGGCGATTTCTGCAGCGCTCAGGTTGTGCACGTTGAGGCTGCCGCGGGCCAGGTCATAAACCGCTCGCTGGCCGGCGCTCAATAGCAGCGGCGGGCGATTCTCGCCGGGGGTTTCCAGCGCTACCTGGCCGTGGGCGACGCTGAGCACCAGCTCCTGCTGGCCACGGCGCAGGTCGAAACCGGTACCCACCACGCGTACCCGGGCGTTGCCGGCATCGACGAACAGCGGCCGCTCCTTGTCGGGCGCCACTTCGATGTACAGCTGGCCCTGGTCGAGGCGAATCAGCCGGCGTTCGTTGTCAAAACTCAGGCTCAGCCGGGTGCGGGCGTTGACGTCCAGCTGGCTGCCATCGGGCAGGGCCAGGTGTTGTGGGCGTTCGCTCTGCGCGGCCAGCTGTTGCTGGTGATGGCGGTTCGGCAGGCCCAGGTTGGCCGCCAGCAGCGCACACACCAGCCCGGCGGCGATGGCCAGGGCCGGGCGCCAGCGCAACGGTTGGCGGCTGGGCAGAGCGACCGGTTTGTTCAGGCTCTTGAGCGCAGCCAGGTCGTCCCAGAGCTGTTCGAACTGGGCATAGGCGCGGGCATGCTCGGGGTTTTGCAGCCACTGGGCGAAGGCCTTGCGGGCTGCGCGCGAGTTGTCGTTGCGGTTACGGGTAAACCAGCTGGCCGCCTGGGCATCGATGCTGCGCTTATCGATTTCAGGAGTGGGGGTCATTCTGGCTGCTCCATGCCGTTGTCACTGTCCAGGCGATGCTTGCAATGCAGCAGGGCCGCGGCGATGTGCTTTTCCACCATGCTTACGGAAATGCCCATGCGCGTGCTGATCTGCGCCTGCGTCAAACCTTCAAAGCGGTGCAGCATAAGGGCTTCGCGGCGGCGCGGCGAGAGCTCGGCGAGGACAAGTTTCAATTGTTCCAGGCGTTGTTGCTGCTGGGCATGCTTGAGCGGGTCGCTGGCGGTGCCGGCCGGTGTCTGTTCGCTGGCCTGGGCATCTTCGTCGAGCACGCTGTGGCGTACCTTCTGCCGACGCCAGTGATCGCTGAGCAGGTTGCGCGCCATCTGGAACAGGAACGCCCGTGGTTGCTCGACCCGCGCCCGGTCGCGATAGCCCAGCCACTGGGTGAACACGTCCTGGGTCATGTCTGCCGCATCGTTGGCATTGTCCATGCGCTTGCGCAAAAAATGCAGGATATCGGCATAGAACCCGCGGCAGGTGTCGTGGGCCAAAGGGTCGGGTTTGGGGCGCGGCATGCAAGCTTTCCAGGACGGACCGGAGAGAAAGGTTGCGAATGGTATCGAGAATAATTGTTATTTACCATGCCTGTTTTTATCGCCGGTCAACGCCGCTTGCGAATTGGTACCGGCACCGCGACTTCCAGTCCGGGCGCTCCCAGCGGGTGGCTGCTGGCATCGAAGAAGTGCAATTGCAGCGCGGGCATATCGGCAAAGCGCTGCACGTAGTGCTGCTTCTGGCTGATGATCGAGGCTGCGCTTAACGGCCGGATGGCGATGGCCAGGTGCGCCGGGCGTGCTTGCTTGATCGCCTCCAGCAGGTGGCGGTCGGTGCTGTCCAGGTGCTGGCCGAAAATGCACAGGCCGCCTTGATGGCCGGCCAGTTCACCAAGCGCCCAGCTTAAGTAATCGGAACTGCGGATGGCCTTGAGCTTGTCGTCGCTGCTGCTTTCGTTGACGAACAGCGGCACATCACCGGGGGTGTTGACGGCAAAGCCGTCGAGCAACTGGCCGTCGCTGGCGCTGCGCTGGCGTGTGCTGCCGTCCTGCTGCTTGAGCAGGTGCAGGCCGCCGTGCAGGTACAGCAGGCGCGTGCCCGGGCCGCGAGTGCGGCGGATATCGAAGTTGCCGTCTTCGTCGAACAACTGCTGGAAACCTTCCGGCTTCTGGCTGGCGGCCCAATGGCAGATCAGGTCGTAGTTGCTTGAGTAAACGCTCTGGTAGTTGCCCAGCTCGCGGTTGATCAACTGCAAGGTCTGGCTTGGCAGCATGCGCCAGGGAATGTGCACGCTGCGGATGGCGTGGATCAGCGCTTCCTTGATCGCGTAGTAACGGTTCAGCGGCGCCGAGGAGCTGATCGCCAGCGCGGCGTTGATCCGCACCGTGGTGTTCAAGGCACTGAGCACCGGCTCGAACAGCTCGCTGCCCAGCGACTTGAACAGCGCCTGATCGCTCAGGTTCAGGGGCTTGTGCCGCACCCGCTGGGCCTCCTCGAACAGCGAGAAGTAGCTGAACGGCCGCCACAGTGCACGGCTGGCGCCATTGCCCAGCAGCAGGCCGCTGCAGGGGTGACTGGCGTTCAGGTCTGGCCAGTGGTTGAGGCTGGCGTCGAGGTCGGCGTGGGGCATCGGGCATCTCTGTGGCAGGGCAGGCAATCGCCGGCGACTTTAGCATGCAACCGGTCTGTCATCAGCGTTGGCGACTATGCTGGATTCGCTGCGCAGCAAAGGAAGCCTGAAGATGTTCAAAACCGTTAAACATGTATGTTGCCTGGCGCTATTGCCGCTGGCGGCGCTTGCCGAGGCCGGGCCGGGCACTGAATTGGCCAGGGCGCAGGGCATTGCCTACCCGGCGGTGATCGCCCATCGCGGCGCCTCGTATGATGCACCGGAGTCCACGGCGCCGGCCTACCGGCTGGCACGGGAGCTGGGCGCCGATTACCTGGAGCTGGACCTGCAACGCTCCAGCGACGGCGTGCTGGTTGCTGTGCATGACGATAACCTGCTGCGCACCAGCGACGTGGCCGAGCGCTTTCCCGAACGCCAGGACCAGCCGGTGAGCGCCTTCACCCTGGCCGAGCTGAAATCCCTGGACGTCGGCAGCTGGTTCAACAAGGCCTACCCCGAACGTGCCCGGGCAAGCTTCAAGGGTTTGAAAATCCAGACCCTCGATGAAGTCATGGACATCGCCGCGGCCAATCCGCAGCGCCAGCCCGGCTTGTACATCGAAACCAAGGTGCCGAACCTGTTTCCCGGTATCGAAGCCGACCTGAACAAAGCCCTGCAGGCCCGTGGCTGGCTCGAACGGCCGGGCAGGGTGGTGCTGCAGAGCTTTGACCGCAACAGCCTGGCGCTGCTGCACCAGCACATGCCCCAGGTGCCCAAGGTGCTGTTGCTGTGGATCGGCAAGGGCAGCATCGAGCCCGCCTCGCAGCAGACCTTCGCCGAATCCGGTGAAGCCGACAAGGCCGCCTTCTATGCCCGTCAGCAACCCCGGGACAAGGCCGAGTTCGTGCGCTGGCTGGATTACGCCAAGGCCGCCGGCGCCATCGGCACCGGACCGTCGGCGGCGCTGGCCGAGGGCGGCGCGCAGAGTTACGCCGACCTGGTGCAGCCGTGGATGAACCAGCTCAGCCACGACAAGGGCCTGCTGGTGCACGTGTACACCGTCGATGAACCGGTGGATTTTCGCCAGGTGCTGGAGGCGGGTGTGGACGGTATCTTCAGCAACCGCAGCGGCCAGCTGCTGCGCTATCTGGGCCGCCCCAGTGCCCGCAGCCAGGCGCAGATCCTGCGTGCCGAGGGCTACTGAGAGGCTGGCTGGCGCCGCGCGGCTGCCGTAGACTTCGCGCCTTGCACGGACTTTCAGGACACTGCCCCGATGACCTTTTCGCTGCTGCTCGCGGTAATCGCTTCCGGTTTTATCTACGGTATTACCCCGGGCCCCGGCGTGCTGGCGGTGCTCGGCATTGGCGCCACCCGCGGGCGCCGCGCCGGCGCGGGGTTTCTTTGCGGGCACTTGCTCGGCGATGTGCTGTGGTGCAGTACCGCATTGGTGGCGATCGTCGGTGCCCGGCAAATCGGCAGTTCGGTGTTCGACATCCTCGGTGTGATCAGCGGCCTGTACCTGTTCTGGCTGGGCATGCGCGCCTTGCGCAGCCGCCCGGGCAGTGGCGACGGCGAGCAGGGGCCGGTGCGCAAGCCGTTCTGGCATGGCGTGGTATTTGGCCTGACCAACCCCAAGGCCTACCCGGTGGCGGTGGCGACGTTCACCGCCTTGCTCTCGAGCCGCGCCGAAGCGCTGGACTGGTCGATGCTGCCAGCCTTGATCGCCCTGAGCTTTGTTGGCGGCTTGCTGGCCTACCTGATTCTGATCGGCGTGGTCGGTGCCCGTCATGTGCGCACCCTGTACACCCGCTACGAGCTGTGGATCACCCGCGCCTGCGGGGTGATGTTCATTGGCTTTGCCGTCAATGCCCTGGCCCACGCCTTGCCGGGGCTGCTGCCGCGCAACAGCTGAGGGCTGGCAGAAGGCCGCACAGGTATGTGAGAATGATATGAATTCCTATTCATGTTTATCTTCCACGCCGGACCTTCATGACTTCGCTTTCCATGCCCTGGACCGCCGCTGCTCCGGCCCTGCAGGCGGTCGTCGACGATCTGCTGGCCAATTACAGCGACCTGCGCCGTTACCTGTGTGGCCGCCTGCGTAACCCGGATGATGCCGCCGACATTGCCCAGTCAAGCTTTGCCCAGGCTTACGCCCATGCTCTGAACGCGCCAGTGGTCAACGCCCGGGCGTTGTTGTTCCAGGCCGCGCGCAATCTGTGCATCGATCAGTACCGGCGGCGCAGCAACGAGCTGGCGGCGCTGGAAGACTGGCTGAGCCGCGCCGATATGCTGAGCCCCAGCGTCGAAGACATCATCATCGCCCGCGAGCAGTTGCAGCAATTGATCGAGCGTATCGAGCGCATGCCGCGCCTGCGCCGCGAGGTGTTCGTCCGTGTGCGTCTGCACGGCCAGCCCCATCGCCAGGTATGTGCTGAACTTGAGCTGTCGGCCAAGGCCGTAGAGCTGCACATCGCCCGGGCGGTGTTCGATTTGTCCGAGCTGAGCCTGGCGGCACGGCATGTCTGAGTCGTCGCCGGTTTCTCCACGCAAGGTGCAGCAAGCCCTGACCTACCTGGCCGCGCTGAACAGCGACGACCCGCAGCGGGTGCAGCAGACACGTGGCCAGCTGGAGCGTTGGCGCGGCAAAAGCAGTGAGCACGAACGGGCCTGGCAGGAGGCCGAACAACGCTGGCAACTGGTGCATCGGCTGACCCCGCAACTGCGCACGGCGGTAACGCCGGAGCCGGTTAATCTCAGTCGTCGGCGTCTGCTGCGCCAGGGCGGCGGCTTGCTGGTGGCGGTGGCCGGGGCCAGTTGGCTGGGCTGGTTGTGGCGGCGTGCGCCGCAGTTCGATCGCCTGCTGCAAACCGTGCATGCCGAGCCGCCGCGGCAGGAGATTCTGCCCGATGGCAGCCAATTGTTGCTGGCGGCCGAAACCAGCTTGCGCATCGAGTACAGCAACGGCTTGCGCCAGGTGCGCCTGCTGCAGGGCAATGTCTATTTCGATGTGGCGCGCGAGCGCATGCGACCGTTTCTGATCAGCACCCGCCTGGGCGAGGTAGAAGTGCTGGGCACGGCCTTCAGTGTCAGCGATCGCGGTGGCGAGATTCAGGTCGCGGTGGCTCGCGGGCGGGTCGAGGTGCGTGGCCTGCGTGAGGGCTCGCAGGTGTTGCAGGCGGGTGAGCGCATCAACCTCGACGCATATGGGCGCCTGCTCGCGCGCAGGGCTGATGCGCATGCTGCAGCGAGTCTTGAGCATTGGCAGCGGGGCTGGTGGTCGTTTACCGATACGCCGCTGGCCGAGGTAATCGCCGAGGTCAACGCCTATGCCCTGCAACCGGTGACCCTCGCGGCTAGCGCCGCCCAGTTGCACCTGACCGGTAGCTTCCCCAGCAACCAGCCGGAAATGCTCCTGCAGGCGCTGCCGAAAATCCTCCCGGTGAGCCTGGTCAACCAGGGGCAGCAGCGCACCCTGCAACGGCGCTGAAAATAATTTTGAGGGGTAACGCCGAGGTGGCCCGTCTTCATCGCTGAACCCACCTCTGCAAGGACAGATCATGTCGCTTCCCCATGCCCGCCCGGCACACCCTGTGGCTTTTCCCGGCACCCTGCGTCGATTGGCGCTGGCCTGTGCCCTGGGCAGCGCCAGCCTGTTGCCGTTGAGCGCGGCCGATGCCGGCGCTCTGGCCGCCGATGCGCAGGCCTTGAGCCTGAACCTGCCGGGCCAGTCCCTGGAAGCCGCGGTGCATGCCCTGGCCCGCGAAGCCGGGGTGGCCATCGCCGCCGACAGCCAGTTGCTGGCTGGCCGTAATGCCCCAGCCTTGCAGGGTCGGTTCACCTTGCAGCAGGCCTTGCAGCGCTTGCTGGCCAACAGTGGCCTGGTGGCCAGCGAAGAGAACGGCGTGATCATTCTGCGCAGCCTCGACAGCGATGGCGCCCTGACCCTTGGCGAGCTGAACATCAACGCCAACAGCAACGCCAACGGCATCCCCGAGGCCTACAGCGGTGGCCAGGTCGCCCGTGGCGCGCGGCTGGGCATGCTGGGCAATCGCGAGGTGATGGAGACGCCGTTCAACGTCACCGCCTATACCGCCCAGCACATGGAAAACCAGCAAAGCGGCACGGTTGGCGCGGTGCTGCGCAACGACCCGTCGATCCGCTTCAGTACCGGCGAAGGCCACGCCTACGAGAACTTCATGATTCGTGGCTACTCCCTCGATTCCACCGAACTTGCGCTGAACGGCCTGTACGGCCTGGCCCCGGACGGCCACGTTGCGACCGAGTTTCTGGAACGTGTCGAGGTGCTCAAGGGGCCTGGTGCCTTGCTCAACGGCATGGCGCCCAACGGCGGTGTCGGCGGGGTGATCAACCTGGTGCCCAAGCGCGCCGGCGAAGCACCGCTGACGCGCCTGACCAGCAGCTACGTGTCCGACGGTTATGTCGCCAACCATATCGACCTGGGCCGACGCCTGGGCGATGAGCAGCGTTTCGGCATCCGCTTCAACGGCGTCTACGGCAGCGGCGAAACCGGTGTCGACCAGCAGTCCAAGGACCGCACCCTGGCGTCACTGGGCATGGACTATCGCGGCGATGGCTGGAAGCTCGAGCTGGACGCTTACGAAAGCCATGAAAAGCTCGAAGACGGCAGCCCGATGATGGCCGGCTTCAGCAAACTTGGGCATGTCACCAAGGCGCCGAAACCGGACACCAACATCCTCGACGGCATCTCCGCCAAGCAAGTCAGCAAGGCCGTGGTGCTGCGCGGCGAATACGACCTCAACGACGACTGGACCGCCTACGCCAGCGTCGGCAGCGCCCGCACCCGCTACAAGGGCTTTCTCAATGGCACCCGGGTGATCGTCACCGGCGCCAACGGCGATGCCAGCGGCGAGACCTACAACCAGGCCGGCTACACCCACAGCCTGTCCACCGAAGCCGGGGTACGTGGCAACTTCGTCACCGGCCCGGTGAACCACCAGGTGGTGTTGAGCACCACCTTGCTGCACCAGGACATCGGCCGCGCCGCCACCGTCACCAGCAAGAAATACGTGACCAACATCTACCACCCGGGCAAGCCGATCATTGCCGGCGATATCGGCTCCAGCGACAAGACCGGTGACAACACCCTGTCCAGCTTCGCCGTCGCCGACACCCTGGGCTTTATCGACGACAAGGTTCTGCTGACCCTGGGCGTGCGCTCGCAACGGGTACGGCAAAAGATGAGCAACCCGGCCTACGACGAACGCGCCCTGACCCCGGCCCTGGGCCTGGTGCTCAAGCCCTGGGACGCGCCGGTGTCGCTGTATGCCAACTACATTGAAGGCCTGACCCAGGGCGGCATGGTCACCGACCTTGCCGCTGCCAACTACGGCGAGCAGTTCGCCCCCTACAAGGCCAAGCAGATGGAGGCCGGGGTCAAGTGGGACCTGGGCGACTTCACCCACACCCTCAGCGTGTTCCAGATCGAGAAGCCGAGCATGCTTCTGGACCGCGCCAGCAACCGTTACACCGACGATGGCGAGCAGCGTAACCGTGGCGTGGAATGGAACCTGTTCGGCTCGCTGACCCCGAGTGTGCGCTTGCTCGGTGGCGTCACCTACACCCGCGCCGAACTGACCCGCACCGCTGGCGGCAGCTTTGACGGCAACACCGCCCGTGGCGTGCCGGCCTGGTCGGCCAACCTCGGCGCCGAGTGGGACACCCCCTGGATCGAGGGCCTGACCCTGACCGCGCTGGGCATCCACAGCAGCTCGCAATACCTCGATAGCGCCAACGACCTGAAGATCCCGCAGTGGACCCGCTATGACCTCGGCGGTCGCTACAGCACGCGTATCCTCAGCAAGGACGTGGTACTGCGCGCAAGCCTGGAGAACGTCGAGAACCGCGCCTACTGGGCCGGAGTGTTCAACGACGGTTACGCCACGGTCAGCGAGCCGCGCACGCTGAAACTCTCCGCCAGCATCGATTTCTGAGGTGACCATGCAAATATTCAATCAATGGCGCTGCGCCCTGGCGCTGGCCCTGTGCATGAGTGGCAGCGCGATGGCCAGTAGCGGCAACCTCCTGCAACCTGGGCAAACCGTCAGCGCCAGCTTTGCCCAGGGCCAGCAATCGGTCTGGACCTTGCAGCTCAAAGCCGGCGACCTGGTTCGGGGGCGGCTGCAGGGCGATGCCAGCCTGCGTCTGCTCGATGCCCAGGGCCAACCTGTACGGCTGCTCATCGATGGCCAGGACCAACCGCGCGAGTTCATTTTCATCGCCGAGCGCGATGGCGCCTACGGCCTGCGCGCCGAGGCGCTGGCCAGCCGCGCGCAAGCCACTTATGCACTGACCCTGAAGCAAGTAATCGCGGCCAGCGAGCAGACGCGCACGGCCGCCCCGTTGCCAAGCCCGACCCTGCGCGAGTTGCAGCAACAGCTGGCTCATGGCGCGAGTACCGAAGCCTTCTGGCAGGCCCGTCAGCAGCAGGGCACGCCGATGGTCGAAAGCGTGGCAGACCAGCCCGGCATGGCCCTGGTGACCTTCCTCTGGCGCGGTGCGCGGGACAACGTGCGAGTGTTCGGCGCGCCCTCGGGCAATCATGATGAGCTGCAACGCCTGGGCGACAGCGACGTGTGGTTTCGCAGCTATCTGCTGCCGGCGTCTGCGCGCCTGAGCTACCAGATGGCCCCGGATGTGCCGGCCTCGGATGATCGGCGGATGATCCTCGCCAGCACCCGCCGCGATCCACTCAACCCCAACGGCTTTGCCGATGGCAGCGGCGACCCGTTCCTCTCGCGCTCACGCCTGGAATTGGCGGCAGCGCCTGCGCAACCCTGGGTTGCCGAGCGTCCCGGTATTGCTCGGGGCAGCCTGGAACACAAGGTGTTGAGCAGTAAATTGCTCGGCAACGAGCGTGACGTTTACCTGTATCGCCCGGCGCAGTGGCAGCCGGGCGCCAAGGGCCAGGGTTTGCTGGTGCTGTTCGATGCCCACGCCTATACCCGCCAGGTGCCGACCCCGACGATTCTCGACAACCTGATCGCCGATGGCCTGATCGCGCCGACTGCGGCGCTGATCATCGCCAACCCCAGTGACCTCAGCCGCCAGCAGGAACTGCCGCCCAACCCGCAGTTCGCCCGCTTCATGGCTGAAGAACTGATGCCCTGGGCGCGCCGGCAAGGTCTTGCGGCAGCGTCAGAACGCACGGTGGTGGCCGGTTCCAGCTACGGCGGCCTGGCGTCGGCCTACCTGGGTCTCAAGCACCCGCAGCTGTTCGGCAATGTCTTGAGCATGTCCGGTTCCTACTGGTGGGGACGTGAGGGCGAAGAGCCGGGCTGGCTCACCCGCGAATACGTCAAGGCGCCCAGGCAAGCGCTGCGCTTTTACCTGCAGTCGGGCTTGTTCGAAGGGCCGAAAATCCTCGACACCAACCGCCATCTGCGTGACGTGCTGCTGGCCAAGGGGTATGCGGTGGAGCAGGTCGAGTACCCGGCCGGGCATGATTACCTGCAGTGGCGGGGCAGCTTGCCGTGTGGCTTGATCAGCTTGATTGGCAACGTTACGCAAGTGCCCGAGGCCTGTCAGCTCCGGTAATGGCTCGATCGCGGGGCAAGCCCGCTCCTACCCATCTGTAGGAGCGGGCTTGCCCCGCGATGCCGTTTCCATCCCCGGCACCGTTGCCCTGCGACTGCGATTGCGCCACAACCGATACGCCCGGATCCCCGAACGCACCGAGCCAAACAGCAAGCCGTTCTCCATCTCCCGGGCGATCCCCGAGCGCACCAGCATGCGCAAGAAGCGCCCGCGTGCCCGGGCGATACCGAAGTAGATGCCGCGGGCTGTCAGGGTATCGCGCACTTCGCGCAGGGCAGCAATGCCGCTGACATCGATGGAACTGACCGCTTCGGCATCGAACAGCACCGCGCGTGGTTGCTCCTCGCGCTGCACCGCCTCGAGCAAGCGCATCTTGAAGTAGTCGGCGTTGAAGAACAGGATCGCATCGTCAAAGCGATACACCACCAGCCCCTGCACCGTGCGCGCATCCTGGTGGCGGCGGATGTCGACCTGGCCTTCGATGCCCGGCACCCAGCCGAGCACCGCATCGGTGGGCTGGTAGATGCTGTAGAGCAAACGCAGGATCGCCAGGGTCACAGCGATGATGATGCCCGGCAGCACACCGACGCCGAGCACGCCGACGGTAGTCAGCACGCACAGCCAGAACTCGAAGCGGCTGAGGCGGTAGATTTTTTTCAGCGACTGCACATCGATCAGCCCCCAGCCGGCCATCAGCAAAACCGCACCGAGGGCAGCCTGGGGAATCCAGGCCATGGGCGTGGTGAAGGCCAGCAGGATCAGGGCGATGACCAGGGCGGCGATAATCCCCACCAACTGGCTTTTGCCGCCGACCATGTCGTTGACCGCGGTGCGCGAGTCGGCGCCGCTGATGGCAAAGCCCTGGGAAACCCCAGCGGCGATATTGGTGACCCCGAGAGCAAGGAACTCATGGTTGGCGTTGATCGCATAGCCATGGCGGGCAGCAAAGCTGCGGGCAGTCAGCATGGCGCTGCAAAAACTCACGGTGGCGATACCCAGGGCGTCGCGCAACAGGCTTTTCATTTCTTCCAGATTGGTTTGCGGCCAGGCCAGTTCCGGCATGCCGGCCGGCACCGGGCCGAGGATCGCCACGCCAAAGCGGTCGAGGCCAAACAGCCCGACTACCAGGGTGGCCACTGCCACGGTGACCAACGCCGCTGGCAGGCGCGGGTAGCGGCGCGGCAACCAGATCAGCAAGCCCAGCCCGGCAACGCCGATCATCAGGGTCAGCCAGTGGATTTCGCCCAGGCGCTGCAGCAGGTTGATCAGGCTGAGGACAAAGCCGTTGCCCTCGATCTGAAAGCCCAGCACCTTGCCCAGTTGCCCGGCCAGCAGGCTCAGGCCGATACCGTTGAGGTAGCCGATAAGGATCGGTCGCGAGAAGAAACTGGCAATGAACCCGGCCCGCGCCAGCCCGGCACCGATCAGCATCAGGCCAACGAGGATGGTGACAATCACCGACAACTGCGCCAGCCGCGCCGGATCGCCCATGGCCAACGGCGCAATGGCCCCGGCGACCATGGCGCAGGTGGCGGCATCCGGGCCGACCATCAATTGCCGCGAACTGCCGATCAGCGCATAGACCATCATCGGCAGGATGCACGCATACAACCCGTACTGCGGCGGCAGGCCGACGATCTGCGCATAGGCGATGGCGATGGGAATCTGGATCGCCGCCACCGACAGGCCGGCCTGCAGGTCATGACGAAACCATTCGCGGCGGTACTGCAACAGATTGGCCAGGCCAGGCAGCCAGCGGGAGAGAAACATGCACGGATCCTTTCGAGTGTTTCGCGGTGGGCTATTAAAGCGCAGCGCGCGGCGCCTGGGCAGGGCGCCAAGTCAAAAACACTGCTGTTAAGTCTGGCTCAAGCCGTGGAGAATGCCGGGCGATTACAGGGACAGTGAATGGATACCGATGGAACGCATGATCAATCGCTGGAAAAAGCGCGCAATGTTGCTGAGCCTGGCCTGGTGCTGCAGTGCCCAGGGCCAGGGCGACATCTTTGGTAGCGGCGGCGACGTCGATGGCATGTTGACCCTTGGAGCCACGTTTTATCTACCTTTCATGCTCACTGGCGCAACCACCTATGGACCCACCATGGCCTCTGAGGCCAGTTCCGGCAAAGATGGCAAACGCGTGATGGCGCAGGCTCGCGACGATGCTGCGGCGTTCATTGCCAGCGACGGGGCTTACCGGGGTGTCTATCTGGAATCGGCGTTGAACTGGTTGCGTCGCGAAGGGCGTGCGCCAGGCGCAACGGATCGCGACCTGGCCCAGGGAATACTGGTGCTGGCAGCAGTTGAAGCGAAGGGGATCTAGCGAAACAGCCACCAGAGTGGTGGCCAGGGCCTCAGCGGCGCTGAAACCTGAAGGAAGCTGGAGCGGGTGAAGGGAATCGAACCCTCGTTATCAGCTTGGGAAGCTGGAGTAATGCCATTATACGACACCCGCTTTCAGGGCTGACTTTGTACCAGAACTTCGTCGCGATTTGAAGCCCTATGTTGCTTAAGCGTCATCTGCCGGTGGCCAGTAGCGCGAGGTCGTGCATCTTCTGTTCAGCCTTTTGGGCCGTTGATGCAGGAGGCTGCGCTACCGGCGACCGTGTCGCTCAGATAGCCAGTGCATGATGCTCCTGGGTGTAGCTGTAACGCGGGCGCGATTCCTTCAGGGCCGGTTTGAGAAAACCCAGCAGGGCTTCGCGGGTATCGCGGCAGGCGGCCTTGTGTTCCATGTCGAGGAAGTGGCCGGTGGCGCGGATCTCGCGAAAGTGGCTGTTGCGCACGTGTTGGCCGAACTGGCGGGCATCTTCGGTGGTGGTGTATTCGTCCCACTCGCCATTCATGAACAGCACTGGAATGTCGATCACCCGCGCCGCCCGCAGGGCATTGCCCAGGTCGTGGTCGAGCACCTGGTTGATGTGAAAGTGCATCTGCGCGTATTCGTGGTTGTCCAGGCTGCTGACGTGGCGGTAGTTGAAGCGCTTGAACAGCGACGGCAGGTGCTTGCCGATGGTGTCGTTGACCAGGTTGCCGACCCGGTAACGATCGCAAGCGCTCAGGTACTGGCAGCCGCGTTCGAGGTAGTCGCGCATCGGTTCGTTGATTACCGGCGAGAACGAGCTGACCACCGCCTTTTCGATGCGCCGCGGCTTGTGCGCCAGGGCCAGCAGGGTGCAGGCGCCGCCCCAGGAGAAGGACATGACGTGATCGGCGCCAAAGTGGTCGATCAGCTCCAGGAGGATCTGCCCTTCGGTTTCCTTGGTCAGCAAATGTTCGTTGCGGTTGTGCGCCTTGGACTTGCCGGCGTAGGGCTGGTCATACAGCACCACGTTGAATTGCGGGTGCAGGTTGCGCACCGTCTGGGCAAACGAGGCCGTCGTGGCCAGCGAGCCATTGATCAGGATGATCGTCTTCTCAGCGGCATCTGCGCGATAGAACTCCGTGTAAACCCGATACTGACCTTGTATATCAAGCACAGCGATTTCTGGCCTCATGTCGTCGACTCCTGGCGCAAAAAGGGTGTTCGCACATGCAAGGATGCGCGTTCTTTATGACAGGTAGGCATACGCCTTGAAGAGAAGCTGAGGGCCCTGGTCGATCCATGTGGCACGTTGGTCGACCGGTATTGTTCTAGGAGGGCAATCTGCCGGACGCCGGGGCTTCGAGGCACTGGTCGCTGGCAAAAAGGTGTCTTGGACTACGATCGTGACTGGCTGGTCACATGCAGACCGACGATTGGATTCAAGCAGGCACCCGGCCAACCCGCAAGTGCCTTTCGGGCAATTGACGAAAATTTTCCGCCAGGCGGTCGCTGGCTCAGATCGCCCGGATTTCTTCAGGGTAGAGCGCGCGGTACTGACCGGGCTGCAGGTTGGGGTCCAGCTGCAACGGGCCCATGCGTTCGCGGTGCAGGCGCACGACCTTGTTGTCGAAGTGGCCGAACATGCGCTTGACCTGGTGGTAGCGGCCTTCGACGATGCTCAGGCGCGCGCTGCGTGGGCCGAGCAAGGTCAATTCGGCGGGCAGGGTGGTGAGGTCTTCAAAGGCGAAGTAGAAACCCTGGCGGAATTTCTCGATGTAGTGCTCGCCGATCTCCTGCTCGGTCTCGACGTAGTAAACCTTGGGCAGCTTGGTCTGCGGCTGGGTCAGGCGCCGCGACCACAGGCCATCGTTGGTCAGCAGCATCAGCCCGGTGGTGTTGAAGTCCAGGCGCCCGGCGATGTGCAAATCTTCGGTGTCGGCTTGGTCGATCAACTCGATCACCGTCGGGTGCTGCGGGTCCTGGGTGGCGCTGACGCAGCCTTGGGGCTTGTGCAGCATCAGGTAGCGCAACGGGCGCCCGGCCTGCAGCAGTTGCTCGTCGACCTCGATGCGGCTGAATTCGCGCACCTGGAAGCGTGGATCGCTGACCTGCTGGCCATCCACGCGTACGCGCCGTTCGACCAGCAGCAAACGCACGTGCTGACGGCTGAAGCAGGGCAGGTTGCTGAGGAAGCGATCGAGACGCATACAAAACCAGGCGCAGGGCGCGACAGTTTAACCGGCTGGCGTGGCCTTGGCTGCCTGCAATTGCGCCTCGACCTCGGCGCAGCGCGGGCACAGGCAGGCCTGGTTGCGCAGTTCGGCGGGCAGGGCTTCGAGTACCTTGGGGTCGATGCTCACGCCGTAGCACCAGCAGGCCTGGGCGGCCGTGCGCGGGTCGGCCAGGCTGCAATCGTTGCTGGCGCCGCAGGCGGGGCAGCGGCGGCTGTCATTCATGATCGGGGCTGTTCATGGTCGGTTCGGGGTATCTCGCTGCAGACACGGTTGCGCCCACTTTGTTTGGCCCGGTACAGGGCACGGTCGGCGCGGGCGATCAGGCTGTGCAGGGTATCGTCGGCCTGCAGGTTGCTCAAGCCGATGCTGGCGGTCAGGTGGATCGGCTGCTCGGCATAGGTAAAGGCCAGGGCCTCGGTCTTGCTGCGAATCTTCTCGGCCACCGCCGCGGCGTTCTGGCTGTCGGTGTCCTTGAGCAGCACGATGAATTCCTCACCACCCCAGCGGCAGATGATATCAGCATGGCGCAGGCATTCCTCCAGCACCTGGGCGAACTGGCGTAGCACTTCGTCGCCGGCCAGGTGGCCATGGGTGTCGTTGAGCGCCTTGAAGTGGTCGAGGTCGATCAGCAGGGCGATCAGCGGCTTGGGTTCGCGCTGGGCTTCCTGCAGCGCTTGCGCAGCCAGCAGGTCGAAGCCACGGCGGTTGGGCAGGCCGGTGAGGCTGTCGAGGGTGGCCAGGGCTTCGATGTTGTCCTGATGGCGCTTGACCATGGCATTGAGCAGCGACAACACCACCAGGGTGATCATCGCGCAGATCGCCAGGTTCAGGTACAGCGACTGGCGAATGGCATCCATGGCGCCGTCTTCGCGCTTGTCGACGAACAGGTACCAGTTCAGCTCCGGCACCAGGCGCACGTTGAGGAAATGACTATGGCCATCGCTGCTGTTGTATTCATGGCTGCCGCTGACCGGTTGTGGCATTTGCCCGAGCCCGTCCAGTTCGACCAGCGGCTGCCCGGTCCTGGCGCCATGGGGACCGCCATTGGAGCCGGTAAGTACGATACGCCCCTGCGGATCGACGAAGAACACCTGGCGCTGATAGCGCTGCTGGTAATCGTCGATCAGGCGGATCACCGCCTCGACCGTCAGGCCGATGCCGGCAACGCCAATGAACTTGCCGTCGTAATCGAACACCCGGTAGTTGATGAACACCGTGAGGCGGTCCTGGTTGGCCATGTCGAGGTCGACGTTGATCTCGTAGGGCGTGTTCATTTTCAGTACCCGCTGGTACCAGGCATCACGGGGTTCTTGCGGGTCGATTTTCTTCAGAACGCCTTTGGTCTGGTAATAGATACCGCTGTTGCTGGAGACGAAGAACGCCGTATAGGCGTGGTGCTGGCGCATGATTTCGTCCAGGTAACGGGTGACCTGGGCGGTGTCGCGCTCGCCGCCCAGGGCCCAGTCGCGCAAGAAGGTGTCGTGAGCCATCATCGACGAGATCAGGATCGGGCGTACCAGGTCTTTCTGGATTTCCGAATAGACCGTATCGGAGGTCAGCGGCAGCTCGGTGTTGACGATGTTGTCGCGAATCGAGCTGCGTGAGGCGAAGTAGCTGAGCAGGGAGGTCGCCAAGAAGCCGCAGGCGAGCAACAGCAGTAATGTCAGGATCAGCGAGCGCTGCGAAAACAGGGCGGAACGAGGCGGCATGACATTCCCGGTCTGTAGGCCAATGGCCTTCATTCTAGTGGTGTGGCAGAAAAATAACTTTACGATTTTTAAGGGTATCGGCCTTGTATCAATTTATTGCAGCAATGGCACCGGACCTGGTTTTGACAGTCTTATTCAATGTCGATGAACACTTGCCGATCGACGCCGACCAGCGCCGCTGGGATGGGCAGTTTCGCGGTCCGGGAGGCCGCCATGTATCGCCGACTTTTGCTGCTTGCAGTGTTGGGTTTGCTGACCACCGCCTGTGTCCCCTATGGAGGTAACGGTTACTACCGCACCGAGGTCTACACCGCCGATCGCTATGGCTATCCGGGTTACTACCGGCCGTCGTATCCCTACAGCCGCGGCTATTACCTAGCGCCGCAGCCGCGCTACTACGTGGCACCACCGCCGCGTTACTACGCGCCGCCACCGCATTACTACCGTCCGGCGCCCCACGGCTATTACCGGGAAACGCCGCATAACTACTACAAGCCTTACCCGGGGCGCGGCCATGACCGCTACCGCCAGGGATCGTCACGTCACGAGCGCAGCCGTGACGGCTGGCCGGATCGCAACTGGCGCCGCTGAGGCGCCATTCAGGCCAGGTCCGCCAAGGGGTGACGACCTTCCCACGCCTTGCTGAAATGCGCTTCAACCACCGCCGTTGGCACCTGGGCGATATCTGCCCAGTGCCAGCGCGGTTTCTGGTCCTTGTCGATCAGCCGCGCGCGCACCCCTTCGCTGAACTCCGGATGCTGGCAGCAATTGAGGCTCAGGGTGTATTCCATCTGGAACACCTGGGCCAGCGACAGGTACTTCGCACGCTGGATTTGCTCCCAGACCAGGTGCGCGGTCAGCGGGCAGCCTTCGAGCATGGTCTGCGCGGCCTTGGCCAGCAACGGGTCGGCGTGGTTGCGCAGCTGGGCGATGGCACGCCAGGCGCACACCGGGTCGGCGACATCGAGCAACGCGTCGATCTGCTGGCGCCTGGGCAGCCACTGGGCTTCTGGCCTTTGCGCCTGGGCGCCGTTCTGCTGGGCCTTGAGCAGGCTGTTGAGCTGCAGGGCGGTCTGCTCCTGCCAGTTCAATTGCAGCAGGTCGTCGAGCAACTCTTCCTGCTGGCTTTCGCCCAGCAGACGGTCGGCCAGGCCCAGGTCGAGGGCATCGCTGGCGTTGATCGGCGCGCCGGTAAGGCCGAGGAACAAGCCCAGTTTGCCGGGCAGGCGCGACAGAAACCAACTGCCGCCGACATCCGGATACAGGCCGATGCTGATCTCCGGCATGGCCAGGCGGCTGCTGGGAGTGACCACGCGTACACTGGCCCCCTGCAACAAACCCATGCCGCCACCCAGCACATGGCCGTGGCCCCAGCAGATCAGCGGCTTGGGGTAGGTATGCAGGCGGTAGTCGAAGCGGTATTCGGCGGCAAAGAACTGCGCCGCCAGGGGCGGTACCCGGCCGGGATGGTCAAGGCAAGCCTGGGCCAGGCTGCGCACCTCGCCACCGGCGCAGAAGGCCTTGGCGCCTTCGCCGCGCAGCAGCACGCAGACCACATCCGGGTCATCGGCCCAGGCCTTGAGCTGTTCGTCGAGTACCTCGATCATCGGCAGCGACAAGGCATTGAGGGTTTGCGGCGTATTGAGGGTGGCAACGCCGATGCGCGCGCCGTCGACGCCGGTGAGTTCTTCGCACTGTACTGCAGCCATGGGCGACCTCGTGGTTGATCCGCACAAGTATGGCCGCTGCTGGCGATTTCGGCGGTCGCCGGTCGGATCGATTGACAAGCGCAGGCAGCTTTCCTAGTGTCGCGCCATTGTTTTACGGACCCGACCATGACTGACGACGATCGCATCAAACTTGAACCGAGCTGGAAAGAGGCCCTGCGCGCCGAATTCGACCAGCCCTACATGCACCAGTTGCGCGAGTTCCTGCGCGAAGAGCACGCTGCCGGCAAAGAGATCTACCCACCTGGCCCGCTGATCTTCAACGCCCTCAACTCCACCCCGCTGGACCAGGTCAAGGTGGTGATCCTCGGTCAGGACCCGTACCACGGCCCCGGCCAGGCCCATGGCCTGTGCTTCTCGGTGCAACCGGGGGTGGCAACGCCGCCGTCGCTGGTGAACATCTACAAAGAGCTGCAGCGTGACCTCAACATCGAAATCCCCAAGCACGGCTGCCTGCAGTCCTGGGCCGAGCAGGGCGTGTTGCTGCTCAACACCACCATGACCGTCGAGCGCGCCAACGCCGCGTCTCATGCCAACAAGGGCTGGCAGTTCTTCACCGACCGCATCATCGAAGTGGTCAGCGAGCACCAGCCCAACAGCGTGTTCCTGCTTTGGGGCGCCCATGCCCAGAGCAAGCAGAAACTGATCGATGCCACCAAGCACCTGGTGCTCAAGTCGGTGCATCCATCGCCGTTGTCGGCCTACCGTGGCTTTCTTGGTTGTGGTCATTTCAGCCAGGCCAACCGCTTCCTTGAGCAGCGCGGACTGACCCCGATCGACTGGCGTTTGCCGCCGGCTTGAAGCTGGCTACCTAGCATTTTTGTCAGTTTCGGCCGATTTGAAATAGGCATCTAATACTTCCAGGTTTTCCACCGCAGCCAGCTACAGGCTGGCTGCCACGGTCCTCTTCGCTGGAAGGAACTGTCGCCATGGCTCACGATGCTGACGATCCTGTAAATCCCCGGGAACGCTACGCCGCGCCGGTCATCCCGGCCGCAATGGAGCTGACGGACGATGATTTATTGGGGCATTTGGTCCGCAAGGAAGATCAGCTACGCCCATTGGAAATCAGGATCGAGGAGATTTGGGCTGATTACAGTGCCGCTCCTCCGAACGTGGATACGAAAGTTGAGTTTCTCTGGCGAAGCGATGTGGTTGAAACATTTACCTTCACTCAGCCAGTGATTCCGGAAGATGTGATCCCGGTTGTCTGCAAGATGCCCTCGGAGTACATGGCGGCGCCTGGCCCCGCCCGGGTCGAGTACCGCGTTACGGTATCGTTGAACCCGTCCACTTCGCACGCAACGCACCTGTTCATCGATAAGCAGGCGCCCAATGGCGACGAAGAAGGGTCACCCCTGCAGTTTGACCAGGAAGTCCTGATCAGCGGCGTTACCGAGGATTATCTCAGCCGGCACGACACGGTCGATGCCCGGGTCGAGCCTTGGCCAGATATCAGGGTGGGCGACCTGCTGACCTACTACTGGGAAAAGTTGCCCGTTATCGATACGGATGAGCAATCACGCGAACTGCCCTATGCCGGTGAACTGCGCATTACCGATGTCAATGCGCCGATAATTGTGCAATACGATGCAATGCTGGTTCGTGAGAGCGGTTCAGGCCTGCATGAAGCCTACTATCGCCTGGAAGATCGAACCGGTAACCGCGGGCCAAAATCCGAGGTCCAGCCAGTTGAGGTAGTGCTGGATGAATTGCCGGGCGACCTGCCTGACCCTCGGGTGCCCAGGTTCGATATCGATGGGCTGATTGACCTGGAAGATGCCCGCGCAGGTGTCGAGGTTCACATCGACGTCATCAGCGATGCACAGCAAGGCGATCAGGTTCAGGTCTACTGGCGTAGTTTGGCGCTTCGCCTTATCACCATTGCCGAGAACCAGCAGTGGCCTTTGAGGGCCCCGGTCAGTTGGGCAATCCTCGCGGCGGGAGGCTTTGCTGCACCTTTTGTTGATCGGGTGCACTACACCTGGCGACGCGGTGGGGCTTCGCTCACCTCTTCGACCTTATGGGTAGACATCGACCTGACGGTGGCCGGTCCGCCTCCCGGTCCGGATCCGGTCAACCCCTTGTTGCTACCGGCTGTAGTCAAGGGCACGACAGCCGATAATGTGCTCACAGGCGCCGATGCCGGGCAGGACGCGCGCGTCGAGATCCTTCTGTATGACAACCCGCAATTCGGTCAGGTGCTGGAACTGTTCTGGGGCAGTCATCCGCAGGCGGTGGATCGCTACGAGGTGAAGGTTGAGGATGTTGGCGGGCAATTGATCGTGCTGAGGGTTCCTTGGGCGATTATCCATAGTGTCGGCAATTCACCTGCCCTGCCGATGCAGTACACCACGTTCAATGGGGTAAACCGGCAACGGTCGCCTATAACATCCGTGCGTGTCGAGGTGCGAGTCATCGAAGGCCTGGCGCCCGCCACCTTTCCAGATGCCAAGACCAATCAATGGATACGTTGCGAAGAACAGCCATGGTTGGGCGTTCGGGTAGAGATCCCCAAAGACCCGCAACTGCAGGTGGATGACAAGCTCATCCTGCTTTGGGAGGGCGACTACAACCAATCGGGCAATAACCCGATCCCTGGAACCCAGGGACGTTTCGAACATGTTCTGACCCGCGAAGACCTCGAGGCCGAGCATGGCTACAGGTTTACCGTATTGCCCTACGACCCGCTGATCAAGTTGGCGGCTCGAAGTGCGCCGGGTGGGGGGGGGCGGTAATGTCCGGTATCGCCTGGAGAAAGGCGACGGTAGTGGTGTGGGGGAGTCGGGGTTGGCCCGTGCGAGGTTGTCAGTCATCGATCTGAGTACGGGCCTGTATTGTGATCTTGAGGCGTGAATACTGTGTTCAATGATGTTGACTCAATACGCTGAAGTGATTGCGCAGTTGCAATAAACAAGACGACGTTTTGCTCTGAAAAAAGGTTTGGCTTCGCCCCCGCAATGCCGTTGCTTGGCAGGACGGCGGCTGAGTCGACTGAGGTGCTGATGGTGTTCCAAGCCTATTTCTATTTGCAGGAGATACCAAGATGACCAAGTTTGAAACGACAACCAAGGTGTCAGCCGAAAAAGCCAAAACGCGGGCCCCGAAGCCTAGAAATTTTCGAAACTTGTATAATCCGCCGGTGCCTACTAACACAGAGCCGAATATTCCCGGGGGGCAAATTAATTTACTGCGAACACCGAAAATTCCAGAAGGGCTCAAGGTGGAAATTCCGGCTTTCCCTACCGTGGGGCCGCCTACATCGATCGATACGGTAACCGTTTATATTAACGAAAGGCCGGTTTATACCTTTGAGAAACCTGTGCCCCATGCAGACTCTAACCCCACTCCCGTGACGCTGCAAGACCCGGTGCTTGAGTCACACGGTGAGAAAATTGTCCATTTTGAAGTCGTCAACTCCAGAAACCCCAATAATGGGACTTCGCAGAGTCTTAGGGTAACAGTAGACAGGCTCAATCCGACTCATGGTGGTTTCCCGGAGGCCATCATTCTTCCGCTGGATCTGGAGGATGCTACGGTGACGCCCGAGTATCTGGAAGCGCACGACAATAAGTTAGTGTTGCAGATTCCAGACTACCTTGATCCGCAAGTGGGTGACTATTGGGCAATCCTCTTTGGCGATGAGCAGTCCCAACCCAACAAGGGCGCGGTGGTCAGCGAAAGACCTATCATTGTAGAGATGACAAAGGACGAGCTGCTCCTTGCCGGGCCTGGCCTCAAGCGGGTGACCTATATACTGGAAGACCGGGCCGGCAATCCGACTAGCCTGGCGCACCGCCAGCAAGTGTTCGTCATCCTTGAACCAACACCTATCGACTTGCTGGCACCCAGGGTGGATGCTGCGCCCATTGATATTGTCGAGGCACGTGAGGGCGTACTGATTGAAGTGGATGAATATACCAATGCGCTGGCGGGTGATTTGGTGCGCGTCTACTGGAATAATAATTATGTGGATCAGATTACTCTGCCGCCTACCCCCAATTGGCCTTTACCGTTTACCGCACCGTGGGCAGTTATCTCCAGTGGGGTCGAGGGGACCGCGCATACGGCCCAGGTGCGCTATGAAGTCATCCGTACCAAGACCTATCCCTCCCCTGTACTGGACGTGGAAGTAGATCTGGAGTTGATTGGGCCACCTAATCCAGGCGAACCCGAGCCGGTCAACCCGACGCTGGATGTGCCGCTACTGACCTCGTCGACGGGTGAAGAGAATCTTCTGCGCCCAGAGGATGAAGGCCAGCCTGCCGATGTCAGTTTTGCTCTTTATGACCCTGCGCAAATGGGAGAGGTTATTCGGCTTTATTTCGGTACAGAAAGTCTGTTGGTGGCCGAATACATAGTGAAGGGCACAGACAATCCCGGTGACTCGATCCCGTTGCAAATCAGCTGGGACGATATTGTCACGGTTGGTAATGGAACAGACATTCCACTGTTCTACAAAATTTTTGCCAATGCCACTACCACCAATTATCAGTCGTCGGGTAGTCAGTTGGTGGATGTCAGTGCCATTCCATTGGCAGAGGTCAACGAGCCAACGTTAACCGTGAAATATCCCGGCGCTATTGCTTGCGAGGACGCGCCGTGGAATGGTGTAACTGCCAAGATTGTTGATGCTCAAAATCTTCAAATAGGCGACACCGTTACGGTGTACTGGATAGGTCTGGAAGGCTTTGTTGACAAGCTGCCTGTCGAATCGACGCGTTCGTCATTTTCACGGGAGGTGCTCAATCAGAACGAAATTGATACTGGGGTAAACCTTACTATCCCGTGGGTTCCCTGCATGGAGCCGCTGCGCAGCGGATATGTCGAGTTGTATTGGATTCAGGAACGTGGTGGCCAGGCTATCGGCCGTTCCCCAGTGAAATCTTACGATTACTATGGCGAACAGGGGACCGGGCTCTGCCCAGGAAGGCCATAAGCTGAGTGTTTGATAACGAATGAAGCCGAGCAATGCTCGGCTTTATTTTTTCTATATGGACGCGACACCGCCTGTTGATAGCGCCTACTTCTTATGAGGAATATTCCTACATAAGATTTTGTCAGAAGTTTCTATTCTGAGCTCCGAACAAACGGGGCTTGAACTAGTTGGCTCTGTTTAATCCGGAACTGAATAGTCTCAATGCTGCGGAGTAGAATCTCATGACCAAGCCAAGCATCTTCAAACCCTCGGCGCTTTCGTGCGCCTTGCAGGCAGCCCTTGTCGCACCTTTGGTGATGGCATCGGCTCAGGCCCTGGCTATCACCCAGGTTGTCGAAAGCAACCAGACCTTTACCGCTACCTCGGGGACGCCGTCCTACAACTATCGCGTATTGGAAAATGCCACTCTGAATGTCCAGGGTGCGCGTACCGAGCACATTCAAGTGCGCAAGGGCCAACTGAACATCGAGGGTGGCACCGTCACTGCCGTCGGCTCGAACAACGCTGTTGCCCTGGTGAGCAGTACCGCCCGTATCGCCAACGCACGTATCGATAGCGCTCAGGGCAACGGCCTGACGGTTGGCCGATTGCTCGATGGTTCGGCGACCGGGTCCGAGGTCCAGGTCCAGAGCAGCGAAATCAACGGTGGCCGATTCGGTGCAACCCTCAGCGCCTATAGCAATCTGTCGCTCAAAGACTCGAGCCTGACCGGTGCTACGGCTGATGGTCTGTTGATGATCGGCGGCCAGGCCCAGGCGCACAACAGCGTGATCAAGGGCGCCGAGAGCGGTGTGCGTTTGTCTCATGAATACTATGGCTCTGAAGCCAACGAGCAGGCGCCGACTTTGCTGCTGGACAACAGCAAAGTGATCGGGGAAGCAGGGCCGGCCCTGGTGGTGGATTCTGCAACCACCGCCCGTATCGACGTACTCAATGGTTCGAGCCTGGAAGGCGCCAATGGCACCCTGCTTGAGCTCAAGAACGGTGGTTCGGCAAAGATGCAGATTGGCCGCAGCGACCTGGTCGGCAATATTCAGGTAGGCGATGGCAGCACTGCGCAACTGACCCTGAGCAATGCCAGCCTGGAAGGTGATGTGATTGTCGCCACTGGCGGCGCGGCGCAACTGAGCCTGAACGATCAATCGCTGTTCAAGGGGCGCCTGGAAAACGTCGACGCACTGGCGCTCAACGGCGACAGTACCTGGGCGCTGGTGGGTGACAGCCAGGTTGAACAATTGAGCCTGCAGGGCGGCCATGTGCAGTTTGGCGAGCCTGGCCAGTTTTATCGCCTGGACCTAGGCGAGTTGGCTGGCAACGGCACCTTTCATATGTCGGCTGACTTCGCCACTGGCGAAGGCGACCTGCTCAATGTCAGCGGTCAGGCCAACGGTCAGCACACCCTCGCCATCAGTGCCAGTGGTCACGACCCGGCCGCTGTCGAGCGGATCACCGTGGTCACTACCGGCGGCGGCGATGCCGAGTTCAGCCTGGTGAACGGCCCTGTCGACCTGGGCGCGTTTTCCTATGACCTGACCAAGGAAGGCAACGACTGGCACCTGGACACCGAGAAGAAGGTCATCAGCCCCGGCACCCGTTCGGTCCTGGCGCTGTTCAATACCGCACCGACCGTGTGGTACGGCGAGCTGTCGTCGCTGCGTACCCGCATGGGCGAGTTGCGCTACAACGAAGGTAAAAGCGGCGCCTGGGGCCGGGCTTACGGTAGCAAGTACAACGTTGCCGAGTCGTCTGGCACCGCCTACAAGCAAACCCAGCAGGGCTTCACCCTGGGTGCCGATGCCCAGGTGGGCGACAGCCAGTGGCTGGTGGGTGTGCTGGCCGGTCATAGCAAGTCCGACCTGGACCTGAGCCGCGGTACTACCGGTACGGTCGACAGCTACTACGCCGGTGCCTACACCACCTGGCTGGACCAGGACAGCGGTTACTACTTTGACGCGGTGGCCAAGGTCAACCGCTTCGACAACAAGTCCAAGGTGGCGATGAGCGACGGCAGCCAGGCCAAGGGCAACTACAAGACCAACGGTGTGGGTGCATCGGCTGAGTTCGGTCGTCACATCAAGCTCGATGACGGCTACTTCGTTGAACCTTTCGCCCAAGTGTCGGCAGTGAGCATCCAGGGTGCGTCCTACGACCTGGACAGCGGCCTGAAGGCTGAAGGTGACCGTACTACCTCGGTGCTCGGCAAGGCCGGTGCCACGGTGGGTCGCAACTTTGATCTTGGCGAGGGACGCTTTGCCCAGCCGTACCTGCGCGCTGCCGCGGTGCACGAGTTCGCCAAGAACAACCAGGTCAAGGTCAACGACAACGTGTTCAACAACGACCTGTCCGGCTCGCGTGCCGAGGTCGGTGCCGGTATTGCCGTGTCGCTGTCCGAGCGCCTGCAGTTGCATGCCGATATCGATTACAGCAACGGCGACAAGATCGAAAAGCCGTTCGGTGCCAACGTCGGCGTGCGTTTCACCTGGTAAGCGCGTAACTGAAAAGAGGAAGCCTTGGCTTCCTCTTTTTTTGTTTCAGTCGCAGCGTTTTTCCCAGTGCCTGAATAACGGTTCGGCCAGAAACAGCACGAACAGCAAACGCATCACCTGTAGCGCCGTGACCAGTGGCACCGACAGTTGCAGGGTTTCGGCGGTCAGGCTCATTTCGGCGATGCCGCCGGGCATCATGCCCAGGGTCAGCGAGCGCAGGTCGAGGTTGGTCATGACACTGAGCACACCCGCCGCAAGGCCTGCGATCAACATGGTCAGCGCCGTGGCAATCAAGGTGCGGCCGAGAAACGACGGTGCCCGGCGAAAGAACGCGCGGTTGAAGTGACAACCCAGACCGCTGCCGATCAGCCATTGGCCGATCTGGCTGGCGCCATCGGGCAGGGCCACCTGCAGGTTGGCGCTGACACTGGCCACCGCCGCCACCAGCAACGGCCCGAACAGCCACGGGTTGGGTTGTTTCAAACGCTGCCAGCCCAGGGCCAGCAACACCCCCAGCGGGCAGATCACTACCAGCCAGCCCCAGTGCACGCTCCCGGCGTGGGTCAGCGGCACGCCATTGCCGAGCAAAAACTTGAACAGCGCCGGCACACACAGCACCACCGCCAGCACCCGCAAACTCTGCGCTGCCGCCACCTGGCTGAGCACCGCACCGTTACGGGCGCCGAGGTTGACCATCTCCCCGGAGCCACCGGGCATGCTGGAAAAGAACGCTGTGGCGCGGTCTTCGCCAGTACGGCGCAGCAACCACACCCCGACCACACTGGAAACACTGGTGATCAGCGCCCCGCAGAAAATCAGGCCGAAGTTGCTCGCCACCTGCTCGACCACCGCCGGGGTGAAGTGCAGGCCGATCCCGATACCAATGATCCACTGCCCGCACTTGCGCCCGCCGGGGATCTCGCTCAATTGCCAGGGCGTCAGGCAACGCACGAGGATGATCGCCAGCAACGAGCCGACCATCCACGGCAGCGGCCAGCCGACCCTGCTGGCGAGGTAACCGCCGGCCAGGCCGACCAGGCCGGTGGCCCAGTACAGTTTCAAGCGGCCATCAGACATCGGCCAGGGCACGACGCTGAAGGCTGCGCTTGCGCCAGATGCGCAGCAGCGGCAAAAGCATCATGGCGATGGTCAGGCCCCACACGCTCATGCTGATCGGGCTCGACCAGAGGATGTCCAGGGCACCATTGGAAATCGACAGCGCCCGGCGCAGGTTCTGCTCCATCAACCCGCCGAGGATGAAGCCCAGCAAGATTGGCGACAGCGGGAAGTCCAGCTTGCGCAGGATGTAGCCGAAGATACCGATACCGATCATCAGGAACAGGTCGAAGGTGGTGGCATGCACCGCGTACACACCGATCGCGGTGATGATCGCGATCACCGGCACCAGCGCCCAGTTCGGCACGGCGAGGATGCGGGTGAAGATGCGGATCATCGGGATGTTGAGGATCACCAGCATGATGTTGGCGATGAACAACGACGCGATCAGCCCCCAGACGATGTCCGGTTGCTGGGCGAACAGCATCGGCCCCGGGGTGATGTTGTACAGAGTCAGGGCGCCGATCATCACCGCGGTGGTGCCCGAGCCGGGTACGCCGAGGGTCAGCATTGGCACCAGGGCGCCGCAGCAGGAGGCGCCGATGGCGGTTTCCGGTGCGGCCAGGCCGCGCTTGTCGCCCTTGCCGAAGGTGCCGCTGGCACCGGCGATGCGCTTTTCGGTCATGTAGGCCACGGCGCTGGCCAGGGTTGCGCCGGCACCGGGCAGCACGCCCATGATGAAACCGAGCAGGCCGCAGCGAATGTTGACGACGAATACCGAGGCCGCTTCCTTGAAATTGAACAGCATGCGCCCGGTGGCTTTCACCGCTTCGTGGCCATGGTGGGTTTTTTCCAGCAGCAGGAGAATCTCGCTGATGGAGAACAGCCCCAGCACCAGCACCACGAACTGAATGCCGTCGGCCAGGTGCACGCTGTCGCCGGTAAAGCGGTACACGCCGCTGTTGGCGTCGATGCCGACACTGGAAAGAAACAGCCCGATCAGCGCGGCGATGAAGGTCTTCAACGGCCGGTCGCCGGCCATGCCACCCAGGCAGACAATGGCGAACACCATCAGCACGAAATACTCCGCCGGGCCGAAGGCAATCGCCCATTTCGCCAATAGCGGCGCGAACAGCACCATGCCGCAGGTAGCGATAAAGGCGCCGATGAACGAACTCCAAGCCGACAGCGACAGCGCCACCCCGGCCAGGCCCTGGCGGGCCATGGGGTAGCCGTCGAGGGTAGTCATCACCGTCGAAGCTTCACCGGGGATATTGAGCAGGATCGAGCTGATCCGCCCGCCGTATTCGCAGCCCAGGTACACCGCTGCCAGCAAAATCAGCGCCGACTCCGGCGGCAGGCCGAGGGCGAAGGCAATCGGAATCAGCAGCGCCACGCCGTTGATCGGGCCCAGGCCCGGCAGCAGGCCGACCACGGTGCCGATCAGGGTGCCGCACAGGGCGGTGACCAGATTGTAGGGGCTCAGGGCGACGCCGAAGCCCTGGCCGAGATAACCAAGCGTATCCATGTCAGTTCTCCAGAACGTCGAGCAGGCCGAGGGGCAGGGGTACATCCATCACGCGGTCGAACAGCCAGTACAGGGCGATGCTCATCAGGCCGATGATCACCACGCTGGGTAGCCAGCGCCCACCATACAGGCGCGCCATCGGCACGCCGATAAGAATGCTGCTGACAATGAAACCCAGCGGCTCGAAGGTGGCGGCGAAGACCAGCAGCAAGGCGACGCAGAGGCCGATCTTGTTCAGGGTTTCGCGGTCTAGTTCGGGTTCGTCGTCCTTGTGCACGATCGGCGTGGGACGAAAGGCCAGGTACAGCAGGCCCGCAGCCATCAGGCCGAGCATCAGCAAGGGATAGGCACGTGGCCCGACCGGTTCGTAGGAAAAGGCTGCCTGGTAGGGCCAGGCCATTACGGCCAGGGCGGCGCACAGCGCCAGCAAAAACAGGGCGAAGAGACGTTGCAGGATCATTGGGGAATCCTCTATTCGCGGGGCAAGTGGGAGCGGGCTTGCCCCGCGATGCGTTCGAAAGGGGAGAGGCTTATTGAATCAAGCCAAATTCCTTGGCCAGGGCCTTGTAGTCAGCCACCTGCTTCTTGACGTAGGTGTCCAGCTCGACACCGGTCATGGCGAAGGGGAACAGCTCGCGCTGATCGCGCAGCTTGGCGAACTCTTCGGAGGCCAGCAGCTTGTCGAACGAGGCTTTCCACCAGTCGTACTCTTCATCGGTGACTTTCGGCCCGAGGTAGAAACCGCGCACCACCGGCCAGACGATGTCGTAGCCTTGTTCCTTGGCGGTGGGGATGTCCTTCATTTCCGGCTCGTCCAGGCGGGTTTCGGCGAACACCGCAAGCAGGCGCATGTCACCGCTCTGGATGTGCGGCATGGAGTCGGAGATGTCGGTGCTGCCGACCTGAATGTGCCCGCCGAGCAGCGCCGTGGCGATTTCGCCGCCGCCTTCCAGGGCCACGTAGCGCAGGTCGCGCGGGTTGATCCCGGCGGCCTTGGCGATCAGCGCGGTCTGCATCCAGTCCTGGCTGCCGACGGTGCCGCCGGAGCCGATCACCACCTTGCTCGGGTCTTTTTTCAGCGCCGCGACCAGGTCGTCGAGGGTCTTGTAGGGCGAATCGCTTTTCACGGCAATGGCACCATAGCTGGTGCCTACCGCCGCCAGCCAGCGCACGGCGTTTTCATCGAAACGGCCGAACTTGCCCTGGGCCAGGTTCAGCAACGAACCACTGGACCAGGCCACCAGGGTGCCGGCATCGGCCGGACGCTGGGCGACCACCGCGTTATAGGCCACCGCGCCGACACCGCCGGGCATGTAGGTGACGCGCATCGGTTTGCTGAGGATCTTTTCGTTGACCAGGGCGCTTTGCACCAGTTTGCAGGTCAGGTCGAAACCGCCGCCGGGCGAAGCCGGGGCGATGCATTCAGGGCGTTTCGGTTCGCCCGCCAGAACGTTGCCGGCCAGCAGCAGGCAACCGGTGGCGAGGGCAATGCGGCGCAGTGAAAAAGTCATTGTGTCTCTCCGTGAACGTTATTGTTATCAGGGATTACCACAGCGCAAGGCTGTAACTCACCAGCAGTCGCACTTCGTCGGCATCGCGGGCGAAGTTGGAGCGGAAGGTGGCGTTGCGCAGGCGCACGGCGACGTTTTTCAGGGCGCCACTTTGCACCACGTACTTGAACTCGGTGTTGCGTTCCCACTCCTTGCCCTCGCCACCATTGGCCAGGCTGACATTATCGCCGCTGATGTAGCGGCTCATGAAGGTCAGGCCGGGGATGCCGAGCTTGCTGAAGTCGTAGTCGTAACGGGCCTGCCAGGAGCGCTCGTCGGCGCCGGCGAAGTCGTTGATCTGTACGAAGTTGACCAGGTACGGGTCGGCGCCATCGACATAGGGGAAGGCGGTGTCGCCGGACAGGTGCTGGTAGCCGGCGCTGAGCTTGTGGCCGTTCAGGCCGTAGCTGAGCATGCCGTTGAGCGCGGTGTTGTCGATGTTGCCACCGCGGGCCTGGCCCTGGTCGTCACTGAAGGCCATGCGCAGGTCGGCGCCGAAGGTGCCCGGGCCCCACGGCTGGGAGGCGATCAAGCCGACGAAGTGCTGGCGGTAGACGTCATCGAGCTGGGCCCAGTGGTAGCTGCCGGTAATCTTGTCGGTGAACCTGTAGTCCAGGCCGGCCATGTCGAAATGGTTGCCGGCGACGGTGCCAAGGAATCGGCTGTTCTTGTTGTTGAGGGCGATGTCCTCGTTGTTGGTGCTGTCGCGGTCGCGGGCTTTTTCCAGGCGCCCGCCGGTGAAGGTCAGGTTGCTGATTTCACCCGAGGTCAGCAGGCCGCCCTCGAAAGTCTGCGGCAGGATGCGCCCGTCGTTTGGCTGCAGGGTCGGCAGCTCCGGGATCAGCGTGCCGATCTTGAGTTCGGTCGCGGAGATCTTCACCTTGCCGGTCAGGCCGAGCTTGGAATACTCGTCGGCGGCGCGGCCATCGTCGTGGGTTGGCAGCAGGCCGGTGCCGGTGCGGTCGGGGCTTGAGTCGAGCTTGATACCGAGCATCCCCAGGGCATCCAGGCCGAAGCCTACAGTACCGTCGGTATAACCTGACTCGAAATTGAGCATGAAGCCCTGGGCCCATTCGTCACGCTTGGATTGCTGGGCGCTGGTGCCATCGCGAAAGTCGCGGTTGAAGTACATGTTGCGGGTTTCGAAGCTCGCCTTGCTGTCATCGAAGAAGGCGGCCTGGCTCAACGGGGCGACGCCGGCAAGGGCGAGGGCGCTGGCAACTGCGGTCTGGCGGGAAGGTAGACGTCGGGTAGGCGCGTACGCCTGCGGCTGCATGGACAGCATCGTGGAGTGACTCCGTTATTGTTCTTATTAGTTCGGACCTTGGGTCCGGTTTTACGGCAAGCAGAGTGAGCCGTGAGAGGATGCTAGGGCGTGAACCTTTCGCTAACCTTTCAGCAGCTTTTGATTGCGCCGAAGGCTTCACAGGCGGGCTGTCGGTTGTACACTCCGCGCCATTGAACGCGACGCAAAGGGGAGAAATCGATGCGTGTGCTGCTCGTCGAAGACCATCTGCAACTGGCCGAAAGCGTGGCCCAGGCCCTGAAAAGCACCGGCCTGACCGTGGATGTGCTGCATGATGGCGTGGCCGCCGACCTGGCCCTGGCCAGCGAGGAATACGCCGTGGCGGTACTCGATGTCGGCCTGCCGCGGATGGACGGCTTCGAGGTGCTGGCGCGCCTTAGGGCCCGTGGCAAGACCGTGCCGGTGCTGATGCTGACCGCGCGCAGCGACGTCAAGGACCGGGTCCATGGCCTGAACCTGGGCGCCGACGATTACCTGGCCAAGCCGTTCGAGCTGACCGAGCTTGAGGCGCGGGTCAAGGCCCTGCTGCGCCGTAGCGTGCTCGGTGGCGAGCGCCAGCAGCGCTGCGGGCCGCTGGTTTACGACCTCGATACCCGGCGCTTCACCCTCGGCGAAGAGCTGCTGACCCTGACCTCCCGCGAGCAGGCGGTGCTCGAAGCACTGATTGCGCGGCCCGGGCGGGTGATGAGCAAAGAGCAGCTGGCCGCCCAGGTGTTCGGCCTGGACGAAGAAGCTAGTGCCGATGCTATCGAAATCTACGTGCACCGCCTGCGCAAGAAGCTCGACGGCCATGCGGTGGCGATCGTCACCTTCAGGGGGCTCGGCTACTTGCTCGAGCACAAAGATGCGTAACAGCGACAGCCTGCGCGGGCGACTGCTATGGAACCTGGCAATCCTGCTGGTGGTGCTGATGCTGGCCAGCGGCCTGAGCGCTTACTGGAACGGCCGTGAAGCCGCCGACACGGCCTACGATCGCACCTTGCTGGCCTCGGCACGGACCATCGCCGCGGGCCTGTCACAACGCGACGGCACCCTCAGCGCCGATGTGCCCTACGTGGCCCTGGACACTTTCGCCTACGACAGCGCCGGGCGAATCTACTACCAGGTCAACGATATTCACCAGCGCTTGATCTCCGGCTACGAAAACCTCCCGGCGCCGCCGCCCAATACCCCGCGCACCGACGATTACCCGGCCCTGGCGCGCTTTTACAACGCCCGTTATCTGGGTCAGGACGTGCGCGTGGTCAGCCTGCTCAAGGCGGTCAGCGAGCCGAACATGAACGGCATGGCCGAAATCCGCGTGGCCGAAACCGAAGAGGCGCGGGTACGCATGGCCCGCAGCCTGATGGCCGATACCCTGCTGCGCCTGGGTATGCTCGCCCTCGGCGCGCTGATGCTGGTGTGGTTTGCCGTCAGCGCCGCCCTGCGCCCGCTAGAGCGCTTGCGCAGCGCTGTGGAAGAACGCCAGCCCGATGACCTGCGGGCCTTGCCGGTGGTCCAGGTGCAGCGCGAGCTGAGCCCGCTGGTGCGCGCCCTGAACCACTTTACCGAACGCTTGCGCGGCCAGTTCGAACGCCAGGCACAGTTTATCGCCGAGGCCGCCCATGAACTGCGCACGCCGCTGGCGGCGCTAAAGGCGCGGGTCGAACTGGGCTTGCGCTCCAACGAGCCGCAAGTCTGGCGCGAAACCCTTGAGGCCGCCGCGCAAGGCACCGATCGCCTGACCCACCTGGCCAACCAGTTGCTGTCGCTGGCGCGGGTCGAGAACGGCGCCCGGGCGATTGCCGAAGGCGGCGCGCAATTGCTCGACCTCAGCCAATTGGCCCGCGAGCTGGGCATGGCCATGGCGCCGCTGGCCCATGCGCGTGGCGTCGCCCTGGCGCTGGAGACCGAGGGGCCGGTGTGGGTGCGCGGCGAGCCGACGCTGCTCAATGAGTTGCTGAGCAACCTGGTCGATAACGCCATGGCGTATACGCCCAAGGGCGGCGATGTGATTCTGCGCGTGGTTGAGCCGGGCATTCTCGAAGTCGAAGACGACGGCCCGGGGATTCCTGAAAGCGAGCGCGAAAAGGTCTTCGAGCGCTTCTACCGGCGCGGCGCCCAGGGCACTGGCCTGGGTCTGGCGATTGTCGGCGAGATCTGCCGCGCGCACCTGGCGCAGATCAGCCTGCACGATGGTGAGCGTGGCGGCTTGAAGGTGCGGGTCAGCTTCAGCGCTGACTAGCGGAACATTGCCTTGGCATTGAGCAGGTCGCTGGCCTGCAGTTCAGTGCCGGTAGGCAGGCCAAGGTGGCGGTAGGCGGGCAGGGCGGCCAGCGGTCGTTCCTTGCTGTTGTTGCTGAGCACCTGGGCGATCTGCACGATATCGACGTAGTCGACCTTGTCGGTGCCGCGATCCAGGTCCTGGATCAGCCCGGGCAGGTGCACCAGTTGCTCGGGGAACTCCCAGACGCTGAGGATCTTGTCGCCCAGTGCCGGGTGAATCTGTTCGATTACATAGTTCAGGCTGACCGGGTCGGAGAGCAGCTCGTTGTGCTCTTCGGCATACAGCAGGATCGGCAGCGCGCCAATCTGATGAACCAGGCCAGCGAGGGCTGCCTGGTCCGGCTTGAGCTGGGTGAATCGCAGGCACAGCTCATAGCTGATGCCAGCCACTTCGAGGCTTTTTGACCAGATCTCGCGCATTTTTTGCTCAACCACATCCGAGCGGGCATGGAAGATCTGCTCGATCACCAGGCCGATCGCCAGGTTGCAGCTGTAGTTGATGCCCAGGCGGGTGATGGCCGTTTGCAGGTCGGTGACCTCGGTGGCGGCGCGCAGCAAGGGGCTGTTGACCACCTTGATCAGGCGCGCCGACAACGCTGCATCGCGACCGATCACCTTGCTCAGGGTACTGACGCTGATCTCGCTGTCTTCGGCGGCTTCGCGAATGCTCAAGGCCACTTCCGGCAGGGTCGGCAGCACCAGGTCATCGTTGTCGATGGCGCTCAGCAGGTGGGCCTGGATCATCTCGGCCATCTTGTTCATGGTGATTCTCTACCGCAATTGACGAGTGCCCCGCCCGTGCAGGGCGGGCGCAGGCTCAGCGCTGGATTTCGCGATCGCGGTCCAGTTCGTAAGGAAGCGTCAGCAGCTCCAGGCGCGGACCTTCGGCGCTGCCCAGGTGCAGGTTGTTGTCGGCAACCGCGTCGGCGGTCAGCACGGCCAGCAGTTCGCAGCCCTGTTCACTGCGGGCCGCCAGTACCACTTCACCAACGGAGGAGTTGTGGGTGGGCGAGAACACTTCGGTACCGGGCTGCGGCAGGTCACCCTCGGCCAGGGCCAGGCGGTACTGGCGGCGCTTGAGCTTGCCCAGGTACTGCATGCGCGCGACGATTTCCTGGCCGGTGTAACAGCCTTTCTTGAAGCTCACGCCACCCACGGCCTGCAGGTTGATCATCTGCGGAATGAACAGCTCGCGAGTTTGCAGCATGACCTGGCCGATACCGGCGCGGATCTGTCCGAGCAGCCAGTCGTTGAGGTCAGCCTCGGCCAGCTGCGCCGCCAGTTGCGCTTGCACCGCCGGGGCCTGCTCGGCAGGTACCCATAGCTCGATGCGCCCAGCCGATACGGCAATGGCGACCAAGCCGTTGTGACGGGTGACCGCGTCAGTCTGCACCGGCACTTCCAGGCCCAGGGCCGTCAGCGCGGCTGCACCGTCGTGCAGGCCGAAACGCACCCAGGCAGCGCTGTCGTCGGTCAGCTTGGCCTTGGAGAACACTGCGTACTTTTTAAGGTCGGCCAGTTGCGGTTCGAGCAGTTCGCGGGTCATCGCCAGCAGGTAGCCATCGCCTTCGGGGAGGATGCGAAAGCTCGACTGCATGCGGCCCTTGACCATGCAGCGGGCGCCGAGGCTGGCGGTATGCTCGTTGAGGTAACTGATGTTGCAGGTCAGCTGGCCTTGCAGGAACTTGCCGGCGTCCGAGCCGCGGACGGCGAGAACGCCTTCGTGGGAAAGGGTGCAGAAAAAAGCGGAATCGGCCATGGTTTATCGCAAGGTGATAGGACTGGGGCCCATGATAGAGCGCTGTCGGCAAAATAGGTAGTTGAGTACAGGCCTCTGTCATTATTTGCTCACATGTCCGGACCAACGTCGCGTGTCCCCCGGGCGCTGGCTCTGTATACTGGCGGCCTATTTTAGGAGGGCTTCATGGTCGAACAAACTGAACTCAACCGGCTCTTTTGGCACAGCCGCCGCGGCATGCTCGAGCTTGATGTACTGCTGGTCCCGTTCAGCGCGGAGGTCTACCCGACCCTGAGCGAGGCCGACCGTGAGCTGTACAAGCGCCTGCTGAGCTGCGAAGACCAGGACATGTTCGGCTGGTTCATGGAGCGCAGCGAGTCCGAAGACCCGGAGCTGCAACGCATGGTTCGCATCATCCTGGACCGTGTCCAGCCCAAGTGAGCGTTTCGAATGTCGCTGGCAGGGCTCAAGGGCACTGTTGGCGGCATACCTGGCCAGCCTGCTGCTGGCCTTGCTGGCCCTGAGCCTGCTGGAGGTGCCCCTGTGGTTGCGCCTGGCGGCCATTGCCCTGTGCCTGCTGCATGGTGCCTGGGTCATTCCCCGGCGCATCCTGCTGACCCACCCCAACGCCATTACCGCCCTGCGCCGGGATGCCCACGGCTGGCAGTTGTTCAGCCGCGCCCAGGGCTGGCAGGCGGTGCAACTCAAGCCCGACAGCCTGGCCTTGCCCGGATGCGTGGTATTGCGCTTTCGCCGGGCCGGGCGGCGTTTCAACGAGGGCCAGTGCATCGCCTTCGACGCGCTGGAGCCGGTGCAGCACCGGCGCCTGCGTTTACGCCTGAAATTCAGTCGGCGTAGGTGGGTGGCTGCAGGATAGTGTCGCGGGCCTCTGTGAGCATGCCCGGGTAATCCAGGGTGTAGTGCAGGCCGCGGCTTTCCTTGCGTTGCATGGCCGAGCGGATCATCAGTTCGGCGACCTGGGCCAGGTTGCGCAATTCGATCAGGTCGCGGCTGACTTTGTAGTTGCTGTAGAACTCGTCGATTTCATCGAGCAGCAGGCGTACCCGGTGTTCGGCGCGCTGCAGGCGCTTGTTGGTGCGCACGATGCCGACGTAGTCCCACATGAAGCGCCGCAGTTCGTCCCAGTTGTGCGCGATGATCACGTCTTCGTCCGAATCGGTCACCTGGCTGGCATCCCAGCACGGCAGCGCCCGGGGCATTGCGGTCTGGTCCAGGCGGGCGACGATGTCGTTGGCGGCCGAGCGCCCGTAGACAAAACATTCGAGCAGCGAATTGCTGGCCATGCGGTTGGCGCCGTGCAGGCCGGTAAAA
This sequence comes from Pseudomonas sp. NPDC087612, assembly GCF_044743505.1. NCBI lineage: Bacteria > Pseudomonadati > Pseudomonadota > Gammaproteobacteria > Pseudomonadales > Pseudomonadaceae > Pseudomonas > Pseudomonas sp. NPDC087612. The sequence continues at coordinate 357,131 of NZ_JBIUWO010000004.1, forward strand.
CTGGTTTCGCCGATGGCGTACAGGCCCGGCACGTCGGTCAGGCCTTGTTCGTCGACCATCACTCCGCCGCAGGTGTAATGGGCGGCCGGTACTACCGGGATCGGCTGGCGGGTGATGTCGATGCCAAAGCCCAGGCAGCGCTCGTAAACGGTGGGGAAGTGGCTTTTGACGAATTCGGCCGGCTTGTGGCTGATGTCCAGGTAGACGCAGTCCACCCCCAGGCGCTTCATTTCATGGTCGATGGCGCGGGCGACGATGTCGCGCGGGGCCAGTTCTTCACGCGGGTCGAAGCGCGGCATGAAACGCTCGCCATTGGGCAGCTTGAGCAGGCCGCCTTCGCCGCGCAGGGCTTCGGTGATCAAAAAACTCTTGGCCTGCGGGTGGTACAGGCAAGTCGGGTGGAACTGGTTGAACTCAAGGTTGGCCACCCGGCAACCGGCGCGCCAGGCCATGGCGATGCCATCGCCGCAGGCGCCGTCGGGGTTGCTGGTGTAGAGGTAGACCTTGGCTGCGCCGCCGGTGGCGAGCACGGTAAAGCGCGCGCCGAAGGTGTCGACTTCGCCGCTGGTGCGGTCCAGCACATACGCTCCCAGGCAGCGATCGCCGTCCAGGCCCAGGCGCCGTTCGGTAATCAGGTCGACCGCTACCCGTTGTTCCAGCAGCTCGATATTCGGCCGCAGCCGCGCTTGCGCCAGCAAGGTGGTGAAGATCGCCGCGCCGGTGGCATCAGCGGCGTGGATGATGCGCCGATGGCTGTGGCCGCCTTCGCGGGTCAGGTGGAACTCGAAGCCGCTTTCTTCATCGCCGGCGTGTTCGTCGCGGGTAAAAGGCACGCCCTGGTCGATCAGCCACTGGATCGCTTCGCGGCTATGCTCAACGGTGAAGCGCACGGCGTCTTCGTGACACAGGCCGCCACCGGCATTGAGGGTGTCTTCGACGTGGGACTGCACCGTGTCGGTGTCGTCCAGCACCGCGGCCACGCCGCCCTGGGCCCAGAAGGTCGAGCCATTGGCGAGGTCGCCCTTGCTGAGCACGGCGACGCGCAGGTGACCGGGGAGGGTCAGGGCCAGGCTGAGGCCGGCGGCGCCGCTGCCGATCACGAGAACATCATGTTGGAATTGTTGGCTCATGTCAGGACACTAGTATCTGAAGGGGGGGATCGGCACAATAGTCAGGCGCTTATGGCATTGTGAAACTATCGTGAATCTGGACCGGCTGCCTTTATAGCAGCCCCAAGGCCCTGATTTCCAATGGCGCTTGTGCAGTCCAGGGAGCCTTTTGTGGGAACTTTCCGTGATGTACGGATATCCATAGAAGGATGCCCGCACGCCACAATGCCGCGGCGACGCATGGCAGGCGCCCCTTGAAGGCACTGTTTGCGTATTCGAGACCCGATTATCGACGCAGCCGGCCGTGACCGCGCTGCGTTTTTCGTGCGAGCCGACCAAGGGCCGCAGGAAACTTGCTTGGAGGGGAGAACTTTTGCGCAAAGCCCGAGTCTATGGTTGCAAGCCTGAACGATGGCAGGTGCAACGCTCCTTCGAGTTCACTGAGGAGTGTTCATGCTAACCCAGGAAGAGGATCAGCAGCTTGTCGAGCGCGTGCAGCGTGGCGACAGGCGAGCGTTCGATCTGTTGGTGCTGAAGTATCAGCACAAGATTCTCGGGTTGATCGTGCGTTTTGTCCACGACACCCATGAAGCCCAGGATGTGGCGCAGGAAGCTTTCATCAAGGCTTACCGGGCGCTTGGTAATTTTCGCGGGGACAGCGCCTTTTATACCTGGCTGTACCGCATTGCCATCAACACGGCAAAAAACTATCTGGTGTCCCGCGGTCGGCGGCCACCAGACAGCGATGTAAGTTCCGAGGATGCGGAATTTTACGACGGCGATCATGGCCTCAAGGATCTGGAGTCCCCCGAGCGCGCGTTGTTGCGAGATGAGATCGAAGGCACCGTCCATCGGACCATCCAGCAACTGCCAGAAGATTTGCGTACGGCGTTAACTTTACGTGAATTCGATGGTCTGAGTTACGAGGACATTGCGAGCGTCATGCAGTGTCCGGTGGGTACCGTGCGCTCTCGAATCTTCCGCGCTCGGGAGGCCATAGACAAAGCCCTGCAGCCGTTGTTGCAGGAAACCTGAGACAGCGGCGACAGCCAAGAGAGGAACCGCCATGAGTCGTGAAGCTTTGCAGGAATCGCTGTCCGCGGTGATGGATAACGAAGCGGACGAACTGGAATTACGACGGGTGTTGAATGCCGTCGATGATCCCGAAACCCGTGCCACCTGGTCGCGTTACCAGGTAGCCCGTGCAGCCATGCACAAAGAGCTGGTACTGCCACAGCTGGATATCGCCTCGGCCGTATCCGCAGCCCTGGCCGATGAACCCGCTCCCGCCAAGGTCTCCCGTGGACCCTGGCGCAGCCTGGGCCGCCTGGCCGTTGCCGCTTCGGTGACTGTCGCGGTACTGGCCGGTGTACGCCTGTACAACCAGGACGAAATCAGCGGTGCCCAGCTGGCTGCCCAACAACCGGCGCAGCAAGGCCTGAGCTTGCCACAAGCACAGGGCCCGGCCGTATTGGCAGGCTATAGTGAAAGTGCAGAACAGCCAGGCCCGATGGCCAATGGCGTGCTGCAGGGGCAAACCGGCTGGCACGACCAGCGTCTGCCTGGCTACCTGCGTCAGCATGCTCAGGAAGCAGCCCTCAAGGGTACCGAGAGCGCTCTGCCGTATGCACGTGCAGCCAGCCTGGAAAATCGCTAAGTAAGGAGGATCATGCGCGCGCTACCTCTCATACCGCTGCTGCTGGGTGGCTGGTTGACGCTACCGGCCCTTGCCGCCAACTCCTCTGCGCAGGCAGGTGACTGGCTCAAGCGTCTGGCCCAGGCCGAGCAACAGCAGAGTTATCAGGGTACTTTCGTTTACGAGCGTAACGGTAGCTTCTCCACCCACGACATCTGGCATCGCGTCCAGAGCGGCAAAGTCAGCGAGCGGCTGTTGCAGCTCGATGGCTCGGCCCAGGAAGTCGTGCGTGTCGACGGGCAGACCCAGTGCGTAAGCGGGGCCCTGGTACCGGGAGTGGCCAACACGCCGGAGTCTGCGGCGCGAGTGCTTGATCCTCTGAAACTGATGAGCTGGTACGACCTCGGGGTCGCCGGCAAATCTAGGGTGGCCGACCGTGAAGCGGTAATCGTCACCCTTACCCCGCGTGATCAACACCGCTATGCCTTCGAGCTGCACCTGGATAAAGACACCGGGCTGCCGCTCAAGTCGTTGATGCTCGACGACGGTGGGCGATTGCTCGAGCGTTTCCAGTTCACTCGCCTGAATACCGCCGTCGCACCAAGCGATGAACAGCTCAAGGCCAGTGGCATCTGCAAGCCGGTTGCCCAACTGACCGCGCAGGCTGCACAACCTGTCACCGGCTGGCGATCGGACTGGTTGCCACCTGGATTCGAGCTGATCACCAGCTCCGTGCGCAAGGACCCGCAAAGCAAGAATGCCGTCAGCAGCCTGATGTACGACGACGGCCTGGCGCGCTTTTCGGTGTTCGTCGAAGCCCTCGACAAAGGCTCGGCCGCCGATATCCGCACGCAGCTGGGCCCGACGGTCGCCGTCTCGCGGCGCCTGACCACGCCCCAGGGCGAAATGATGGTGACTGTGGTGGGCGAGATCCCTATCGGCACCGCCGAACGCATTGCGCTGTCCATGCGCGCCCAGGATGCCCAGGCTAAAAAATGAGGCGCAGGCAATGAGGCTGACAGGTCGAGGATTGCTTGGCTGACATGATTGGCAAGCTTTGCAGTTTGCAAAAACTCCAGAATTTTTCTATAGGTCAGTCCTTTCGGGGGCTGGCCTTTCCTGCTTCTGCAGGTCCCTACTGCTAACCACGCTCGTTGTGACGGGAGCCGTATGTCAATACCACGCTTGAAAACCTACCTATCGATGGTCGCCGCCGTGTTCATGCTCGGTCAGGTGCTCACCGCCCAGGCCGAAGCCCTGCCGGACTTCACCACCCTGGTCGAGCAGGCCTCGCCTGCGGTGGTGAACATCAGTACCAAGCAGAAACTGCCGGACCGCAAGTACGCCGCCGGGCAGATGCCTGATCTTGAAGGCCTGCCGCCGATGTTCCGCGAATTCTTCGAGCGCAACATGCCGCAGACGCCGCGTTCGCCGCGCGGTGACCGCCAGCGTGAAGCGCAATCGCTGGGTTCGGGCTTCATCATCTCCAGCGACGGTTACGTGCTGACCAACAACCATGTGGTCGCCGACGCCGATGAGATCATCGTCCGCCTGTCGGACCGCAGCGAGCTGCAGGCCAAGCTGGTCGGCACCGACCCGCGCACCGACGTGGCCCTGCTCAAGGTCGAAGGCAAGGACCTGCCGACCGTCAAGCTGGGTGACTCCGAGAAGCTCAAGGTCGGTGAGTGGGTGCTGGCCATCGGTTCGCCGTTCGGCTTCGACCATTCGGTGACCAAAGGTATCGTCAGTGCCAAGGGCCGTACCCTGCCCAACGACACCTACGTGCCATTCATCCAGACCGACGTGGCGATCAACCCGGGTAACTCCGGTGGCCCGCTGTTCAACATGAACGGCGAAGTGGTGGGTATCAACTCGCAGATCTTTACCCGTTCCGGTGGCTTCATGGGCCTGTCGTTCGCCATCCCGATCGATGTCGCGCTGGATGTTTCCAATCAGCTGAAGAAAGACGGCAAGGTCAGCCGCGGTTGGCTGGGCGTGGTGATTCAGGAGGTCAACAAGGACCTGGCTGAGTCCTTCGGTCTCGACAAGCCGGCCGGTGCCCTGGTCGCCCAGGTGCTGGAAGATGGCCCGGCCGCCAAGGGTGGCCTGCAGGTCGGTGACGTGATCCTGAGCATGAACGGTCAGCCGATCGTCATGTCTGCCGACCTGCCGCACCTGGTCGGTGGCCTCAAGGATGGCGCCAAGGCCAAGCTCGACATCATCCGCAATGGCAAACGCCAGTCGCTGGACATCACCATCGGCGCACTGCCGGATGAAGATGCCGACATCACCACCAACGCCAATGGCGGCGTCGAGCGCAGCAGCAACCGCCTGGGTGTGTCGGTGGCCGACCTGACCGCCGAGCAGAAGAAGTCCCTCGAGCTCAAGGGCGGCGTGGTCATCAAGGAAGTCCAGGACGGTCCGGCAGCGCTGATCGGCCTGCGTCCGGGCGACGTCATCAGTCATCTGAACAACCAGGCGATCCTTTCGGCCAAGCAGTTCACCGAAATCGCCAAAGAGCTGCCGAAGAACCGTTCGGTGTCGATGCGCGTCCTGCGTCAGGGCCGCGCCAGCTTCATCACCTTCAAACTGGCTGAATAAGCCGGCTTGAGCAGAAAAGGGCAGCCTCGGCTGCCCTTTTTTCTGGGCGCCGCGCAGGTTTTCCGGGGCATGCACCGATTTCCCACAATCGCGGTACCCACAGTTCACGTGACGCCAACGTCAAGCTTCAGGTACAATTCCCGGCTATTTTTCGGTGGGCGTCCGGCCCGCAGCCTTTTTGAGTGTTGACCCGTGAGTGATTTGAGTCATATCCGCAATTTCTCCATCATCGCCCACATTGACCATGGCAAGTCGACCCTGGCCGACCGCTTCATTCAGATGTGCGGTGGCCTGACTGCGCGTGAAATGGAGGCCCAGGTACTCGATTCCATGGACCTGGAGCGTGAACGCGGTATCACCATCAAAGCCCACAGCGTCACCCTGCACTACAAGGCGCAAGACGGCAAAACCTATCAGCTGAACTTCATCGACACCCCCGGCCACGTTGACTTCACCTACGAAGTCAGCCGCTCGCTGGCGGCCTGTGAAGGTGCCTTGCTGGTGGTCGACGCCGGCCAGGGTGTAGAAGCCCAGTCGGTCGCCAACTGCTACACCGCCATCGAGCAGGGCCTTGAGGTCATGCCGGTACTGAACAAGATGGACCTGCCCCAGGCCGACCCGGACAAGGTCAAGGACGAGATCGAGAAGATCATCGGTATCGACGCCACCGACGCCGTGGCCTGCAGCGCCAAGAGCGGCATGGGCGTCGACGAGGTGCTCGAGCGCCTGGTGCACACCATCCCGGCGCCTACCGGTGACATCGAGGCGCCGCTGCAGGCGCTGATCATCGACTCCTGGTTCGACAACTACCTGGGCGTTGTCTCCCTGGTGCGTGTCCGTCACGGCCGGGTGAAGAAGGGCGACAAGATCCTGGTCAAGTCCACCGGCAAGGTCCACCTGGTCGACAGCGTCGGTGTGTTCACCCCCAAGCACACCCAGACCGCCGATCTCAAGGCCGGCGAAGTAGGCTTCATCATCGCCAGCATCAAGGACATTCACGGCGCGCCGGTGGGTGACACCCTGACCCTGAGCACGACCCCCGAGGTCGAGGTGCTGCCAGGCTTCAAACGTATTCAACCGCAGGTGTATGCCGGTCTGTTCCCGGTCAGTTCCGATGATTTCGAAGATTTTCGTGATGCATTGCAGAAACTGACCCTGAACGACTCGTCGCTGCAGTACCTGCCGGAAAGCTCCGACGCCCTGGGCTTCGGCTTCCGTTGCGGCTTCCTCGGCATGCTGCACATGGAGATCATCCAGGAGCGCCTGGAGCGCGAGTACGACCTGGACCTGATCACCACCGCGCCGAGCGTAATCTTCGAGGTCAAGCTCAAGACCGGCGAAACCATCTACGTCGACAACCCGTCGAAGCTGCCGGATGTGTCCTCGGTCGAAGACTTCCGTGAGCCGATCGTTTCGGCCACCATCCTGGTGCCGCAGGAGCACCTGGGCAACGTCATTACCCTGTGCATCGAGAAGCGTGGCGTACAGCGCGACATGCAGTTCCTCGGCTCGCAGGTGCAAGTACGCTACGACCTGCCGATGAACGAAGTGGTACTGGACTTCTTCGACCGCCTGAAGTCCACCAGCCGCGGCTACGCCTCGCTGGACTATCATTTCGACCGCTACCAGTCGGCTAACCTGGTCAAGCTCGATGTACTGATCAACGGTGACAAGGTCGACGCCCTGGCGCTGATCGTGCACCGCGACAATGCGCACTACAAGGGCCGCGCATTGACCGAGAAGATGAAGGAACTGATTCCTCGGCAGATGTTCGATGTGGCAATCCAGGCCGCCATTGGCGGACAGATTGTTGCGCGTACGACTGTCAAGGCGCTCAGAAAGAACGTACTGGCCAAATGCTACGGTGGTGATGTTAGCCGTAAGCGCAAGCTGTTGGAGAAGCAGAAGGCCGGTAAGAAACGCATGAAACAGGTCGGTAACGTGGAAATCCCACAAGAAGCCTTCCTCGCCGTGCTCAGGTTGGATAGTTAGGTCCTATGTCGCTAAATTTCCCGCTGTTGCTTGTCATCGCCGTCGCCGTCTGCGGTCTGTTGGCCCTGGTCGACCTGCTGTTCCTGGCCCCGCGCCGGCGTTCGGCGATCGCCAACTATCAGGGCAGCGTCAGCCAGCCAGAAATGGCAGTGGTCGAGCGCCTGAACAAGGAACCGTTGCTGGTCGAGTACGGTAAATCGTTCTTCCCGGTGCTGTTCATTGTCCTGGTGCTGCGCTCGTTCCTGATTGAGCCGTTCCAGATCCCTTCGGGGTCGATGAAGCCGACCCTGGAAGTGGGCGACTTCATCCTGGTGAACAAGTTCTCTTACGGGATCCGCCTGCCGGTGATCGACAAGAAGGTCATCGAGGTGGGTGATCCGCAGCGTGGCGATGTCATGGTGTTCCGCTACCCGAGCGACCCGAACGTCAACTACATCAAGCGTGTGGTTGGCCTGCCGGGCGATCAGATTCGCTACACCAGCGACAAGAAGCTGTTCGTCAACGGTCAGGCGATCGCCGAGCAGCTGGTCGGCACCGAGCCGGGTACCCTGGGCAGCGCCGAGCTGTACAAGGAAAAGCTCGGTGAAGCCGAGCACCTGATCCGCAAGGAAATGAGCCGCTACCGCATGCCGCCTGACCAGCAATGGACAGTCCCGGCCGGCCATTACTTCATGATGGGCGACAACCGCGACAACTCCAACGACAGCCGTTACTGGGATGACCCCAACATTCCCAAGGAACTGCACGGCATGGTCCCGGACCAGAACATCGTCGGCAAGGCCTTCGCGGTCTGGATGAGCTGGCCAGAGCCTAAACTGAGCCACTTCCCGAACCTGTCGCGGGTCGGCCTGATCAAGTAACACTACAACGGCGCTGTCCTGGGACAGCGCCGAATGCGTTTCTGGCATAGGCTGTGTTCAGGGAAGCCTGGATGCAACCGATCACCCCGGCCAGCGAGCATGAGCCAAACAGTCTTTCAGGATGTTGATTTGAACAATGCGTTAAATCCGACGGTAGCCCCGATGGCGGCGTACCGAGTTGCAAAGTGTGAGCCCCGCGCCCAGGCGTGCGGGCTGAATTTCGGCCACGAACTGCGCGTGGGTACACTGTGAGCGTTTCCTTGAGCCGCCTCGAGCGCCAGCTCGGCTACACCTTCAAGAACCAGGAGCTGATGCTGCTGGCCCTGACGCACCGCAGTTTTGCCGGGCGCAACAACGAACGCCTCGAGTTCCTCGGCGATGCGATCCTCAACTTCGTCGCCGGTGAAGCGCTGTTCGAGCGCTTCCCCCAGGCCCGCGAAGGCCAGCTGTCGCGCCTGCGTGCGCGGCTGGTCAAGGGCGAGACCCTGGCGGTACTGGCCCGGGGCTTTGACCTGGGCGAATACCTGCGCCTGGGTTCGGGCGAGCTGAAAAGCGGCGGTTTTCGCCGCGAGTCGATCCTGGCCGATGCCCTGGAGGCGCTGATTGGCGCCATCTACCTGGATTCGGACATGCAGACCGCTCGCGAGCGGGTACTGGCATGGCTGGCGGGTGAATTCGAAAGCCTGACCCTGGTCGATACCAACAAGGACCCGAAAACCCGTCTGCAGGAATTCCTGCAGTCGCGGGCCTGCGAACTGCCGCGCTACGAAGTGGTGGATATTCAAGGTGAACCCCATTGCCGGACGTTTTTCGTCGAATGCGAAGTGACCCTTTTGACTGAAAAAAGCCGAGGGCAAGGCGTCAGCCGGCGTATCGCCGAGCAAGTCGCGGCCGCCGCAGCACTGATCGCCCTGGGCGTGGAGAATGGCAATGACTGATACCAACACTACCCGCTGCGGCTATGTCGCCATTGTCGGCCGCCCGAACGTCGGCAAGTCGACCCTGCTCAACCACATCCTCGGGCAAAAGCTCGCAATCACCTCGCGCAAGCCGCAGACCACCCGCCACAACATGCTCGGGATCAAGACCGAAGGTGATGTGCAGGCGATCTACGTCGATACCCCGGGCATGCACAAGAGCAACGAAAAGGCGCTCAACCGTTACATGAACAAGACCGCTTCGGCCGCCCTCAAGGACGTCGACGTGGTGATCTTCGTGGTTGACCGCACCAAATGGACCGACGAAGACCAATTGGTGCTTGAGCGCGTGCAGTACGTGCAGGGCCCGGTGATCCTGGCGATCAACAAGACCGACCGGATCGAAGAGAAAGCCGACCTGATCCCGCACCTGCAATGGCTGCAGGAGCAACTGCCGAACGCCGAAATCGTGCCGATCTCGGCCCAGCAGGGGCACAACCTCGAAGCGCTGGAAGGGCTGATCGCCAAACACCTGCCGGAAAACGAGCACTTCTTCCCGGAAGACCAGATCACCGACCGCAGCAGCCGCTTCCTGGCCGCGGAACTGGTGCGCGAGAAGATCATGCGCCAACTCGGCGCCGAGCTGCCGTACCAGATCACCGTCGAGATCGAAGAGTTCAAGCAGCAGGGCAAGATCCTGCACATCCATGCGCTGATCCTGGTCGAGCGTGACGGCCAGAAGAAGATCATCATTGGCGATAAGGGCGAGCGGATCAAACGCATCGGCTCCGAGGCGCGCAAGGACATGGAAGTGCTGTTCGACGCCAAGGTCATGCTCAACCTCTGGGTCAAGGTCAAGGGTGGCTGGTCCGACGACGAACGCGCCCTGCGTTCGCTGGGCTACGGCGACCTCTGATCGCTCCAGGCCCGGTAGCGTGCGCTGCCGGGTCGAACCTTTTCTGAAGCGCCGCTCATGGAACTGCCAGTTGGCCAACCGGCCTACGTGCTGCACAGCCGGGCCTACCGTGAAACCAGCGCGCTGGTGGATTTCCTCACCCCGCAAGGACGCCTGCGCGCGGTCATGCGCCGTGCCCGTGGCAAAGGCGGCAGCCAGGTGCGGCCGTTCGTCCCGCTTGAAGTCGAGTTTCGCGGCCGCGGCGAGCTGAAGAACGTCGGCCGTCTGGACAGCGTCGGTGTCGCTGCCTGGCTGCATGGCGATGCGCTGTTCAGCGGGCTGTACCTCAACGAGCTGCTGATTCGCCTGCTGCCGGCTGAAGACCCGCATCCGGTGGTATTCGAACACTATGCGGCGACCTTGCAGGCGCTGGCCGCCGGTCGCCCGCTGGAGCCGCTGCTGAGGGCGTTCGAGTGGCGCCTGCTGGACGAACTGGGTTATGCCTTCGCTCTCGATCACGACGTCAACGGCGATCCGCTGGTGGTCGATGGCCTGTACCGCTTGCAGGTCGATGCCGGGCTCGAGCGCGTCTACCTGTTGCAGCCGGGGCTGTTCAACGGTGCCGAGCTATTGGCCATGGCTGAAGCCGCCTGGGAAATCCCCGGTGCTCTGGGCGCCGCCAAGCGCCTGATGCGCCAGGCCCTGGCCGTACACCTGGGCGGTCGGCCGCTGGTCAGTCGCGAACTGTTTCGCAAGCGCTGAACAACGTCGTATGCTGTGGGGCTCAATCTTCAGGAGAGCCTCTTCGTGACTCAAAGCAACCGCATGCTGCTCGGCGTGAACATCGACCACGTGGCGACCCTGCGCCAGGCGCGTGGTACCCGCTACCCGGACCCGGTCAAAGCCGCGCTGGACGCTGAAGAGGCCGGTGCCGATGGCATTACCGTGCACTTGCGCGAAGACCGCCGCCACATCCAGGAGCGTGACGTGCTGCTGCTCAAGGATGTGCTGCAGACGCGCATGAACTTCGAAATGGGCGTCACCGAAGAAATGATGGTGTTTGCCGAGCGCATTCGCCCGGCGCACATCTGCCTGGTTCCGGAAACCCGTCAGGAGCTGACCACCGAAGGCGGCCTGGACGTCGCCGGCCAGGAAGCACGGATCAAGGCTGCGGTCGAGCGCCTGTCGCGTCTGGGCGCGGAAGTGTCCTTGTTCATCGATGCTGACGAGCGCCAGATCGAAGCCTCGCGCCGTGTCGGTGCGCCGGCCATCGAGCTGCACACCGGCCGTTATGCCGATGCGCAAACCCCGAGCGAAGTGGCTGAAGAGCTCAAGCGCGTGGCCGATGGCGTAGCCTTTGGGCTCGGCCAGGGCCTGATCGTCAATGCCGGTCACGGCCTGCATTACCACAACGTTGAAGCGGTGGCGGCGATCAAGGGCATCAACGAACTGAACATCGGCCATGCGCTGGTGGCCCATGCGCTGTTCGTTGGCTTCAAGTCGGCGGTGGCGCAGATGAAGGCGCTGATTCTGGCGGCCAGCCGGCACTGAGATTGTCCGGGGCTGCTTTGCAGCCCATCGCCGGCAAGGCCAGCTCCCACAAAGTAAGCAACCCTGTGGGAGCCGGCCCGATCAGCCAACCTGATCGGCAAACACCAGGCTAAACCGCGTCACCCCCTGCAGCTCGCTCTGCACCTCAACCCGCCCGCCATGCACCTGCATGATCGAGCGCACGATTGCCAGCCCCAGCCCGGTACCGCCTTCCAGGCGCGAGCGCCCCGAGCCCACGCGGTAAAAGCGCTCGAACAGGTGCGGCAAATGCATCGCGGCAATACCGGGACCGCGATTTTCCACTGATACCCACACCGAGCCGTCGCGGCGTTCAATCGCGATGTTGATCGGCTGGCCCTCATCGCCATGGCGAATCGCATTGCTGAGCAGATTCGACAGCGCCCGCTGCACCATCAAGCGATCACCCAGCACCGTGCCCCAGCCCTGTACGCGCAGGGCAATACCTTTTTGCTCGGCGTTGCATTCGAACAGTTCGCAAACCCGCTGCACCTCGTCGGCCAGCACCACCGGCTTGAGCGGCACCTGCGCCTGCGGCTGGCTGACCTGGGCGAGGAACAGCATGTCGTTGATGATGCGATTCAACCGGGTCAGCTCTTCGATGCTGTTTTCCAGCGCTTCACGGTATTGCTCGTTGGAGCGCTCGCGGGTCAGGGTGACCTGGGCCTTGCCCATCAGGTTGCCGATGGGCGTGCGCAGTTCATGGGCAAGGTCGTCGGAAAACTGCGACAACCGCTGCACGCCGTCGTCCAGGCGGTCGAGCATGATGTTGATACCACCCGCCAGATCGCCCAGTTCTTGCGGCAGGCCGGTTTCCGGCAGGCGGTGGCTGAGGGTTTGCGCCGAGACCTGTTCGGCCACCCGGCGAAAACGGCGCAATGGCAGCAGCCCGCGCTGGACCAGCTTCCAGGCGCCCAGGCCGATCAGCACCAGCAGCAGCGGCAAGGCCCACAGGGTCGAGCCCAGGTAGGCCTGGAGCAGGGCATGGTCGTCGGCACGATTGACCGTCAGCAGCACCCGCACCAGGGTGCCATCCTGCAGGCGCATAAGCCGCGAGGCGGTGAGCAGGTGTTCGCCGTCCTGGTCGCGCCAGGGGCTGAAAGCCAGGTGCGGGCCGCTTTCAATCTGCAGCAAGGCGTTGGCTTCCAGGGCCGGGCCCAGAGTGAGCAGGGCTGAGTGACGGCCGGTCAGGGCAATGACGCTCAGGCTCAGGTTGTCGTGGCCCATGACCACATCCAGCAACGGATGCACCGGCGTGCCCAGGTCGGCGGCCTTGAGGTCAATCGTCAGGCTGTGTTCGATCTGCGCCATCTTGTTGGCCAGGTGCTTGCGTGCACGGCTGTCCAGCTCATGGTCGAGGGCAAATACCGCAAGGCATGCGAGCAGCAGCACCAGCGCCGCGCCCATCAGGCTGACGCTCAGGCCCAGGCGCAGCGACAGGCGCGCAGGTTTCATTCGCGGGCCTCAAGTACGTAGCCGACGCCGCGCAGGGTGTGGATCAGCTTGTTGTCGAAAGGATCGTCGATTTTCGCCCGCAGGCGGCGGATCGACACTTCCACCACGTTGGTGTCGCAATCGAAATTCATATCCCAGACCAGCGAAATGATCTGTGTGCGCGACAGTACCTCGCCGCTCTGGCGCATCAGCAGGTGCAGCAGGGCGAACTCCTTGGCGGTCAGGTCGATGCGCTGGCCGCTGCGGTAGGCGCGGTGGCGGCTGGGGTCCAGCTCCAGGTCGGCGACCTTGAGGGTATTCGGTTGCAGGGCCTGGTCGTTGCGCCGCAACAGGCTGCGGATGCGCGCCAGCAGTTCGGGGAACTCGAAGGGCTTGAGCAGGTAATCGTCGGCGCCCAGGTCCAGGCCCTTGACCCGATCGGCCAGGCGGCCGTGGGCGGTGAGCATCATGATCCGCGTGCTGGACTCGGCCCGCAGGCGCTGCAGCACGGTCCAGCCATCGAGCTCGGGCAGGTTGACGTCGAGAATCACCAGGTCATAGGCCTGCTGGCGCGCCAGGTGCAGGCCGTCGGCGCCAGTGTGGGCGCAATCGACGATGTAGCCGTTTTCGCGCAGGCCCTGTTGCAGGTATTCGGCGGTGCGCAGTTCGTCCTCGACAATCAGTAGACGCATGGGATGACTCGTTGGCAGTGAAAGGCGCTGATTCTCAACCCTGTAGTAACTGTAAGGTCAAGCGCTGGAGTGCATTGAGCGGCGGATACTAAGCCATCCGCGCCTGCGGTTTGCCTGGATTACAGATTTGTAATACTTGAGTCATCCTGGCGATAAACCCCGATTACTAGAGTGCGGGCTCCGATCACGACGCAGGAGTCCGCCATGTTTTGCACCCTGGAGCGGCCAGGCACAGGCCCTGGCCGACTATTGCTGGCCCTGTTGTTGCTGGCCTTGCCGTCGCTGGCCCTGGCGCAGGAGCCCGTATTAACGCTGGAATCGGCGCTGCAGACGGCCCGTGACAACAACCCCGAGCTGGCTGCGGCGCGTTGGGGCATCGACATTGCCGAAGGCGAGCGGCGCCAGGCCGGTGTACTGCCCAACCCGCAACTGAGCTGGGAAGTGGAAGACACCCGCAAAGGCTCGCAGACCACCACCGTTGGCGTCAGCCAGCTGTTCGAGCTGGGCGGCAAACGGGGGGCGCGCCTGGACGTTGCCGGCCGCGATGCCGAGCTGGCGGCGCTGGAACTGGAACGCCAGCGCAACGTGCTGCGGGCCGAGGTTATTGCTGCCTTCCAGGCCGCTGCCCAAGCCCAGGAAGGCTTGCAACTGGCCGAGCAGTCGTTGCGCCTGAGCGAGCGTGCGCTGCAAGTGGTGCAAGGCCGGGTCAGGGCCGGCAGCGCCTCGCCGGTCGAGGCTACCCGCGCCCAGGTGCAACTGTCAGAAGTGCGCCTGGAGCAGGGCCGCGCCGAGCAGGCGCTGACCGTTGCCTACCAGCAACTGGCCGCCGTCACCGGCGCTGCCAGGGTGCAGTTCAGCCGCGTTGACGGCGGCCTGCAGGCGAACAACGACATCCCCAGCCGCACACTGCTGCTCGATCGCCTGGAGCAGACGGCCGACTTGCGTCTGGCCCGCCTGCAGATCGACCAGCGCGAAGCCGCCCTGGGCCTGGCCCGCAGCCAGCGTATTCCCGACCTGACGGTCAGCGTCGGCAGCCAGTACAGCGAAACCGACCGCGAGCGCATCAATGTGGTCGGCTTGTCGGTGCCGATTCCTTTGTTCGACCGCAACCAGGGCAATGTGCTGGCCGCTGCCCGGCGCGCCGACCAGGCCCGTGACCAGCGCAATGGCGCCGAACTGCGCCTGCGCAGCGAAGTGGTCCAGGCCCTGGCGCAGTGGAGCACGGCGGCCAGCGAGGTGCAGACCTTCGACCGCTCGATCCTGCCTTCGGCACAGCAGGCGCTGGATGCCGCCACCCGCGGCTTCGAGCGCGGCAAGTTCGCCTTCCTCGATGTACTCGACGCCCAACGCACCCTGGTGGCTGCGCGCCTGCAATACCTGCAGGCCCAGGCCCAGAGCAGCGAGGCGCGGGTGCGCCTGGAACGGATCTTTGGCGACCTGAGCCTCGCCAGTCGCTGATCGCGACCATCACCCGACACTTTGCTGAGGAACCTGCATGAACAACAAGTCCATCACGCTGCTGGTCGCGGCCCTGCTGCTCGGCCTGGGCCTGGGCGTGCTGCTGGCGCGCCAGGGCGGCCCGGTTGCCGCCGCCCCTGCCGCCGCCCACGCCCATGCCGAAGGCGATCATGAAGAAGAGGAACATGGCCAAGCGGAACAAGCCGAAGAAGGTCATGAAGAGGAGGGCGCGCTGACCCTAAGTCAGGAGCAGATAGATCTCGCCGGTATCGAGCTGGCCGCCGTTGCCCCGCGCCAACTGCAGCGCAGCCTGGCGCTGCCCGGCGAGATCCGTTTCGACGAAGACCGCACCGCGCACCTGGTGCCGCGCGCAGCCGGGGTGGTCGAGTCGGTCGCCGTGGTGCTCGGCCAGCAGGTCAAGGCCGGCGATCTGTTGGCGGTGATCGCCAGCCCGCAGATCTCCGAGCAGCGCAGTGAACTGGCCGCCAGCCAGCGCCGCCTGGAACTGGCGCGCAGCAGCTACCAACGCGAGAAGGACCTGTGGCAAGAGGGGATTTCCGCCGAGCAGGATTACCAGCAGGCCCGCCAGACCCTGCAAGAGGCAGAAATCGCCCAGGCCAATGCCCGGCAGAAGATCAGCGCCCTGAGCGGCAGTGTGGTGCTGGCCGGCGGCAACCGCTACGAGTTGCGCGCACCCTTTGCCGGGCAAATCGTCGAGAAGCACTTGGTGCCGGGCGAGGTGGTCAACGAAACCAGCGCCGCCTTCACCCTTTCGGACCTGTCGCGGGTCTGGGCGACCTTCGGCGTGGCGCCCCGTGACCTGCCCAAGGTGCGCGCCGGCATGCCGGTGACCATCGTTGCCAGCGAACTGGGCCAGCAAGTGAGTGGCACGGTTACTCATGTCGGCAGCCTGCTCGGTGAACAGACCCGTACCGCTGCGGTGCGCGTCACCCTCGACAATCCGCAAGGAGCCTGGCGCCCCGGCCTGTTCGTTGCCGTGCAGGTGCCCACCGAGCAGTATGCCGCCGCCCTCAGCGTACCGGACCAAGCCCTGCAGACCCTGGAAGAAAAGCCCACGGTGTTCGTGCGCACTGCCGAAGGCTTTATCGCCCAGGCGGTTGAGCCGGGCGCCAGTGCCAACGGTTTCGTCGAGATTCGCAAGGGCCTGCAAGCCGGCCAGCAGGTGGCGGCGCAGGGCAGCTTCATCCTCAAGTCGGAGCTGGGCAAGGCCAGCGCCGAACACGCCCACTGACCGGGAAGCTCACATGTTCGAACGCCTCATACAATTTGCCATCGAACAGCGCCTGATGGTGCTGCTGGCGGTGCTGCTGATGGCTGGGCTTGGGGTTGCCAGCTACCAGAAGCTGCCGATCGACGCCGTGCCGGACATCACCAACGTCCAGGTGCAGATCAACACCCAGGCCGCGGGCTTTTCGCCGCTGGAAACCGAGCAACGCATTACCTTCGCCATCGAAACCGCCATGGCCGGCTTGCCGGGGCTGGAACAGACCCGTTCTCTGTCGCGCTCGGGCCTGTCGCAGGTGACGGTGATTTTCGAAGAAGGCACCGACCTGTTCTTTGCCCGGCAACTGGTCAACGAGCGCCTGCAGCAGGCACGTGAACAATTGCCCGAAGGCGTTGAAGCGGCCATGGGGCCGATCTCCACCGGCCTTGGCGAGATTTTCCTGTGGACCGTCGAAGCCGCTGACGATGCGCGCAAGGCCGATGGCAGCCCGTACACGCCGACCGACCTGCGCGAGATCCAGGACTGGATCATCAAGCCGCAACTGCGCAACGTGCGCGGGGTGGCGGAGATCAACACCATCGGCGGTTTCGCCAAGGAATACCAGATTGCCCCGGACCCCAAACGGCTGGCGTCCTACAAGCTGACCCTGGGCGACCTGCTCACCGCCCTTGAACGCAACAACGCCAACGTCGGCGCCGGCTATATTGAGCGCCGTGGCGAGCAGTTGCTGATCCGCGCGCCGGGGCAACTGGCCGGTCTCGATGACATTGCCAATATCGTCCTGGCCAACGTCGACGGCACGCCGATCCGCGTGCGCAATGTCGCCGAGGTCGGTATCGGCCGTGAGCTGCGCAGCGGCGCGGCGACCGAGAACGGCCGCGAAGTGGTGCTCGGCACGGTGTTCATGCTGATCGGCGAGAACAGCCGTACAGTGTCCCAGGCGGTGGCGCAAAAGCTGGTGGAGATCAACCGCTCGCTGCCGCAAGGGGTGAGTGCGGTCACCGTCTACGACCGCACCAACCTGGTCGACAAGGCCATCGCCACGGTGAAGAAGAACCTCATCGAAGGCGCGATCCTGGTCATCGTCATTCTGTTCCTGTTCCTCGGTAACATCCGTGCGGCGCTGATCACCGCCATGGTCATTCCGTTGTCGATGCTGTTCACCTTCACCGGCATGTTCAGCAACAAGGTCAGTGCCAACCTGATGAGCCTGGGCGCGCTGGACTTCGGCATCATCGTCGATGGCGCCGTGGTGATCGTTGAAAACGCGATCAGGCGCCTGGCTCATGCCCAGCAGCATCACGGCCGCCTGCTGACCCGTTCCGAGCGCTTGCACGAAGTCTTCAATGCCGCCCGCGAAGCGCGCCGGCCGCTGATTTTCGGCCAGCTGATCATCATGGTGGTGTACCTGCCGATCTTTGCCCTGAGCGGGGTCGAGGGCAAGATGTTCCACCCGATGGCCTTCACCGTGGTCATCGCCTTGCTCGGCGCCATGCTGCTGTCGGTGACCTTCGTGCCGGCGGCCATCGCCCTGTTCGTCACCGGCAAGGTCAAGGAAGACGAAAACCTGCTGATGCGCAGCGCCAAGCGTGGTTATGCGCCGCTGCTCAAATGGGTCATGAGCCATCGCCCGCTGGCGTTCTCCCTCGCCGCGATTACCGTGCTGCTTTCGGGTGTGCTGGCCAGCCGCATGGGCAGCGAGTTCGTGCCGAGCCTGAGCGAGGGCGACTTTGCCCTGCAGGCCCTGCGTGTGCCCGGCACCAGCCTGAGCCAGTCGGTGCAGTTGCAGCAGCGCCTGGAGCAAAGCGTGCTCAGCCAGGTGCCGGAGGTAGAGCGGGTGTTCGCCCGCACCGGTACCGCCGAAATCGCCTCGGACCCGATGCCGCCGAATATTTCCGACAGTTACGTGATGCTCAAGCCACAAGAGCAATGGCCCGATCCGGGCAAGAGCCGCGAGCAACTGATCGCCGATATCCAGCGCGCCAGTGCGCGGGTGC
Organism: Pseudomonas sp. NPDC087612; assembly: GCF_044743505.1. Classification (NCBI taxonomy): domain Bacteria; kingdom Pseudomonadati; phylum Pseudomonadota; class Gammaproteobacteria; order Pseudomonadales; family Pseudomonadaceae; genus Pseudomonas; species Pseudomonas sp. NPDC087612. The sequence goes on from NZ_JBIUWO010000004.1 coordinate 375,537, forward strand.
CGGGTAGCAACTATGAACTGTCGCAGCCGATCCAGTTGCGCTTCAACGAGCTGATTTCCGGGGTGCGCAGTGATGTCGCGGTGAAGGTGTTTGGCGACGACATGGCGGTGCTCAATAGCACTGCGGCGAAGATCGCCAGTACCTTGCAGGCGGTGCCGGGCGCCTCGGAAGTGAAGGTCGAGCAGACCTCGGGGCTGCCGGTGCTGACCATCGACGTTGACCGCGACAAAGCCGCGCGCTATGGGCTCAACGTCGGCGATGTGCAGGACACCATCGCCGTGGCCGTTGGCGGTCGCCAGGCCGGGACCTTGTATGAAGGCGATCGGCGTTTCGACATGGTGGTGCGCTTGTCCGACACCCTGCGTACCGATATCGACGGCCTGTCGCAGTTGCTGATACCGGTGCCGGCCAGCAGCGGCAGTGGCGGCCAGATCGGCTTTATCACCCTTGGCGATGTCGCCAGCCTTGAGCTGGTGCAGGGCCCCAACCAGGTCAGCCGTGAAGATGGCAAGCGCCTGGTGGTGGTCAGCGCCAACGTGCGCGGTCGCGATATCGGCTCGTTCGTCGACGAGGCGGCGGCGCGCATCGACAGCCAGGTGAGCATTCCGGCCGGTTACTGGACCCGCTGGGGCGGCCAGTTCGAGCAGTTGCAGTCGGCGGCGCAGCGCCTGCAGGTAGTGGTGCCAGTGGCGTTGCTGCTGGTGTTCGGCCTGTTGTTCATGATGTTCAACAACCTCAAGGACGGGCTGCTGGTGTTCACCGGCATTCCATTCGCCCTGACCGGCGGGGTGGTTGCCCTGTGGCTGCGGGATATCCCCCTGTCGATCTCGGCGGGCGTGGGCTTTATTGCCCTGTCTGGGGTCGCGGTGCTCAACGGCCTGGTGATGATTGCCTTTATCCGCGGCCTGCGCGAGCAAGGTCGTTCGCTGCACCAGGCGATCGACGAAGGCGCACTGACGCGTTTGCGCCCGGTGCTGATGACTGCCCTGGTGGCATCCCTGGGCTTTATCCCCATGGCCCTGGCCACCGGCACCGGTGCCGAAGTGCAGCGACCGCTGGCCACTGTGGTGATCGGCGGCATTCTCTCGTCGACGGCGCTGACCCTGCTGGTACTGCCGGCGTTGTATTACTGGGCGCACCGCAAGGATGAAGAGCAGGAGGTCGCATCCGAGGTGACGAAACTGTAATTCGCCGCTCATCTTCGGGTTATTCAGCCCTTGTCAGGATACCCAAGGCGCCCGCATTGCGGGCGCCTTGCGTATCTCTGCCAATAATCAGGAGTTGAAGATGGGGAACACATCCACAGCCTGTTTTACCGGCGCCCTGGCCCTGGCCAGTTGTGCGACCGCCAATGCCGTCAGCCAGCCCGCAGGCGGAGGCTTTGTCGAAGACAGCAGCCTGACGGTGCTCAGCCGTAACTTCTATTTCAACCGCGACTACCGTAACGGTGAGCAATCGCCTACCGGCAAGGCCGGTTACGCCGAAGCCTGGGCCCAGGCCTTTATCGCCCGCTTCGAGTCAGGTTACACCGAGGGCACGGTCGGTTTTGGCCTGGATGCCCACGCCATGTTCGCCCTCAAGCTCGACAGCGGCGATGGCCGCAGCGGCGGGCGCAGTTCGTTCGACATGCTGCCGGTGGACCGCAATGGCGATACCGCCAGCAACTTCAGCAAGCTCGGTGGCGCGATCAAGGCGCGCTTGTTCGACACCGAGCTCAAGTTCGGCGACGTGTTCCCGACCACCCCGGTGGTGCATTTCGGCGACTCGCGGCTGTTGCCGGAAAGCTTCACCGGCTGGACCCTGGAGAACACCAGCCTGGCTGGCCTGAAAGTGCAGGGCGGGCGCCTGCATGCCATGAGCCAGCCGCTGTCGAGCAACAACCGCGACGGTTTCGTGACTTTCTACGCCGGCCCCGTGGATTCGCCCTGGCTGGGCTATTTCGGCGGCGATTACCAGGCCACCGACAACCTCAGCCTGAGCCTCTACAGCAGCCGTCTGAAGGATGCCTGGGACCAGTACTACGCTGGTGTCAGCTACAAATACCCGATTACCCGCGACCTCACCGGCTTTACCAGCTTCAACTACTACAAGGCCAAGGATGAGGGCCAGCAACTGCTTGGCACGTTCGACAACGACATCTGGAGCGCCCGCGTCGGCGTCAGCTATGGCGCCCATACCCTGGCCCTTTCGCACCAGCGCAACCAGGGTGACAATGACTTCGACTACCTGCGTCAGTCCGACTCGATCTACCTCGACAACTCGATCCAGTACAGCGACTTCAACTCGCCGAAAGAGCGCTCGTGGATGCTCCGTTACGACCTCGACATGGCCGCCTATGGCGTGCCGGGCCTGTCGTTCATGAGCCGCTACGGGCGCGGCAGCGGCATTGATTACTCCGATGCCAACGGCGTGTACATGCGCCGCGATGCCGAGGGCAACCCGCTGACCGGGCAGAAGCGCTGGGAGCGCGATATCGAGGCGAAGTATGTGGTGCAGTCCGGCAGCCTCAAGGACCTGTCGCTGCGCGTGCGCCAGGCCACGACCCGGGCCACGGCATTCGAATCGGACCTCGATGAGGTGCGCCTGATTGTCGAGTATCCGCTGAGCGTGCTGTAAGGCGAATCTTGCAGCACTGTAATGTCCGCCTCACCTTGGCGTTAGCTTGCCCCCCGTAAGATTGAACTGTCCTGAAATTCAATCACGAGGTGAGCAACATGAGCCTGAACAAGTATGTGCTGATGGCCGTATTGGCCCTGGGCAGTAGCGCGGCACTGGCCGAAGGCGGGGCGGAGCGTTCCAGGCAGTTCTGGGAAAACTTCCGCCTCAGCCAGGAGCAGATTCACGGCAAGAAGGACCAGGCCGTGGCGGAGTCCGAGCGTGAGAGCAAACAGAAGCAGGTCGCCAAAGAGTAGCTCCGTTCACCTTGGAAGCTCCCCAGCTCCTTTGGAAAGGTGAATCTTCGGCGCCCGTTACGGGCGCCTGTTTTATTTGCGCGCCACCAGTACGGCGCGGCGCGGCGCTGGCAGGCCTTCGATGGTGCGGCTGTGGTCGTCGGGGTCGAGGAAGTCGCTGAGCGACTGATAGCGCATCCACTCGGTGCTGCGTTGTTCTTCGATGCTGGTGGTGCTGACATCGACGCAGCGCACATCGCTGAAACCGGCGCGGCGCAACCAGCGCTCCAGGGCCGGTACCGATGGCAGGAACCAGACGTTGCGCATTTGCGCGTAGCGGTCTTCCGGCACCAGCACCTGGTTTTCGTCACCTTCGATCACCAGGGTTTCCAGCACCAGTTCACCGCCCTTGACCAGGCAGTCCTTGAGCGCCAGCAGGTGCTCGATGGGCGAGCGGCGATGGTAGAACACGCCCATGGAGAACACCGTGTCGAAACCTTCGAGGTTGGCCGGCAGGTCCTCCAGGGCGAACGGCAGGTGCCAGGCCGGCAGCTGCGGCAGGTAGCGCTGCACCGCCTGGAACTGGCAGAAGAACAGCCAGTTGGGGTCGACGCCGATGACGCTGTCGGCTCCGGCGCCGAGCATGCGCCACTGGTAGTAACCATTACCGCAACCGACATCCAGCACCCGCTTGCCCTTGAGGTCCAGGTGCGGGGCGACGCGCGACCACTTCCAGTCCGAGCGCCATTCGGTGTCGACGTGCACGCCGAACAGGTCGAACGGCCCCTTGCGCCACGGCGACAGGCCCATCAGTGCCTGCTGCATGCGCGCGCGGGTGTCGTCGTCGCAGTCGCAATCGAGGTTGAGGCCGTTCTGCAGATCGATGCGCGTGGGTTCCAGCACTGGCAAGGCATCCAGCGCCGCTTGCCAGCGTTCCAGGTCGCCATGACCTTTTGCCATCTTGGCGTCGAGTTGCGCTTGCAGGCCTTGCGCCCATTGCGCCAGGGGGGTGCCCGCCAAGCGGCGGACCAGGGGGGACAGATCAATCATGGCAGGGCAATCAACGAGGCAAAGTTAAGGCATTGGAACCAGGGCACAACCTTGGAGAAACCAGCCGCCAGCAGGCGCTGGCGGTGTTCTTCGAGGCTGTCGGGCTTCATCACGTTCTCGATGGCGCTGCGCTTCTGGGCAATTTCCAGTTCGCTGTAGCCATTGGCGCGCTTGAAGGCCACGTGCAGGTCAGTGAGCAGCGCGTGTTCATCAGCGTCTTCGAAGCGCAGCTTCTCCGAAAGGATCAGCGCACCGCCCGGCAGCAGCGCCTGGCGAATACGTGTGAGCAGCTCCAGGCGTTGTTCGGGGGCGATGAACTGCAGGGTGAAGTTCATCGCCACCACCGAGGCCGGCTGGAACTCGAGGGCAAGGATGTCGCCTTCGATCACCTCGACCGGCAACAGCTCCTGGAACATCGAGTCCTGGGCATTGAGGTACTGCCGGCAGCGCTCGACCATGGCCGCCGAGTTGTCGATGGCAATCACCCGGCAACCATCGCTGCGCACATGCCGGCGCAGCGCCTGGGTCACCGCGCCGAGCGAGCTGCCCAGGTCATACAGGGCGGTGTTGGGCTGGGCAAACTGGGCGGCGAGCACGCCGAGGTTCTCGACAATGGTCGGGTAACCGGGCACCGAACGCTTGATCATGTCCGGGAACACCCGCACCACGTCTTCGTTGAAGGCGAAGTCGGGCACCTGGCCAAGGGGCTGGGCGAAAAGGCGGTCGGGTTCTTTGCTCACGGGGGCAATCCAGGCGTTGGGCGGTAAAAGGCCGGCATTTTAGCCAAACTGGCGCCAGGATGCATGGCCCGCTGACCAGCGCGGCCTACTTGACCGTGATTGCGCAGTCGAAGGTCTGCACCGGGCGCACTTCCGGGGCCCAGGGTTGCTGGTAGACCAACAGCAGATGGCCTTCACCGGCGCCCTGGGCCTGGAAACGCCACACCGATTGCCCGGCGCTACCGACGATGCCGGCATCTTCCGGGTGGCTGTAGACCTCGGGGCCGAGGCTACGCAGGATGCCTGCGGCCGGGTTCTGCACCAGCCAGCGATAGCCGGTGCTGGGGTTGCTCGGTAGGGTCAGGGTGAGGTTCTGGCCGTTTTGCAGTTGCAGCGGGCAGTCGGCCTGGTTGTCCAGTTCGACGTTGTGCACAGGTTTTTGTGCGCAGGCAGCTAGCAGGGCAAGGCCCAGGGGAACGAGCAGGCGGGCGGCAGTCATGAAAGCTCCGGATAGGCGACGATAGCGCAGCATAACCGAAGATGATCGCAGGGCAAGGGCCTGCATCGTCTGTGGGAGCGGGCTTGACCCGCGATGAGGCCGGTACAGCCAGCACTCCAGGTGAAGCCTGAATTGCGCCCGCTGCGCGCCCGATCGCGGGGCAAGCCCGCTCCCACATCTATGGTCCGGGGTTAGAACAGCACCTTCGCCACATCACTGAAGCGCTTGGCAAAGTGCACGCTCAAACCCTCCTTGAGGTAATCCGGCAATTCTTCGAAATCACCGCGGTTGGCTTCCGGCAGGATCAGCTCGAAAATTTTCTGCCGCCGCGCCGCAATCACCTTCTCGCGCACCCCGCCAATCGGCAGGACCTTGCCGGTCAGGGTCAGCTCGCCGGTCATGGCCACGCCTTTCTTCGGCGCCTGGTCGCGCGCCAGCGACAGCAGCGCACTGGCCATGGTCACCCCGGCGCTGGGGCCGTCCTTGGGCGTGGCGCCTTCGGGTACGTGCAGATGAATGAAGGCCTCGTTGAAGAAGCTCGGATCACCGCCATATTGCTTGAGGTTGGCGCTGACGTAGCTGTAGGCAATTTCAGCGGACTCTTTCATCACCTCACCCAACTGGCCGGTGAGCTTGAAACCACGATTGAGGGTGTGGATGCGCGTCGCCTCGATCGGCAGGGTGGCGCCGCCCATGCTGGTCCAGGCAAGGCCGGTGATCACGCCTTTGCCGGTCAGCACCTGTTCGCTGCGAAACACCGGCATGCCCAGTGACGTTTCGAGGTCCTTGGGGCCGATCTTGATCTTTTTCTCGGGATCTTCGAGCAGTTGCACCACGGCCTTGCGCACCAGCTTGCCCAGCTGTTTTTCCAGCTGGCGTACCCCGGCTTCGCGGGCATAACCCTCGATCACCGTGCGCAAGGCGCTGTCGCTGATGCTCAGGCTGGTCTTGGCCACCCCGGCCTTTTGCAACTGCTTGGGCCACAGGTGGCGCTTGGCGATGGCCAGTTTTTCTTCAGTGATATAGCCGGACAGGCGGATCACTTCCATGCGGTCGAGCAACGGCCCGGGGATCGAGTCGAGGGTGTTGGCGGTGCACACGAACAGCACCTTGGACAGGTCCAGGCGCAGGTCCAGGTAATGGTCGAGGAAGTCGACGTTCTGCTCCGGGTCGAGGGTTTCCAGCAGCGCCGAGGCCGGGTCGCCCTGGTAGCTCTGGCCCATCTTGTCGATTTCGTCGAGCATGATCACCGGGTTCATCACCTCGACGTCTTTCAGCGCCTGCACCAGTTTGCCCGGCTGGGCGCCGATGTAGGTGCGGCGATGGCCCTTGATCTCGGCCTCGTCGCGCATACCGCCGACGCTGAAACGGTAGAACGGTCGGCCCAGGGATTCGGCAATCGACTTGCCGATGCTGGTCTTGCCAACCCCCGGCGGGCCTACCAACAGCACGATGGAGCCGCTGATCTCGCCTTTGTAGGCACCCACGGCGAGGAACTCGAGGATGCGTTCCTTGATGTCATCGAGGCCGGCGTGATGCTGGTCGAGCACCTTGCGCGCGTGCTTGAGGTCGAGCTTGTCCTTGCCGTAGACACCCCAGGGCAGGGCGGTGGCCCAGTCCAGGTAGTTGCGGGTGACGGCGTACTCGGGCGAGCCGGTCTCGAGGATCGACAGCTTGCCCAGCTCTTCGTCGATGCGCTTTTGTGCGGCTGCGGGCAGGGTCTTGCCTTGCAGGCGCTGCTCGAATTGTTCGAGGTCGGCACTGCGGTCGTCTTTGGTCAGGCCCAGCTCCTGCTGAATGACCTTGAGCTGCTCCTTGAGGAAAAACTCGCGCTGGTGCTCGCCGATCTGCCGGTTGACCTCGGCGGAGATCTCGTTCTGCAGGTGCGCGACTTCGACCTCTTTACGCAGCATCGGCAGGACTTTTTCCATGCGCTTGAGCATCGGTACGCAGTCGAGCACTTCCTGCAGCTGATTGCCGGTGGCCGAGGTCAGCGCCGCGGCAAAGTCGGTCAGCGGCGACGGATCGTTGGGACTGAAGCGGTTGAGGTAGTTCTTCAGCTCTTCGCTGTAAAGCGGGTTGAGCGGCAGCAGCTCCTTGATCGCGTTGATCAGGGCCATGCCGTAGGCCTTGACCTCGTCGGTCGGCTCGCTGGGTTGATGCGGGTACTCGACCTCGACCAGGTAAGGCGGGCGATGGTGCTTGAGCCAGGTACGGATGCGCACCCGGGTCAGGCCCTGGGCGACGAACTGCAACTTGCCGTTCTCGCGGCTGGCGTGGTGAACCTTGACCAGGGTGCCGTACAGCGGCAGGGCCGAGGTGTCGAAATGACGGTGGTCTTCCGGCGGCGTGTCCATGAAGAACAGAGCCAGGGAGTGGTGCGGGGTCTTGGCGACCAGGTCCAGGGTTTCGGCCCAGGGTTCTTCGTTGACGATCACCGGCAATACTTGCGCGGGGAAGAACGGGCGGTTGTGGATCGGGATGATATAGACCTTGTCCGGCAGCTGTTGGCCCGGCAAAGCAAGGTTATGGCCGCTGTTTTCGGCGGCTTCAAGATGCTCGACTTCGGCGTTTTCCTCGGGACGTTCCGGTAGATCCTGCTGATCGCTCATGGCGCACCTGCTCAATGACTATGGTGCTTAGATGGGGCGGGTGGAGCAAAGATTCAAGCTTCAAGCTACAAGCCGCACGTGAGGAGCGCGGTGCTTGCAGCTTGAAGCTTGTAGCTGGCAGCTAAGGCCTACTCAGCCAGTTTGTAAGCGATTACGTAATCGCCCATCTTGGTACCCAGCGAGCCGTGACCACCGGCGGTCACCAGCACGTACTGCTTGCCGTCCTTACCGGTGTAGGTCATCGGCGTGGCCTGGCCACCGGCCGGCAGGCGCGATTTCCACAGCTCTTTGCCGGTGTTGCTGTCATAGGCACGCAGGTACTGATCCAGGGTGCCGCTGAGGAAGCCCAGGCCGCCGGCGGTGACGATCGAGCCGCCCATGCTTGGCACGCCAATCGGCAGGCCGATCGGGATCGGCGAGCTGTCGCGGCTGGTGCCGTTCTTATGCTTCCACACCACCTGGTTGGTGGTCAGGTCGATACCGGCCACGTAACCCCAGGCTGGCGCCTGGCACGGTACGCCCAGTGGCGACATGAACGGGTGCATGATCACCGCATAGGGTGCGCCGGTGTTCGGCTGCACACCGCTGGTTTCGCTCTCGCGCTTGCTGCCGGCGGCGACTTCGGCGCGCGGCACCATCTTCGAAACGAAGGCCATGTAGTTGGGGCTGGTGAACAGCAACTGGCGGACCGGGTCGACCGAGACGCTGCCCCAGTTGAACACGCCGACGTTACCTGGGTAGACCAGGCTGCCCTGCACCGACGGTGGGGTGTACTGGCCTTCGTAACGCAGTTCGCGGAACTGGATGCGGCAAAGCATCTGGTCGAACGGGCTGGCGCCCCACATGGCCTGTTCGGTCAGGTCCGGGCCGAGCAGGTTGAGGTCCGAACGGGCCTGGGTCGGCGCGGTATGATCGCCTTCGACCGCACCTTGCGGTACCGGGATTTCGCGGATCGGCACGATCGGCGTACCGTCGCGACGGTCGAGCACGTACAGGCTACCTTGCTTGGTCGGGGCGATCAGCGCTGGTTTGACGCCGTCTGCGGTCTTCAGGTCAAGCAGGGTTGGCTGGCTGCCGACGTCCATGTCCCACAGGTCGTGGTGGGTGAACTGGTAGTTCCAGCGGACTTTGCCGTTGGCAAGGTCCAGCGCAACGATACCGGCGCTGTACTTCTCGGCGCCCGGGGTGCGATCAGCGCCCCACTGGTCGGGGGTCTGGTTGCCCAGCGGGAGGAAGACCATGCCCAGTTTCTCGTCGACACTGGCCAGCGACCACATGTTCGCCGAGTTGCGGCTGTAGGTCTTGCCCGGCGCCAATGGTGCGGTGTCGTCCGGGTTGTTGCTGTCCCAGTTCCATACCAGGCGGCCATCGTGCACGTCGTAGGCGCGGATCACCCCGGACGGCTCGTTGGTCGACTCGTTGTCGGTTACATGGCCGCCGATGATCACCAGTTCGCGGGTGATCGCCGCAGGCGAGGTGGAGTAGTAACCGCCGGCGGTGAACGGGCCGATGCCGGTGGTCAGGTCGATCACGCCCTGGTTGCCGAAACCTTCACAGACCTTGCCGGTGTCGGCGTTGAGGGCGATCAGACGGGCGTCGGCAGTCGGCAGGTAGAGGCGACGCGGGCAGGCGACGGCAACGGCCTGGCCGGCATCGCTGATTTTCGGCGCCGGGCTGCCGTCAACGTTGACGTAGTTGTTTTCGTCGTAATACGACACACCACGGCAGGTCATGTGGGCGAAGCCCTTGAAGCCCACCGGGCTCTTGATCTGCGGGTCGAAACGCCAGATTTCGGCACCGGTGTCCGGGTCCAGGGCCAGCACCTTGCTGTGGGCGGTGCAGGCGTACAGCTTGCCGTTGACCTTCAGCGGGGTGTTCTGGTTGGTCAGCTCGACCGGGTCGTTGTCGGTCGGCAGGTCGCCAGTGCGGATGCGCCAGGCTTCCTGCAGCTTGTGCACGTTCTGCGGGGTGATCTGGCGCAGCGGCGAGTAGCGGTCGCCGAATTCGGTACGGCCGTAGGCCTGCCACTCGCCATCCGGCATCTGTGGCGCAGTGCTGCTCATCTCGGCGCTTTCACGGCCCAGCTCGCCCTTGATTTCACCCGGGTGGGTGAACTGGCTGGCCACTGCAGTAGCGCCCGACAGCACTACGGCCAGGCTCAGCAGGCCGCTGTTGACCTTGGACGGGTTGCCCAGCAGCGGGCGGCGTGCCCACGGCAGCAGCAACACCACACCCAGGGCGAACCACAGGGCCAGGCGCGGCACCAGCTGCCACCAGTCCAGGCCGACTTCCCACAAGGCCCACAGCGTGCTACCGAGCAGCACCAGGCCATACAGGCCCAGGGCGTTGCGGCGCAGGGCCAGCAAGAGGATGCCGGACAGGGCAAAGCCGATGCCGGCGATCAGGTAATACAGCGAACCGCCCAGCTGGCTCAGTTTGATACCGCCAGCCAGCAGGGCCAGGCCCATCAGCAACAACAGCACACCGATCAGTCGCGGCAGCCAGCGGGTTCTACTCAAGGCACCATCAGTGCTCATCGTGTGTTCTCCGTTAGGTGAAAAGGGTGGTTAGAAACTGCTCTGGATCTTGATCCCGCCGATCAGCGCGTCATCGACCTGGCTCACGCCACCGGGGTGGCGGATGTATTGCAGGTTCGGGCGCACGGTCAGCCAGTCGGCCAGGTGGATGCCGTAGTACAGCTCGGCGCTGTATTCGGTGTCCTGGATCGGACGGAACAGGGAGTCGTTGAAGTCGCTGACGTCGCGGGCCTGGTTGATGGCCTGGGCGTTCTTGCGGTAGGCAGGGTTGACGTGCACGCGTGCCAGGGCGAAACCGATGTCGTCCTTGGCGCGGGCATCGAAGGGCCCCTTGTACACCACACCTGCCTGAACATAGTTGTCGATGGCATTGGTCTTCTTGTCGTGCAGCGTGGCGTTGGCGAATACGCTCAAACCACGCGAATGGTCAGATGCCAGCGACGTCACCTGTTGCTGGGCACCGAGCCAGAAGCCGTGCTTGCTCGAACTGCTGCGGTAAGCCTGGCCGCTCAGTGCTGCCGGTTGATCGTTGCTGTCCTTGTAGACATCGCTTGCCTTGGCATTACTGTAGTAGTAACCGGCGCGATATTCCCCTTTCAGGCCATTGACCGCCGGGCTCCACACCAGTTCGACCGGAATCACCGCGCCCTGGGTGCCGCTGCCGCTGAGCTTGAAGCCGTTGCCGCGATCAAGGTTGGAAGGGTTCTGTTCGTAGGCGCCGATCTGCGCGTACAGCTCGGGAGTCAGGTTGTACTTGACCCGCAGGGCCCACTGGCTGACCGGCCAGTTGTACCAGATGTCACCGACCCAGTTGCCCACCTGCGAGCCGCAGAACGCCAGGTTCTGGAAGTCGCACGGGAAGCTGTTGAAGTCCTCGCCCTGGCCGAAGCGGCCGAATTTCACATCCAGCGCGCCGTCGAAGTATTTTTGCTTGATCCACATCTGCGTCAGCCGCCAGGTCTGGCCACGTCCCCAGACTTCCTGGGCCGAGGTAAAGCCGCCAACGCGCGGGTCGTTGATGCGGTCATTACTGATGTTGTTGCCGTGACGCTCGGTGACCGTCAGCTGGAACTCGGCATCATGCCAGCCAAGGATCTTCTGCAGGTCCAGGTGGGTGCCGAGGGCGAACTGGTCGCTGTAGCGCGCGGTCTTGTCGTTGTCATGGCCGCCGTGCAGGTTGGCGCCCATCTCGCCGGTATAACCAAGGGTGAAGTCGTAGCCGCGTTCAGCCAGCTCCGTGCGGGTGCCGCCCCAATCGCCAAGCATCCATGGCGAGTCGCTGGCGAACATCGCCGCGGCCTGGGCGCAAGGCGCGAGGCTGGCGATGGCCAGACCCGAAAGCAGTGTCCGGGTGGCGGGGGAAAAGCGGAAACGATCGTTCTGAGGCATGAGATAGCGCTATCTTTTGATTATTGAAAAAACGGCAAGGCCACCGAGTTCCGAGGATCATCGGCGATAAAGCTGCAGGGAAATAGACTGAAGCGGTTCAGCTTGCGGCGGGGAGGATATAGCTGAACTTGTAAGAAAAAAAGTCAATTCAGCAAGAGGCACCGTTGCCGGATTGGTAACAGTGCGGTTGAGGCAGGCGACTCTGATCCGCTGTGGGAGCCAGCAAGGCCGGCGCCCACAGGGGGCTATTGCTTTAGAAGGTGGTACGCAAGCCGACTTCGACACTGCGCCCTGGTGCCGGGGCGATGTCACGCAGGATCGAACTTGAGTAGCGCACGGTCTGGTCGGTCAGGTTCTCGCCCCGGACGAAGGCCAGCCACTGGCTCTGGCCGATATCGAAGCGGTAGCCGACGCTGGCGCCGAGGGTGGTGTAGCCGTCGGTGCTGGTCTCGTTGGCCGGTTTCTTGTGCTGAGCGCTGGCGTGCTGCACGTCCACCCGCGCCTGCCAACGGTCCAGTTCCCACAACAGGCCGCTGTTCAGGCGCAGCGGGGCGATGCGCGGCAGGTCTTCGCCGGTGTCGAGGTTCTTGGCCCGGGTGTAGTCGCCGGACAGTTCCAGGGCAAAGCTGCCATAACGGTTCTGCGCCAGTTGCCAGCGGTCCTGGGCCTCGATGCCGTAGAAGCGCGCGCGAACCCCGTGGTAGAGGTATTCGGGTACATCGCCGCCGTGGTCATGATCATGGTCGTGATCGTGGTCTTCATCGCCGTGATCATGGTCGTGGTCGTGGCCTTCGCGCAGGTTGCCGCTGGCCAGCAGGCCGATGTAATTACGAAAGTGGCTGTAGAACACACCGACGCTGCCCTTGTGCGTGCCGTTGTCGAAGCGCAGGGCCAGGTCGCTGGAGATGGCTTTTTCCTTGCTCAGGTTCGGGTCACCGACCTCGTAGGTGCCGGTGGCGACGTGGGCGCCGTTGGCGTACAGCTCGTAGAAGGTCGGAGCACGCTCGGTGTAGCCCAGGGTCGCGGCCAGGGACCACACCGGTGTCAGCTCGTAGACCGCGCCGGAGGACAGGCTGGCGGCGGTGAAACTGCTTGAACGCTCAGCCTCGGCAAAACGTTCGCTGCCCTTGCTGTCGGGTTCGACCCGGGTGTGCTCCAGGCGCCCGCCGAGGCTCAGGTTCAGGCGTTCGGTGGCTTGCCACTGCTCGAGCATGAACAGCGCCAGGCTGTTGGTGTCGGTGTGCGGTACGAAAGCTTCTTCGCCGAGGGCGGAGAACTCGTTGCGGCTGACCTGGGCGCCAATTACCCCTTCGACCGGCCCCAGCGGCTGATGCCGAGCCTCGACCCGCGCCTCGTAGCCTTTGTTCTTGAAGGTGGTGTGCACCTCGCCGCTTTCCAGCTCGCGGTGCTGGTAGTCGGTATAGCCAAGGTCGACCTTCACCGAGCTGAACGGGCCGTCGAGGTCGCGCAACTCCGAGGCGAAGCCGTAATGATCCTGCTGCATGTCCAGGCGCACGCCCGGCTCGGCCACCGAGCCGTAGTTGGAGTCATAGCGGCTGTAGGAAAGGCCGGCATAGCCGTGGTCCCAATGGTAGGAACCGCCAACGGCACCGCCGTCCTGGCGACCGTCGCTGTTTTCCAGGCGATGCTTGCTGCCCGGTTCGTCGGCGTCGCGCACTTTCGAGCTGCGGGCGTAGCCGGGAATGCGCAGGTCATTGAACTGGCGGCTGTTGGCGTCCAGGTGCAAGGCGAAGCGGCCGTCACCGGCCTCCAGCTTGCCGGCGCTGCTGCGGGTGGTGTCGGCGCCGCCATAGCGCAACTCGCCGGCGCCGTGAATGCCGTCGATGGGCGAAGTCGGAATGCGGTTGTCGAAGCTGTTGACCACCCCACCGATGGCGTTGCCGCCGTAGAGCAGGGCGGCCGGGCCGCGGACGATTTCGATACGCTCGACGGTGGCCGGGTCCAGCGGCACGGCGTGGTCATAGGACAGCGACGAGGCATCCAGGGCGCCAACGCCGTTGCGCAAGATGCGGATCCGGTCGCCGTCCAGGCCGCGGATCACCGGGCGGCTGGCACCGGGGCCGAACCAGGTCGAGGCGACGCCAGGCTGGTTGTTGAGGGTCTGGCCGAGGCTGCCTTTTTGTTGCAGGGCCAGGTCGTCGCCATCGAGCACAGTGGTGGGCGCAGCCAGCTCGCTGTTGCCCAGCGGGTTGGCGGTGATCACCTGGGGTTGCAGTTCGACGGCCTGGCTCACGGGGGACGCAAGCCAGAGCGCAGCGGCAAGGGGAGAGAGGCGCAGGGGTAAGTGACGCATGAAGGGAAGGGGTCCTTGGCAGTGTTATAGTGCTGATACAATATAACATTACCATTAAAGATAAAACGCCCGAGCGCTGGCTAGAGCCTTTGCCCACACTAGAATGTCTGTAAGCAGCACCTTGAAGGCGAAAAGTCTGAAGACTTGCAGCCGTGGCTCGGCTAAGGTGCGCACCTTTCGTTGGCTGGAGCACAGGCATGACCGCCGCTAATCAAAACCCGCTGCATGGCGTGACCCTGGAGCAGATCCTTACCGCGCTGGTCGCGAAGTACCAATGGGACGGCCTGGCTGAGCGCATTGATATCCGTTGCTTCAAGAGCGACCCGAGCATCAAGTCGAGCCTGACCTTCTTGCGCAAGACCCCCTGGGCCCGCGAGAAAGTCGAGCGCCTGTACCTGAAAATGCAGCGCGGCCGCTGAGCCGGTGAGCCGGCGCAGGCTGTTGATTGCCCTGGCTGCGTGCCTGGGCTGGAGCGCGCTGGCAATCCAGATGTACCTGCTGTTGCTGGCACGCTGGCAGGAGCAGGCCAGCCTGCTGGGCGGCCTGGTGACCTTGTTCAGTTTTTTCACCGTGCTCAGCAATACCCTGGTCGCGGTGGTGCTGAGCCACGCGGCATTCGGCCGCGAGTCGGCGCTGCGGCGCTGGTTTCTCGCGCCCTGGGTCAGTTCCGGTATTGCCGCGAGCATTATCCTCGTGGGCCTGGCCTACAGCCTGTTGCTGCGGCACCTGTGGCACCCGCAAGGCTGGCAATGGCTGGCGGATGAACTGCTGCACGACGTCATGCCGCTGCTGTTCGTGGCCTATTGGTGGTGCTGCGTGGAGAAGGGCAGCCTGCGTTTCAGGCATCTGCTGGCCTGGCTGCTGTATCCGCTGGGGTATTTTGCCTACGCACTGCTGCGCGGGCATGTGATAGGTGTCTATCCCTATCCGTTCATCGATGTGGCCGAACTGGGCTATGGCCAGGTGCTTCTTAACGCGCTGGCGATTCTCGCCGGGTTTGTCGCCATCAGTCTGCTGTTGCTCGGCCTCGATCATTGGCAGGGCGGGCGCCTGGCCAAGGCCAGGACGCAACCCTGAGGCAGCCGTTCATTCGTCGTGCGGGTCGAGCTGCCAGTACGAGGCGGCCTTGATCAGATCTTCCTTGACGCCCTTGTCATCGATCAGCAGGCGCTTGGCCTTACGCATCAGCGATTTTTCCAGGGCTACCCAGGTATATAACTGACCGCTTGGCAGGGGCAGATCCTTCACCACTTCAAGCAGATCCTGCTGCTGGCGCAGAACCCAGATCACTTCGACCTGCGCGGCGCTGGCCAGTGTTTGTTGCTCCTGGGCATTCTCGATCTCGATCACTACCAGTACCTTGCGGCCGGCCGGTAGTTCTTCCAGGCGCCGGGCGATGGCCGGGATCGCGGTTTCGTCACCGACCAGCAGGTAGCTGTCGAAGATATCCGGGACCACCAGCGAGGCCCGTGGCCCAGCCATGTTGAGCACCTGGCCGACTTGCGCCTGGGCCGCCCAGGTCGAAGCAGGGCCGTCGCCGTGCAGGACAAAGTCGATGTCCATCTCGCCGCCGGCCAGGTCGATACGCCGCGGCGTGTATTCGCGCATGGTCGGGCGCAGGCCGTCGCGGCTGAAGTCGAGGTTGTCGAGCACGGCCTGTTCTTCTGCCGAGCAGGCGAACATCAGTTTGACGTGATCGTCGCTGCCAACGCTGGTAAAGCCCTGCAGTTCTGGCCCGCCGAGGGTGATGCGGCGCATGCGCGGGGTCAGCTCGGTAACCCGCAGCACGTTCAGGCGGCGGTGCTTGATCTCGTGGTTGACGCGGTGAATGGTGGCGTTTTCGCTAACAGTCATTCGGCTTGCTCCGTTGAGGTCGCAATGGGCCCTGCGACGATGGCTTTGGCGGTGTCGTTGAGCAGGGTGCGGACCCGCTCGATTTCTGCCGGGTTCCAGCGCCCGCTGTGCATCTGCAGGGCATGGCGCAGGTTGTGGACCGCTTCGTGGATCTCGGCCGGGCGGTCGTGGCCGCGCAGCGAACGCTTGCTGACTTCAATGCGCATGCGCACCCCGTCCAGGGCGATGGCCTGGTCGGCCAGGGATTTCTCCCCGGCTGCGGTAATGCCGTAGAGGCGCTTGCTGCCCTGGGTCTGGCCGCTGATCAGCTCGGCTTCTTCAAGAAAATTCAAGGTCGGGTAGATCACCCCGGGGCTGGGGCTGTAGCTGCCATCGAAGAGGCTTTCGATCTGGCGGATCAGGTCGTAGCCGTGGCAGGGCTGCTCGGCCAGCATCGACAACAACAGCAGTTTCAGGTCGCCTGGGGCAAACACGCGGGGGCCGCGATCGCCGCGTTCACGGCCGTGACGGCGTTCAAAGCCGTCATGCCGGTCGCCATGCTCGCGGTGGGGATGATGATCACGCATGGGGGATCTCCGTTTGCGTTAGATGTATCTTCAGATATTACTCAAGATATATCTTAAAGCAAGCGCGAGAATAAGAATATTTCTCATGATCAACGTAGGACGTGCTGAATTCGTGTAGGAATGCTTAAGGTTTTTCCTACAAGTGCCTCAGATTGGCTTGATCTACACCCACGGAAATCACCCCTAAGATTCGCCACGTTTTCTTCACCTGTGAGTATCTCACCGTGGCGCGTTCATTTTTTTTCATCAGCCTGCTCTGGGGGCTGTCGTTTTTTGCCCAGGCCAATTTCTCCGTTACCCAAATCGCTCGCGAGCACACGGTACGGCACGAGCTGGAAGCCAACCTCGATCGTCTGGTCGAGCGTGCACACGAGTTGATCGGCGTGCCGTACCGCTGGGGCGGCATGTCGGTCAAGGGCGGGTTTGATTGCAGCGGCCTGCTGGTCTACCTGTTCCGTCACGAGGCCGATATCAGGATTCCGCGTACCACCGCGGCGATGCTCAAGTCCGGTGCCCGGACCATCAAGCAGAGCCAGCTAAAACGTGGCGACGCGGTGTTCTTCAACCGTAATGGCCAGGGCCGGATCGGCCACGTCGGCCTGTACATCGGCGAAGGGCGTTTCATCCACGCCCCACGGACCGGCAAGAACATTCGTATTGACTCGCTGAGCAACAGTTACTGGGCCAAAAGCTACACGACCGCCAAGCGCTTCCACTAACGCTGGACCATCCGTGGCGGCTTGCACAGGGTGTGGCTGCCTGGTTCCAGGTAGGGCATCAGGATTGGCGCCATGCCCTTGAGCACCTGCACCGGCAAGGCCGAGGTAAAGCGGAAGGATTCCGCCGCACGGCCAGGTACGAAGGCGGTGAGGGTGCCGAAGTGGTTTTCGCCGAGGTAGAACACGAAAGTCGCGGTGCGGTTCAGCGAGCGTGAGCCGATCAGCCGCCCGCCGGCACCGAAGCTTTCGATGCGGTTATCGCCGGTACCGGTCTTGCCGCCCATCACCAGCGGGGTGCCGTCGGCCAGTTTGAAGCTGCCCGACACCCGCCGCGCAGTACCGGCGTCGACCACTTGCGAGAGGGCGCCGCGCAGGGCCCGGGCAACTTCCACCGAGAGCACCCGCTGGCCGAGGTCGGGGTCGCTGGTCAGGCGGGTTTCATACGGGGTATCGGCGGCGAAGTGCAGGGTGTCGATGCGCAGCACCGGCAGGCGTACGCCATCGTTCTGGATGATCCCGATCAGCTCGGCCAGGGCTGCCGGACGGTCGCCGGAGCTGCCGATGGCGGTGGCCAGCGACGGCACCAGGTGGTCGAACGGGTAGCCGACACGTTTCCAGCGCTGATGAATATCGAGGAAGGCTTCGATTTCCACCAGGGTGCGGATACGGCTGTCGCGTGCGCCCTTGTGCCGGCTCTTGAACAGCCAGCCATAGACTTCCTGACGCTCGAAGTGACCGGCCTCAGCCGCCTCCTGGAAGGTGGCGCTGGGGTGCTGGAGCAGGTAGCCAAGCAGCCACAGGTCCAGTGGATGGACCTTGGCGATAAAGCCCTGGTCGGGCAGGTCGTAGGCGCCCGGGCGGTAGGCTTCGTACAGCTCTTGCAGGCGTTTCTCGGTGACGGTGTTCTGCTTGGTCGCCGGGGTCTTGTTCTCGACCCGGTCCTTTTTCAGGTGCGCCTGGACGAACGCGTTGAAGGTCGCCTGGTCAGCCTCGGGAAACAGGTAGCGGTGCACTGCGGCCAGGCGGATCGGGGTGACCCGCAGGCTGTCGAGGAAGGTATCCAGGCGCTGCTGCGACGTCTTGCGCTGGTACTTCTTCCAGAACCTGCGCATGTAATCGGTGCCTTCCTTGTCGGCAAAGCGTGCCAGGTACTCCTGGCGGCGCGGCTCGGCATCGTCCTTGAGCAGGCTGGCGCTGTTGCCCGGCTGCTGGTAGGTGCTATAGCGCACCAGGTCGCGCATCAGGCGAATGAACGGCAGGTTGATCGACTCGCGCAAGGCGTCTTTGAGGGTAGGGATACGGCCGTTGTCTTCCTTGCGAAAGTTGTTGAACACATGCAGGCCGCCGCCAGTGAAGAAGGCTTCGCCGGGGCTGGCGGAATACTTGCGCTCAAGGGCGGCGTTGAGCATGGCGCTGAGGTCGCGGTCCTTGTTCTGGATCAGGTAGTCGATGGCCCAGCGGGTAATGAAGTCCAGTTCCGCCACCGGGACTTTTTTCAGCTCCGCAGCCGGGGTGTTGGCGTACTTGTCGTGCAGTTCGCCGATGATTTCCAGGTAGCTGGTCAGCACCCGCAGCTTGGCGGTCGAGCCCAGCTCGAGCTTGCTGCCTTCGTTGATGTCGAACGGCTGGTCGGTGCTGTCGGTCTGCACCCGCACCCTTGAGCCGTCGGCGGTGCGTTCGAGCAGGGTGAAGCTATAGCGCACCTGGGTGGTACTGGTCGGGGTCAGCAGGCGTTCGCCGAACAGGCCCATTTTTTCCGCAAAGGCCGGGTCGGCGAGGTCCTTGAGGTACTGGCTGACCTGGCCCTGCAAATCCGACTGCAGGGTGCTGGTGGCCGACAGGTCGAGACGGTCGAGGTCGTACAGTGGCCGGCCGAGGGCCGAAGACAGCCGGCTGCGGGCAACGCTGATGCCTTTGTTGGTGACGATTGGCTGAATGGTCGGCTGGGCCACCCAGTCGCGGTAGATGGCCTTGCTGGCCAGGGCGGCGTCCGCCAGCGGCTTGTCGATGATGTTGCTGGCCGCGAGGATGCGGATGTGGCTGTCGGTCAGCAACGCCAGTTCCGCCCGGCCCTTGGACAAAAAGTGCGAGGGCCGGCGTTGAGCGATCATCAGCGACAGCACCTGGCGCAGGGCCAGGCCACGGGCGGCGAGGCTGGCCGGGTCGGTGTCGGTGGACGACAGGGCCTGGTTGACCTGGGCGAAGTCGGCGCCGTACCAGACCCGCAAGCCTTCGGCCATGCCATGTACTTCACCATGCCCGGGAACCGCCGACAGCGGCACGCTATTGAGGTAATCACGGACGATGCGCTGGCGGGCTTCCAGGGTCTGCGGGCCATCCTGATAAGCGCGCACGCTGGCGGAAATCATCTGGCGAATCTTCTCGCTGCCCGAGGCGGTCAGGCCGTCGGGCGAATGCCGGTATTTTTCCAGTTGGGTCGCCAGGGTACTGCCGCCTGCCGACTGGCCGGGCAGGGCCAGGTACTTGGCCACCTGGGTGTAGGCCGCTTTGGCGAAGCGCGGCCAGTCCACGGCGGGGTTGTTCAGTGGGTCGTCGGGGTCGAGCAGGTCGCGGTTCTCGATGAACAGCAGGCTGTGGACGATGACCGGCGGGATCGAGGCGAAGTCGGGGTACAGGTGCTGCGGGTAATGAAACTGGTACAGGGCGTCGCCCTTGCAGTCGGTAATCGACAGGCCTGCCTGAATCTTCTCGGCATAAGGCACGAAAAAGCCATGATCGACGTAGTCCATCAATGCGGGCGAAAAACGCGTCTGTTCATTGATGACGTAGTCCCGCTTGAGCAGGCGCGGCAGGAACTCCCCCAGCGAGCTGTAGCCCAGGCGCTTGTCGAACGGGCCGTCGCCAGGGTAACGAATGGCATCGCTGGGGCCGGGTTGCATGGAATAACTGAGGGTCGCGGCGAACTGGCTGAATTCTCGCGCCTGCAGGCGCGAAGTGCGCATTTCTTCGGAGGCGGCATAGCCCAGGGCGATCAGGGCGAGCAGCAGCACCAGCCACAAAAGGCGCCACCAAAGACGGCGCTGGCGTGGGCTTTTCGGCAATGGCGAAGGTTCGAGGTGTTCAGAGGGAGCTTCCGTACTGTTCGGTTCCGATTGCCACAATGCGCCCATAGTCTTCAGCCCGGCTACGTATTTTCGTCTTGCTTGCCTGAAGCTTAGACGGTGGCCGGGTTTGGTGAAAAATTTGTAGTCAGTTGCCGGGCATTTCCTAAAAACGTGTCAGAAATGCGCCTTTGGTGGAGCTTGAATTGCCCCGTTTTGGTGCTATGTTAGCCGCCCTGTTTCCTGCAGAGGCTCTAGCACGGGGAATGCCCCTCCGTAGAAGCGGTTTTTGCCGAGAGTTCTCGCCAAATATCGCGCTTTATACAGTGAAATGCCCTGCAGGGGCCTTTCTATACTGCTCGCCCCTTTCGCTCTGCCGGTTTTGCACACCCGGCAGACGGGTCCGCTCACAAGGTGGTGCCCGGCGAGGCAGCGCATCCAGCCTATCGGCGGTGCCAGGCCTGCACGAATGGTCATATCCAATAACAAAATGAGGTTGTATTTCTATGCCAGTCGGCAACCACCCTTCTCATGGTGAGACCGCCCAGGGCGGCCCACTCAAGCGAGAACTCGGCGAACGCCACATTCGCCTGATGGCGCTGGGCGCCTGTATCGGTGTCGGCCTGTTCCTCGGTTCGGCCAAGGCCATCGAAATGGCCGGTCCGGCCATCATGCTGTCGTACATCATTGGCGGTCTGGCGATCCTGGTGATCATGCGCGCCCTTGGCGAGATGGCCGTGCACAACCCGGTAGCCGGCTCGTTCAGCCGCTACGCCCAAGACTACCTCGGCCCGCTGGCGGGTTTTCTCACCGGCTGGAACTACTGGTTCCTGTGGCTGGTGACCTGCGTGGCGGAAATCACCGCGGTGGCCATCTACATGGGCATCTGGTTCCCGGAAGTGCCGCGCTGGATCTGGGCCCTGGCGGCTCTGGGCAGCATGGGCGCGATCAACCTGATCGCGGTCAAGGCCTTCGGTGAGTTCGAGTTCTGGTTCGCCCTGATCAAGATCGTCACCATCATCGCCATGGTCCTGGGCGGCGTCGGCATCATCGCCTTCGGTTTCGGCAACGATGGCGTGGCCATGGGCATCTCCAACCTCTGGAGCAACGGCGGCTTCATGCCCAATGGCGTGACCGGCGTGCTGATGTCGCTGCAGATGGTGATGTTCGCCTACCTGGGCGTCGAGATGATCGGCCTGACCGCCGGTGAAGCGCGCAACCCGCAAAAGACCATTCCCCAAGCCATCGGCTCGGTGTTCTGGCGCATCCTGCTGTTCTACGTCGGCGCCCTGTTCGTGATCCTGTCGATCTACCCGTGGAACGAAATCGGCAGCCAGGGCAGTCCGTTCGTGATGACCTTCGAGCGGCTGGGCATCAAGACTGCTGCCGGTATCATCAACTTCGTGGTGATCACTGCCGCGCTGTCGTCGTGCAACGGCGGCGTCTTCAGCACCGGGCGCATGCTCTACAGCCTGGCGCAGAACGGCCAGGCGCCGGCCACCTTTGCCCGCACCTCGAGCAACGGCGTACCGCGCAATGCCTTGCTGCTGTCGATCGCAGCCTTGCTGCTGGGCGTGCTGGCCAACTATCTGGTGCCGGAGAAAGTCTTCGTCTGGGTAACCGCCATTGCCACCTTCGGCGCGATCTGGACCTGGGTGATGATCCTCCTGGCCCAGCTGAAGTTCCGCGCCGGCCTGAGCAACGCCGAGCGCGCTGCCTTGAAGTACCGCATGTGGCTGTGGCCGCTGAGCTCCTACCTGGCGCTGGCGTTCCTGATCCTGGTGGTCGGCCTGATGGCCTACTTCGAGGAAACCCGCGTAGCCCTGTACATCGGCCCGGCGTTCCTGGTGATGCTGACCGTGCTGTACTACGTGTTCAAGCTGTCGCCAAACAGCGTGGAACAGCGCGCGGCAAGTTCGGCGTCCTGATCCTCGCGTAAGTAAAAAAGCCCGCATCCTTGGATACGGGCTTTTTTTTACCTGCGCGAATCAGGTAGCAACCGCCCGCATCGGCTGGGTCAGGCGCTTGTTGAAGTCCAGCCAGGCGCCGAGCAGGGCCATGATCGCGACGCCCACCAGGGCGGTGAATACCTGCATGGCAAAGGCATCGCCGGCCATGGCATTGATCATGTCCGCCAGCGGCGCCAGCAGTACCCCCAGGCAGAATACTTCAAGCGAATAGCGGCCCATGCGCCCGGTTTGCTGCGCCAGCCAGTTCTGCGTCCAGCCGCTGCCGGGCAGCAGCTTGGCGGTGACGTAGGCCAGGGCCAGGAAGTGCAGCAAGCGCACCGGCGACAGGTCGGTCTTGCTGATCGGGTACAGCAGGTTGTTGAGGCTGGCCGGCATCCACGCATCGTGAATCTCTGGCCAGCGCCAGGACAGGGTAATGATGCCGGCTGTCAGCGAATAGGCGGCAGCTGCCAGGAACAGTGGCTGGCGGCGCAACGGTCGGGTTTGTGCTGGCCGCGCCTGCTGCCCGTACAACGCCGCGGCGCCGCCCAGCACGAACAGGAACTGCCAGGTGACCGGGTTGAAGTACCACACGCCATCGGAAAAATTCGCCAGGTTCCAGCCCATGCCGGGGGCCGCCAGGTACACCGCCATCGATACACCGACCACCGCCAGGGTGTTGCGCATCAGCAGCCCCAGCCCCAGCGCCAGGCCGGCCAGTAGCACGATGTACAGCGGCAGCGGGTCCATCAGGTTGGGTTTGAAGCGCAACAGCAGCTCGTCGGTCAGGGCTTGCTGAGGGTTGGTGACGAAGTGGGTAAGACCCATTTCCTCGACCAGGTCGCGAGTTTCTACATGGCTGTTGGCAAAGAACACGATGCCCATCAGCATCGCCAGCAGGAAGATATGCACCACATACAGCACCCAGGTGCGGCGCAGGATTTTCACGCAGGCGATCAGATAACCGTCGCGCTGCAGCACCTTGCCGTAGGCCAGCACTGCAGCGTAGCCGGCAAGGAAGACGAAAACCTCGGCGGCATCGCTGAAGCCGATGTTACGCAGGGTGATCTGGCCTAAAGGGTTGTGGGGGACGTGATCCCAGAAAATGAAGATCAACGCCAGGCCTCGAAAGAAATCGATGCGCGGGTCGCGTCCGTTAAGCATGGCAGCGGGCTCTTGAACAGTGGGTTTAATAGTGACAGGCAGACGCCGGCAAACACACGCGCCGCACGTCGGGCGGGGGGCAGGGTGGCGGTATTGGCAGCGAATTGCAAAAGTTGCGTATTACCGGATGTCTCGATTGTCCCTTGAGCAACAGACCGTTGGTCGTAAATCGTCCGTTCCTGTCATTAGTATCAGTAGACGAACCGCCAATGGCGTGGCCTGCTGAGCCCAGGCGCAACGGTCAGCGAGGCGTGACAGGCAATGGCCAACCTATGGAAAGGATTTTCCACCTACAGCGTAATTGGCATTGCCAATACCCTGGTTCATTGGCAGCTGTTTTTCGTCCTGCGGGTCGAGTTCGACCTGAGCCAGGCCCTGAGCAACCTGCTGGCGTTTTGTGTTGCCGCGAGCCTTTCCTACTACGTCAATGCGCTCTACACCTTCGCCGTGCCGCCCTCGATCGGCCGCTACCTGCTGTTCATGCTGTGTCTGGGCACGGTCAGCCTGGCGGTGGGTTGGCTGGGCGACCACTGGCGGCTGCACGGGATGATCACGGTAGTGAGTTTTTCCCTGATCAGCCTGACCTGCGGCTTCCTGCTGGCCAAATGGCTGGTGTTTCGCGGGGCCGAGTCATGAACGTCTCGCTGATCGTGCCGGTGTTCAACGAAGAACAGGCGCTCAGACTGTTTTACCAGGCTGTGCGTCAAGAACCCTCGTTGCAGGCACACTGCATTGAAATCGTCTTCATCAACGACGGCAGCAGCGACCGCACCGCCGAGGTCGCCCGTTCGCTCGCGCTGGCGGACAGGGACGTGGTGCTGATCAACTTCTCGCGCAACTTCGGTAAGGAACCGGCACTGTTCGCCGGCCTGGAGTACGCCAGCGGTGACGCCGTGGTACCCATGGATGTTGACCTGCAAGACCCGGTAGCGGTGGTTGCGCAGTTGATCGACGCGTGGCGCGACGGTGCCGACGTGGTCCTGGCCAAGCGTCGGGATCGCTCCAGCGATGGTTACCTGAAGCGTCGCAGCGCCTCGCTGTTCTATCGTCTGCTTAACCGTATTGCCTACACCCATATTGAAGAAAACGTCGGCGATTTTCGCCTGATGGACCGCAAGGTGGTGGACGTGATCAAGACCTTGCCCGAGCAGCAGTTGTTCATGAAGGGGGTGCTGTCGTGGGCGGGGTTCAACGTCGCCATCGTCGAATACGACCGCGCGCCGAGGGCGGTGGGGCGCAGCAAGTTCAACGTCTGGCGGCTGTGGAACCTGGCGCTGGACGGCATAACTTCGTTCAGCACCTGGCCTTTGCGCTTGTGGAGTTATGTCGGCGCATGCATCTCGTTGTTGGCGTTGCTGTACGCCGGTTACCTGGTAGTGGACAAGCTACTGTTCGGCAATGAGGTGCCCGGATATCCGTCATTGATGACAGCGATACTGTTTCTGGGCGGGGTGCAACTGATCGGTATCGGCATATTGGGGGAGTACATCGGCCGTATCTACATGGAGGCCAAGCATCGACCCCGGTATGTGGTCAAAGAGATCGTCAGGGCCAATGGCACGAGCTATCGAAAGGGGGCCAAGCGTGTTGGCGAGTGAACGGGTGTTAAGCCCCCAACAGGTGCTGTTGTTTTTTATTGTTCTGTCCCTGGCTTACGTGTTTCCCATTGTTCATGCCGACTACGCCTATGTGGATGACAACTGGCGGGCGTTGCTGCAGGCCCAGGGCGCCTGGCGCAATCAAGGCAGAATTCTGCTCGAGTGGCTGTACAAGGTACTGACCTTCAGCCAGGCAACGATCAATATCTTCCCGATGCCCTTGCTGATCAGCATTGTTGCCCTGGCCATGGCCATGGCGCGCCTGACGTTGTGGCTGTTTCCTCGCCCCGGGATTACCAGATGCCTGGTGATCCTGCCAGTGCTATGCAATCCGTTTTTCCTCGGCAATCTGACCTATCAATACGACGGTCCGGGGATGGTGCTGGCGCTGGTCGCGGTGATCTATGCAATAACCTGCCGGGTTGAACATCGCACTATTCGCACGCTGCTGGCGGCCCTGTTGATTGCCGTAACGCTGAGCCTATATCAACTGAGCATCAGCCTGTTTATTGGCTTGTGCATTGTCGAGTTCATCCGCGGGGTAAGAGACAAGGTTGCGCTGCAGGCAGTGCTGGTGATGCTTGTGGAGCGGCTTGTGCAACTGGTAGTCGGTGGCCTGATGTATTTTCTTACCGCCTACCCACTGGCTGTCGATACCCGCGGCAGCCACCTGCCCGTTGATCAGCAGTGGCTCGGTGTGGTGTGGCAGAAGTTGTGCGTTTCAATGCAGATGCTGGGCTTGCTGATGGCCTCTGCGGGCAATGTGCTGACGCTTGCCCTGCTATTGGGGGCAGGTGCCGGTTTTGTATTGCTCATGGGAAACATTCGCCAGATGCACGGGCGGCCGTCCGCCAGGTTTGGCGTTGCGCTGCTGTACCTGCTCAGCCCGGTGGCCCTGGTCTGGAGTGTGCCGGGCATGATGCTGTTTCTTGCCGAGCCCAACCTTGAGGCTCGAAACTTCATCGGCTTTTCGCCAGTGCTGGTTTTACTGTTGTTGTTCAGTCACGAGTTGCTGGGGCGGGTCTGGCCGGGATTGCGCTGGCTGTTGATCTTGCCAACGCTGTTCATGTTTGCCTTCAGCTATGCCTATGGCCAGGTGATCATCGCCAAGAAAGAACTTGAATCAGCCATGGCGCACTACATTGCCAATGACCTGGTATCACGCAGTGAGCTGCGCGACGTAAACAGGTACAACTACCTGAGGGCACCCGGTGACGGTAACTGGTTGCCCAGAGGACATGGCGCCATCACCCACATGCCGCTACTGAGATACATCCTCAGCGGCTCCAATTCGGTGTTGCATGCGCAGTTTTTTCCCCGGCTGGGGATCAATAATGTCATTGGCGGTGAACGCTCGGACTTTGAGCGGTTGGTGGCGGCAGGGGGCATGGGCGCGCCGCTGGTGGACAACCGGTTCTATTCGATCTACGTCACCGGTGAGCAGGGCTTCATTGTCATGAAGCCCATCCTGGAAGATGAAAACTACAATCACAACTGGCCCCGCGTCCCCTAGCGTTACCGATTTTCAGGCCGCCGCCACCTCTTGCGGCTCGAAGCTGTCCGCCCGCGCCATCTGCCACATCCGCGAATAGAACTCGCCGTTGACCTCGCCGCTGAGCAATTCACCCGGCTTGAGGAACACATGCATCTGCGAGAACAGCTTGATCTCGGTGGCCGAGATGCGCCGCACCAGGTGCTTGGCTTGCAGTTGCGAGGGGTGATCGAGGCCGGCGGCGGCGAGCATTTCAGCCAGGGCCTTGAGGGTGTTGTGGTGAAAGTTGTGCACCCGCTGGGCCTTGTCGGGCACCACCAGGGCGCGCTGGCGCAGCGGGTCCTGGGTGGCAACGCCAGTCGGGCACTTGTTGGTGTGGCAGCTTTGCGACTGGATGCAGCCGATGGCAAACATGAAGCCGCGCGCCGAGTTGGCCCAGTCGGCGCCGATGGCCAGGACGCTGGCGATGTCGAAGGCGCTGACGATCTTGCCGCTGGCGCCGAGCTTGATCTTGTCGCGCAGGTTCAGGCCCACCAGGGTGTTGTGCACGAACAGCAGGCCTTCGCGCAGTGGCACGCCGATATGGTCGGTAAACTCCACCGGCGCCGCGCCGGTGCCGCCTTCCTTGCCGTCGACGACGATGAAGTCAGGCAGGATGCCGGTTTCCAGCATGGCCTTGGCGATGCCCATGAACTCCCAGGGGTGGCCGAGGCAGAACTTGAAGCCCACCGGTTTGCCACCTGACAGTTCACGCAATTGGGCGATGAACTGCATCATCTCGATCGGGGTAGAGAACGCACTGTGGCGTGACGGCGAGATGCAGTCTTCACCCATCATTACCCCGCGGGTTTCGGCGATTTCGCGGGTGACCTTGTGCTTGGGCAGGATGCCGCCGTGGCCGGGTTTGGCGCCCTGGCTCATCTTGATTTCGATCATCCGCACTTGCGGGTTGCGCGCCTGCTCGGCAAAGCGCTCGGGGTCAAAGCGCCCGTCCGAGGTGCGGCAGCCAAAGTAGCCGCTGCCCAGTTCCCAGGTCAGGTCGCCACCGTGTTCGCGGTGGTAGGGGCTGATGCTGCCTTCACCGGTGTCGTGGGCGAAGTTGCCCAGCTTGGCGCCCTGGTTCAGGGCACGGATGGCGTTGGCGCTGAGTGAGCCGAAGCTCATCGCCGAGATATTGAACACCGACGCCGAGTACGGCTGCGTGCACTGCGGGCCGCCGACGATTACCCGAAAGCTCGACGGGTCGCTGAGCGGCGCCGGGCGCATGGAGTGGCCGATGAACTCGAAACCGGACTGGTACACGTCGATCAGGGTGCCGAAAGGCTTGTCCGAAGCTTCGTTCTTGGCCCGCGCATACACCAGCGAGCGCTGCGCCCGGGAAAACGGCAGGGCATCGCTGTCGGCTTCAAGCAAGTACTGGCGGATTTCCGGGCGAATGCCTTCGACCAGGTAGCGGATATTGCCCAGGATCGGGTAGTTGCGGCGCACCGCGTGACGGCTTTGCAGCAGGTCGCCAAGGCCGATCAGGCTGAGCACGGCGGTCACCAGGGTGAACGGCCACAGCCATTCGTGGTGGAGGAAGGGCAGGCTGACCAGGGTGAACAACACACAGGCAGCGAAGAAGGCGTAGCGGCTGAGAAGTGACAGGCTCATACGGTTTCCTTGCGATGGCACGGTCAGGCTCAGGGCCTGGACAAACCCCGACCTTAGCCCGGTTGGGGTTTCCAGCGCCAGCCCGCAGCGCGCAAGGGCTGCAAGCTTCATCTTGGAATCGAAAATCATTTGTATTTGCGAGCAATTGATATGTTATATAGTATCAGTTCTTGTTCGTTCATTTTCCCAAGAGGCTTGGCCATGAAACCCGGCATTCACCCCGACTATCGCCCCGTGCTGTTCCACGACACTGCCGCCGATGTGTACTTCCTGATCGGCTCGACCGTCGACACTGACCGCAGCCACACCCATAGCGACGGCAAAACCTACCCCTACGTGGCCCTGGATGTTTCCAGCGCCTCGCATCCGATCTATACCGGCCAGCAACGCAAGACCACGGTCGAAGGTCGGGTGGCCGGTTTCAACAAGCGCTTTGCCGGGTTCGCCGCGCCGCAGGTCAAGTGACCAGAGCAGCATCGCGGATCAGGCGCTCGCGCCATTCGCCATGCGCCGCCAGTTCATCTTCTGCATTGAACTGGAGCTTGCCGGCAATCAGCGTCGCCACCGGCACACCATCGCGATAAAGCAGGCGATTGCCGCTGACTGCAGGCACCTTGCTGCCCGGCAGCAGGGTGCCGACCAGGTTCAGCGGGTCGCTGGCGCTGATCGCCACCAGGCTGCCATCGAGCGGGCGCCGGCGCACTTCGCGTAGCAGTGCCACGGCCTCGGGCAGGGCGAACTGCTCGCCGGCCAGGCCGCTGATAAAGCGCCCGCCACGGATTTCGCCG
This sequence comes from Pseudomonas sp. NPDC087612, assembly GCF_044743505.1. NCBI lineage: Bacteria > Pseudomonadati > Pseudomonadota > Gammaproteobacteria > Pseudomonadales > Pseudomonadaceae > Pseudomonas > Pseudomonas sp. NPDC087612. Next base: position 404,393 of record NZ_JBIUWO010000004.1, read on the forward strand.
CGGGCTTCCAGGCGGTGGTAGCAGCGCAGCAGCTCGCGCCAGCTGGGCAGCCAGTCGGCCTCGCGATCCAGCAAGCGCCAGCACATCACGCCATAGCGGCGCAGCAAGGTGCGGGCGATGTGTTCAAGGTCCTCGTCACGCTTGGCAGTGGGGTTGCGCAACAGCGCCCAGCGCCCGGCGTCTTCCATACCGCCGAACAACGGCCCGCGACCGCGGCGATGGCTACGGCCCTGGCGTTTGCTCGCCGGGGTAATCAGTGCACGCAGGCCGGCAAAGCTGTCGGCGCTGATCAAACCGGCGGCCACCAGCTCTTGCAAGGCGTTTTCCAGTTCGCTGGGCAGCAGGTGGGCGTCGTGCACCAGCTCATCGAAGAACAATGCGCCGTGTTCGCTCAACACCGTGTGTACGCGTTGGGCACGCAGGCCCAGTTCGCTGCTGTCCAGCGCCGGGCTCAGGGCCCGCCACAAGCCCAGGCGGGGGCGTGGCAACAGCACCAGCGGCGTGCTGCGCAGGGTGCTCGCCGCGGCGCTCGGGGCCAGGCGCGCCCAGGCATATTTGCCGGCGCGGCAGGCTTCGTCGAGCCAGCGCGGGCTGTAGTCCTTGAGCCGGGTGGGCAGCAGGTCGCTTTCCCAGGCCGCCGCCGCTGCGGGGTAACCTTCGAACTGATCGAGCACGGCGCTCAGCGCGGCCTGGCCTTGCAGGCGCGAGCCGGGTGCCAGGTGCTGCCAGTCGAACAGAAAGCGGGTGAAGTCCTGCAGGCTGACCGGTTCGATTTCCCGGCGCAGGCGCTTGATGGTGTAGCGATGAATCCGCGCCAGCAGGTGCCGTTCGCACCATTGCAGCGCTTGCTGGCCCGGTTGCTGGTTCGGTTGCTGATTTGGTTGAAAGTAGTACCCGCGCATCACGTAGCCTTCGCCTTCCAGGCGGGCCAGGGCCTGCTCGATGGCGCTGACCGGCAGTTGCAGCGGCGCGGCAATCTGCTCGGTCGTCAGCGGGCCGAAGCCGCTCAGGCGTGCGCGCAGCAGCTCGACCAATGCGGCTTCGGCGTCCATGGCCTGATCAAAGCCGGGCAGGGCGCTGACGTCGGGTGTCAGGGGCGCGTTTGGGTACAGGGCGCGCAGCAGCATCAGGCGTTCGCGGGCCAGCCACAATGCTTGGCCACCGCTCAGTTGCAGGCGGCAGGCGCGGCCTTCATTGCCCAGCGCCGCCAGCCACTCTTGCCAGCCGTCATTGGCCTCGGCTTCGGCCTGGCTGATGCAGGCCAGGCTCATCAGAGCCTCATGCATTTCATCGCTGCGGGTGGGCGTCGGCCACGCCTCGCTTTGTACGGCGGCGATGGCCTGCGGGTCGAGCGCGCCGAGGTCATCGCTGCTTTGCGCCTCGTTCCAGCGGCGATTGAGTACGGCCTGGGTGCGTCGTTCTTCTAGCGGCGCATCATCCAGGAAGGTATAGGGCCGGGCGTTGAGAATGGCCGAGGCCAGCGGCGAAGGCGCGGGCAGGTCACGGGCAATCAGCGTGATCTGGCCGTGCTCGATACGCCGCAGCAGCGCCAGCCAGCCTTCGCTGTCCATGGCTTCGTGCAGGCAGTCGTCGAGGGTCTGCTCGACCAGCGGGTGATCGGGAATCTGCCGCTCGCCGGCGAGGTTTTCCAGGCAGGCGATCTGGTCGGGGAACACTGCGGCTATCAGGTCTTCGCTTTTCATCCGCTGGATTTGCGGCGCCACCTTGCGCCCGCCGACAAAACGCGGCAGGGCCAGCGCGGTGCCGGCATTCCAGCGCCAGCGCACGCCGAACAGCGGCGCATCGAGCAGGGCCTGAATCAGCACCGCCTCGGCGCTGTTGCTGTGCAGGTAACGCCAGACCTCTTCGAGGGCAAAACTGTGGCTGGCCGACAGCGACAGGACAATCGCATCTTCGCTGGCCGCCGCCTGCAGCTCGAAGTTGAAGGTACGGCAGAAGCGCTTGCGCAGGGCCAGGCCCCAGGCGCGGTTGATGCGGCTGCCGAACGGTGAATGGATGATCAGCTGGGTGCCGCCGGACTCGTCGAAAAAGCGCTCCATCACCAGGGTCTGCTGCGAGGGCAGGGCGCCGAGCACCTGGCGAGTATGGGCCAGGTATTCAAGCAACTGCTCGGCGCTGTCCAGGCCCAGGCTCAGCTCGGCCGTCAGCCAGTCGAGCAGCGGTTGCAACTGGCCGTCGGCAGCGCCCAGGCGCTGGTCGATCTCGCCTTGCAAGCGTGCCACGCCTGCCGACAACTCGTCACTGCGCCCCGGCGCTTCACCGAGCCAGAACGGGATGCTCGGCGGCAGGCCCTTGGCGTCCTCGACCCGCACCCGGCCGCTTTCCACGCGCAGGATGCGGTAAGAGGCGTTGCCCAGCTGGAAGATATCGCCAGCGATGCTTTCCACCGCGAAGTCTTCGTTGACCGTGCCGATGTTCAGGCTCTGCGGTTCGAGCACCACGCTGTAGTCGGCGTTATCGGGGATGGTGCCGCCGCTGGTCAGCGCCGTCAGTTGCGCGCCACGGCGCCCGCGCAGGGTACCGTTGACCGCATCGCGGTGCAGATAGGCGCTGCGGATACCCTGGCGACCGTTGAAGCCTTCACCGAGCATGCGCAGCAGCGCCTGGTAGTGGCCTTGATCCAGCTCGGCGTAGGGCATGGCCCGGCGCAGGCAGTCGAACAGCGCCTGTTCATGCCACTCCTGGTTGCTGACTTCGGCGACGATCTGTTGCGCCAATACGTCCAGCGGTGCCTGCGGCACCTGCAGGCGGTCGAGCTCGCCGCGGCGCACGCAATCGAGCAACGCTGCGCATTCGATCAGGTCATCGCGCGAGAGCGGGAACAGCCGGCCCTTGGGCGTGCCCTCGACCTGGTGGCCGGAGCGCCCGACCCTTTGCAAAAACGCCGCAATTGAGCCAGGCGAGCCGATCTGGCAGACCAGCTCGACCTCACCGATATCGATGCCCAGCTCCAGCGAGGCGGTGGCTACCAGGACCTGCAGCTCACCACGCTTGAGCCGTTGCTCGGCGTCCAGGCGGTACTCCTTGGCCATGCTGCCGTGGTGCGCGGCCACGGCGTCGCGGCCCAGGCGTTCACTCAAATGGCGGGTCAGGCGCTCGGCCAGGCGCCGGGTGTTGACGAACACCAGGGTGGTGCGGTGCTCGCGGGCCAAGGCCGCCAGGCGATCGTAGACCAGGCCCCAGACATCCGTGGCCATCACCGCACCAAGCGGCACCGGCGGCACTTCCAGGCCCAGGTCGCGGGGGCGGGCATGGCCGATATCGACAATCGCGCACTCGCGCCCCTGGCCCACCAGAAACTGCGCCACGCGCTCGACCGGGCGTTGCGTGGCCGACAGGCCGATGCGTCGCAGCGGCCGCCCGCACAGCGCTTCAAGGCGTTCCAGGCTCAGGGCCAGATGGCTGCCGCGCTTGTTGCCGGCCAGGGCGTGGATTTCGTCGACGATTACCGTGTGCACGCTGGCCAGGCCCTGGCGCCCGGAGGCCGAGCCGAGCAATACATACAGCGATTCGGGGGTGGTCACCAGAATATGCGGCGCCTGGCGGCGCATGGCTGTGCGCTCTTTTTGCGGGGTATCGCCGCTGCGCACCACCGTGCGGATTTCCAGCGGCGCCAGGCCTTGCTCGGCCAGTACCGCGTTGATCCCGGCCAGCGGCGCCTGCAGGTTGATCTGGATATCGTTGGACAGCGCCTTGAGTGGCGAGACGTAGACCACCTGGGTCTGGTCCGGCAACTGGCCGGCGGCCAGGCCCTGCACGAACAGCTCGTCGAGGATGGCCAGGAAGGCAGTGAGGGTTTTGCCCGAGCCGGTAGGCGCTGCCACCAACAACGATTGCCCGCTGCCGATCAACGGCCAGGCCCGGGCCTGGGCGGCGGTGACCGTCGGGAACTGGCGCTCGAACCAGGTGCGGACCGCGGGGTGGAAGGCGTCCAGTTCCGGGTGCTTGCAGGCGGGTAGGTTCATGGCCTGTTTATGCGGCCAATGGCGCGGGCTTGCAAGGGGCGTTCGTCAGACCGGCCCAGGATTGAAAGGCACCTGCCAACATGTGATCCTTGCGCGCTTTCCTGTTCACGAGCGTCCCATGAGCAAAACCATCCGCATCGCCGCCGCCCTCCTGCTTGACCCGCAAGGCCGTACCCTGCTGGTGCGCAAGCGCGGTACCCAGGCGTTCATGCAGCCTGGTGGCAAGATCGAGGCCGACGAGCAGCCGGTCAGCGCCCTGGCCCGCGAGCTGTTCGAGGAGCTGGGCTTGGCGATCGAGGCGCAGGACGCCGAGTACCTGGGGCAATTCAGTGCCCCGGCCGCCAACGAGCCGGGTTTTGTCGTCCAGGCCGAGATTTTCAAGGTGCACACCGCCATGCCGGTCGAGCCTGCCGCGGAAATCGAAGAGGTGGTCTGGGTCTCGGCGCGCAAACAACTGACCCTGGAGCTGGCGCCGTTGACCCGGGACTTGATTCTGCCGCTGTACCGGCAGTTAACTACAGCACCTGCCTGATCTCACTTGCAAAGGAATGCCGATGATCCCCACCCATGAATGGCTGCTGTTTATCGGCGCCGCGCTGCTGATGGTGCTCACCCCCGGGCCAAACATGATCTACCTGATTTCCCGTTCGATCTGCCAGGGCCGCATGGCCGGGGTGACGTCGCTGCTGGGGGTGGTCGGCGGCTTTCTGGTGCACATGACGGCCGCAGCCATTGGCCTGACTGCATTGTTCATGGCCGTGCCGCTGGCCTACGACCTGCTCAAGTGGGCCGGTGCCGGCTACCTGCTGTGGCTGGCCTGGCAGGCGGTCAAGCCGGGTGCCCGTTCGCCGTTCGAGCCTCGTGAGCTGGCGCCGGACTCGCCGCGCAAACTGGTGTTGATGGGTTTTCTGACCAGCGTGCTCAACCCCAAGGTGGCGGTGTTCTACCTCTCGGTGCTGCCGCAGTTCGTCTCGCCGGAAAACGGCTCGGTGCTGCTCCAGAGCCTGGCCCTGGGCCTGACCCAGATCGCCGTAAGCTTTTCGGTCAACCTGCTGATCGCATTGTTCGCCGCCGGCATCGCCGGTTGGTTTGTGCGCTACCCGCTGTGGCTGATGCTGCAGCGCTACGTGATGGGTTTCGTCCTGGCCGGCCTGGCGTTGCGCCTGGTGCAGGAGCAACGCCGGGCCGTGTAAGGCTCAGCGTACCGCGCTGACGCCATCGAGGGTCGAGAACGAGGTGTCCTTGGCGGTCAGCAGAAAATCGCGCATGTACGGCGCATCGAGCATGTCGCTGCGCACCGCCGCGTAGAGCGTGGCGAACAGGCCTTTCTCGCCCAGGCGCTTGGCCTTCACGTAGCCGCGCGAACTGTACTCGTGCAAGGCCCAGTGCGGCATGCCGCAGACCCCGCGGCCGCTGGCCACCAGTTGCATCATCATCACCGTCAATTCGGCCGTGCGCACCTGCGCGGGCTCGACGTCGGCCGGCTCCAGGAAGCGGGTGAAGATATCCAGGCGGTCACGTTCTACCGGGTAGGTGATCAGGGTTTCCGTGGCCAGGTCTTCCGGCACCATGTACGGCTTGTGCGCCAACGGGTGCTGGTTGGCCACGGCGAGCATGGCTTCGTAGGTAAACAGCGGCACGTAGGTGATGCCGCTGAGCTCCAGCGGGTCGGAGGTCACCACCAGGTCGAGGTCGCCGCGGGCCAGCGCCGGCAGCGGGGCGAAGGCAAAGCCCGAGGCCAGGTCCAGTTCGACCTCCGGCCAGGCATCGCGGAACTGGTCGATGGTCGGCATCAGCCACTGGAAGCAACTATGGCATTCGATGGCCATGTGCAGGCGCCCGGCAGTGCCGCCGGCCAGGCGGGCGATGTCACGCTCGGCGCCGCGCAACAATGGCAGGGTGGCATCGGCCAGCTGCAGCAGGCGCAGGCCGGCGCTGGTAAAACGCAGCGGCTTGGTCTTGCGCATGAACAGCGGCATGCCCAGGCGCTCCTCGAGCTCCTTGAACTGATGGGACAGTGCCGACTGGGTCAGGTGCAGGCGTTCAGCGGCCTCGACCAGGCTGTCGGCTTCGCGCAAGGCGTGCAGGGTTTTCAGGTGGCGAATTTCCAGCACCGAGGGGCTCCATGAGTAAATTTTGAGATGAACACGAATTTATTGAGTTTGTCTCATGTTGGTCTGGCTGTCGACAATAGCGTCATCTTTTACAGGGAGGACGTTTTCTCATGGCACTGGCCCACAACCTTGGTTTCCCGCGCATCGGCGCTGACCGCGAACTGAAAAAAGCACAAGAAGCCTACTGGAAAGGCGATCTCGATCAGGCCGGCCTTGAAGCCGTTGGCCGCGAACTGCGTGCCCGTCACTGGCAGGTGCAGAAAGACGCCGGGATCGAGCTGCTGCCGGTTGGCGACTTTGCCTGGTACGACCAGGTGCTGACTCACTCGCTGACCTTCGGTGCAATTCCCGAGCGCTTCGCCCAGGTTACCGGTGATAACGGCCTGCCGACCCTCGATACCCTGTTCGCCATGGCCCGTGGCGCCAGCACCTGCTGCGGTGCCAGCCACGGCCAGACGCAATATGCGCAAGAGCTGACCAAGTGGTTCGACACCAACTACCACTACCTAGTCCCGGAATTCAGTGCTGACCAGCGCTTTCTGCTCAGTTGGGAGCAACTGTTCGAAGAAGTCGCCGAAGCCCAGGCCCTCGGCCACGCGGTGAAACCGGTGCTGATCGGCCCGCTGACCTACCTGTGGCTGGGCAAGGCCAAGGGCGGCGAGTTCGACAAGCTCGACCTGCTTGAGCGCCTGCTGCCGGTGTACGGTGAAATCCTCAGCCGCCTGTCGCGCCAGGGTGTGGAGTGGGTGCAGATCGACGAGCCGATCCTTGGCCTGGACCTGCCGCAGGAATGGAAGAACGCCTTCGAACGTGCCTACCACATCCTCCAGTACTCGCCCCTGAAGAAACTGGTCGCCACCTACTTCAGTGGCCTGGAAGACAACCTCGGCCTGGCCGTCGGCCTACCGGTGGATGGCCTGCACATCGACCTGGTGCGCGCCCCGGAACAACTGCCGGCCGTGCTCGATCGCCTGCCAACCTACAAGGTACTGTCGCTGGGTGTGGTCAACGGCCGCAACGTCTGGCGCTGCGACCTGGACAAGGCACTGGAGCAGCTGCAACAGGCCCAGCAGCGCTTCGGTGCCAACCTCTGGGTCGCCGGTTCCTGCTCGTTGCTGCACAGTCCCGTGGACCTCTCCCGTGAAGACAAGCTCGATGCCGAGCTGAAAAGCTGGCTGGCCTTCGCCGTGCAAAAGTGTGAAGAGATCGCCGTGCTGGCCAAGGCCCTGGATACCCCGCACTTGCCAGCAGTACAAAACGCCCTGAGCCACAGCCGCGCGGTACAGAAAAGCCGTGCCGAGTCGCCACGCATTCACAAGCCGCAGGTCCAGGCGCGCCTGGCCGCCGTCACCGCTGCCGATAGCCGGCGTCAGTCGGCCTTCGCCCAGCGTATCGAAGCCCAGCGTCAGCGCCTGCAATTGCCGGCGTTCCCGACCACCACCATCGGTTCTTTCCCGCAGACCTCGGCGATCCGTCTGGCGCGTCAGGCCTTTAAGCAGGGCAAGCTCTCGGCCAACGATTACACCGATGCCATGCACAGCGAGATTCGCCACGCCGTGCAGGTCCAGGAACGCCTGGGCCTGGACGTGCTGGTGCACGGTGAAGCCGAGCGCAATGACATGGTCGAGTACTTTGCCGAGCAACTGGACGGCTATGCCTTCACCCGCTTTGGCTGGGTGCAGAGCTACGGCTCGCGTTGCGTAAAGCCTGCGATCATCTACGGCGACCTCAGCCGTCCGCAGGCCATGACCGTGGCCTGGATCGAATACGCCCAGCGCCTGACCAGCAAGGTCATGAAGGGCATGCTGACGGGCCCGGTGACCATGCTGATGTGGTCGTTCCCGCGCGAAGACGTGTCGCGCAAGATCCAGGCCGAGCAACTGGCGCTGGCCATTCGTGACGAAGTGCAGGACCTGGAAGCCGCCGGCATCAAGATCGTGCAGATCGACGAAGCCGCGTTCCGTGAAGGTCTGCCGCTGCGCCGGGCGCAATGGCAGCAATACCTGGGTTGGGCGGTGGAAGCCTTCCGCCTGTGCTCAAGCGGCGTGCGCGATGAAACCCAGATCCACACCCACATGTGCTACAGCGAGTTCAACGATGTGATCGAAGCGATCGCGGCCATGGACGCCGACGTCATCACCATCGAGACTTCACGTTCGGACATGGAGTTGCTGGAGGCCTTCGAAGCTTTCGACTACCCCAACGACATCGGCCCGGGCGTCTACGACATCCACTCACCGCGGGTGCCGGACACGGCCGAGATGGTCAAATTGATGAGCAAGGCGGTCAAGCGCATCCCGGCTGAACGCCTGTGGGTCAACCCGGACTGCGGCCTGAAGACCCGCGCCTGGCCGGAGACTGAAGCTGCGTTAATCAATATGGTCGCGGCGGCGCGGCAACTGCGCAGCGAACTGGCGTAGAGCGCGAGCCGGGCATCCTGTTCAAGGATGCCCGGTGTGGTTTCAGAAGAGGTGGGCGAAGACACGTTCGGCCAATGGCCGGCCCAGGTCACCTCGCCAGATTTGCACTTCTTCGATCTGGCTGCTTTGCCATTCTGTGCCCAGTTTGCGCTGGGCCGGTATTTTCAAATGGGCTTTGTCGAACTCGGCAAAGCGCGGCTTCTGCTTGTTGTAATGGAAGTGCGCATACCAGAGGGTACGTCGCGGTTGATGGGTGCGATCATAGATGACGTACTCCTGCAGAAAGTCCGGACGTCCATCGGGGCGTTTTCTTAGTTCCACAAGGCCGCCAACCTTTTCGATCTCCACCACACCCCGTTGATTCTCTAAGTACTCAAGGTGGCCGCCGTTAGGCTGTTTGGTTTGCAGAATTTGCTGGACGCGCAGTTGACGTCCATCGTTCACCAGCTGTCTTGCGGCTTCGCGCAGTTCGTTGATCAAGTCGTCGGTGGGGCTTAGGCGTTCGATTGTGTTGGCGGCAGCATTCAGGTCGTCGGCCCGTTTGAGCATCAAGTCCTCAAGGCTGGCGGGTTCCAGGTTTTGAGTGGCATAATCATCGACTTTGTTGCGAAACGCAGTGGATCCGTCGAGAAATTTGCGTGCCTCGGAGCGGCTTTGTGAAAGCGATGTTTGACTGGCTGACCCCGCAGACGTTTGGGGGTTTTGCAGGATGAACCTGCCGTCGGCGCCTTGAGTGTAGATTTCGTCACGACCATTGATGCCCGTGAGTGTGTAGGTGTTGCGCTGTTGTGTGGGAGTACCAATAAGGTAAAGGTCGTCAGTGGTTTGAAACACCCGAGCGCTGCTAGGCTGGTTTCTCTGCACGGTCGGAAGGTTTTCGGTGGGTGTCTTCAAGTAGCGGCTGTAATAATTGATGCTATCGTCGAGGCTACTTTCTAGTACCTTTACAACGGCGGCGTCGAAGTACTCATCACTGCTGATGCTCCAGTAACGCAGATTGTTTTTGAAGGCGTGAAGTTCATCGATTCCTTGTTTGAGTATTGCACTGCGTTGCACTCTGCTATGGCTGACCGAAGCAAGCTGGCTCAGGGCATAGAGCATCCGGTCAAGGCGCTTGCGCGGTGCTGACAATTTTTCCTGAAGACGAGCCCAACCTAGGTCGAAACCGCTTAGCGGTTTACTGATCAACTCTTTGAGCTGGTCGATTCGCAGGCCGTTGAGCACCACGGGTGTGAGGTTTTCGGTCACGCGATCGATGTCGCTGATAAAGTCTCTTCGGTCAATGCCCCGGGTGATTTTGAGTTTCCAGGTCCTCATGTTGTCGATATGGCGTGCCATCAGTTCAAGTGCGTCGAGAATGTTGCGGCGAAGGGGCAGGACCTGATTTCTCTTCTGCGCCAGCTGACGAGTAAGGGTGTAAAAAGCCTCTCCTGTGGTTCCGTCCGGCGCTAGGGTTTGCGCGATTCCCTGGGCCAGTCTCTTGAGCTCCAGGCCGATATTCTCTATTTCGGTATAAATAGATTCGACGCGTGTTATGGCGTTGTTCAATCTGAGATGGTAGCGGCTGGTCAGCATTTTCGCTGTGACGCTCATTTGATCTTTTGTTGACTGGGCGTTGGAGCGTGTTGCCAGTGCCAGGAAGTCTTCGTAGGTTGAGTACAGCGCAAGCCCGTCCGTGATGTCCTTTTCGATCTCCTGCTCTGTAATTGCTAGCCCTTGGCGGTGTTTGTCATTGACTCTACGTGTTTGCAGTTGAAAGGCTTCGCCGTCTGACCTTAATTTGTTTAAAAGCCTTTGGTATTGGCGCTGACGTACATCCGTCCAGGATATCGGTAGCCGCTCGCGAATCGCCGCCGGCCAGTACGGTGCCAGTACATCCGCCAGGTGTCCCAGGACCTGCCCGCCGCCTGCGCCGCCGCCGAGCAGGTGCACGCCATACAGCGCGAAATGGGTGTCCCACTGGCCGTTTTCATTCAGCGCGATATTTTTCCGCCAGGTCTTGAACTGTGTGCCACGCAGACGCCAGGTGTGTTCCGTCTCCAGCCATTGCACCTGGCAGGGGCGGTCGCCCACCAGGATGAAGTCGCCTTTGGCGTGCTGGTAGATGCCTTTGTACTTGCCGTGGCGCCCCGGCTCGATCCCGGCCAGCGACAACGGCGTCTGGTATTCCCAGCCTTCAAAGCGCGACAGGCGTCGGGCGCTGCCGGGCGCAAAGCCTGCCGCCGGGCCTGCTTGCAACAGTTGCAACTGACGCTGGCGGGTCAGCTGACGGGCGCTCAGGGCCTTGAGGGGCAGGCCGGGCGCAAGGTCGATGGCAGCATCGACGAAAGCCAGCAGCACTTGTTGCAGCGCCTCCAGCGCCTTGTACACCTCATCCTGGCGCAATGCGCTGACCAGTCGGGCGCTGGCGTCAAAGAAGTCGTAGACGGCGACGACGGTGCCGATTACCGGAATGAAGCCCAGCGCCATCTTGATGTAGTTAAAGATCATGCCGCTCTGGTAGGCGAAGTTTTCCAGCCACAGGTCGCGGTTCGAGCGCGAGGTGGCGCGATGGGCTTCGAGTATCCGGCCACCTTGGGCGTCGAGCAGGTGCTGGGCCAGTGAGGTGGTCGAGGGCCATGTCGTGCCCAGGCCAATAATGCCGTCGAAGCGATGTTCGATGGCCTGGCGCATCCGCGATCGGTGTGCGTCCGGGTTGCCCAGCAAGGCGCGCCCGGCCAGGTAGTCGATTTCGCCGCTCTGCTTGCTCAGGTTATACAAGCCGGAACGGGCCGCTTCCAGGCTGCTGTACTGGCGCACCAGGCGGGTGGGATGCTCGGGTCGGTAGAGTACAGTGATGCCGCTGTTCTGATCGCTGATGAAGGTGACCCCGGACAGCGTAGTGCCGTAGCTGTCGGTGTCTTTGCCGCCTGCGCTCAGCCGCGCAGAAATCAGTTCAATATCGTGGCCGTCGGCTTGGTAGGCCGCTTTGTTGTCGGCGTCGATGGCGATATTGAAGATCGTCTGGCCCCTGTCATCCAGCTCGCCCTTGGCCCTGGCCTGGGCGCTATGCATGATGAGCATCTGACGGAAAGGTTCACCCAGGCATTGACGCCGATAGGCCCGGGAAAAAGCGCTTTCGTGAGTGCCCCGATACGCCTCGGTGATCTTGTTCTCGTATTGCTGGGCCAGGTCAAGGTCGGTGGCCAGGCCGCTCAGGTAGGTTTTGTCGATGCTGTCCTTGAGCTGTTGAACAAGCGCCTGATTCGATGTGTTGAGCTTCAGCTTGAGAAAACTCAGACGCTCTTTCATGGCCTCGTCGATGTTGTCCAGCAACAAGGCATCCAGCGTCAGGTCGACCCATTTGTTGCTGGCCTTGAGCGTCGACTTGGTGGCAATGCCCTGGGGGCTGGTGCTGTCAACCACAATGGGCACCCACGAGGTGCTCTCTGGCAGGTAGAGGGTGATGGGGCTGTCGTCGTAGCCAGGGAAGTCCTGCTTCAGGCGTTGGCTGATGAGCTGGCGGCAGAACAGTTCGCGGTGGGGCAGGTCGCGGGCGACTAGGGCTTGGGCCCGGTGCATGGCCGCGATGAAGCCGAGGGTGCCGGCCTTGAGCATCGCCCGATCGCTTGCCGACAGCTTGTCCAGCCAGTTCAGGGAAACGCCCGTCAACGTGGCACTGGTTTCCTGCTCCTGGATCAGGTTGAACGCGTACTCGCGCGCGGCGTGGCGGGGGACCTGCAGGCGCCGGGCCAGTGCTTCTTTCACCGCCGCGGGCGCCTCCTCGGTGGTCAGCGCAGTCTTGGCCTGGCTTAAATGGTGGGCCAGAACCACGGCCAGGACATCGCCGGTCACCGGGCTCAGGCTCAGTGACTGCTCGCTCTGGTCGTTAATGGCGAAGCAGCGGGTCAGTTCCGCTTGGTTGGCGCAGCGTAGCAGCCCGCCGGCTTCACCCGGCCAGTACAGCAGCAGGCTCTGCGGTTTGTCACCGTCCTGCAGGGTCACGACCAGGCAATCATTGAGGGTGGTGCTGGTAGAGATTTGGACGCCATTGTCCATCGACGTTGTGTTGAGCACTGGATGCGCCGCGACAATACGGGAGCCCAGGCGCGGGAAGGTGTCGGGTTGATCGAGAAGGCTTTCGAGCCACCTCAATTCTTCGTTATCGATTTGCCCCAGCAGGTTCTGCAAGCGCGCGTGGGCGCGCAAGCCGTGGTAATGCGCCTGGAGCAGCGCAGCATTGGCGGCGGGGGATTGCTCCTGTTGCCAGGTGTCGGTCTTCAGTTGCTGCTCAATGGCCTGTTCCGCTTGTTGGCAGGCATCGCCAAGAGTTTGCTGATGATCCTTGAGCGCTTGCAGATCGGTTTCGGCAATGCTGGCCATTAGTGCCCGCTGGGTGTTGATCTGTTGCAGGCGGATGGAATAAGGGATGTCGAGGTTCAAGCTGCCAAAGTCGTAGAACGAACGCTGCGAGGCGTCTTCGCTGTCGGTTGATTCAAGGGCAGGCGGCAGGCTGAAGATGCTTGAACTGCGCTGCTGAGTATCGACCCAGTGGACCATCGACAGCGCAAGTTCGCCAAACTGGCGGATATCTTCGCCGGGCTTGAAGTCCAGCGCGCTCAAACGCTCATTGAGCAGGCTGTTGAACAGCGGGCTGAAACCGCCCGAAAGGCTGTCGTGGCTTTCATAGCTGACGCTGGAGGCCGTGGCGCCAATGGCCGCCTCCAGGTCCGCCTGGGACGCGTGGGTACTGAAGCCGCTGCCGGGGCGATACAGCATCAGTTGTGGTTCGTCTTCGGTTTTGAACAGCAGCGCTCCTGGCATTACCTGGTCGTCTATCGCGACGGTCTGGATCTCGATACCTTGCTGGCTATGCCATTCAGGGTTGTCGAGCACCTCTTTGACCGCGCGTTGCTGTTGCCTATCGAATTTGCCGGTTGCCAGCGCCACATCCCAACTGGCCTTGAAAATATCCAGGTACTGGTTCTGGGCATGGGTACGGCGGCTGACGGCGGTATCCGAGGCCCGCGCTTGCCAGTAGCGATCCCACTGGTGTCGGACCGCCGCGGGAAGGTCCAGTTGCGCAAGCCTGGCGAGCAGTTGCGTGGGTGTCAGGCGCAAGGTCGGATGATCGGGGCCCTGAGCGGTCACCCGGGCGTGCTGGTCAAGATCAGCGGGCGGCTGGGGATACTGGCGCGTGTGTAGCGCCAGGGCGACCAGGCTGACATCGCTGTCATGTGTATCGGAGATACGAAATCGCAGGGCAGTGCTCAGTGGATCGACACCCAGCTGTTCGCGTACTACGTCCTGTAGTGTCTGGTAAACGCCGGGTGCTTGTGCAAGCAAGGTGGTGAAAGTATCGCGATGGTCTTTCCAGCGTTTGCTGGCATCTGCCAGCAACGCAGTGTCGTGGTTTATGACTGAAATGAAATCCACAGGAGAGTGAGGGGCGGGAATTTCTGGCAAGTCGCTCATGGGGTATCCCAAACGTGAAGTTATGGCCGGAAATGGCGTTCACATTGGGCGCGAGGCGTTGCCGCTAGATGCGGTACATAGGTACTGCGGATAACCGTCGGGCGACATTCATCAAACTGTCACGCAACTGTGGCAGCGCGCTTGAACGAATTTCATCAGACTCGCGCTCTACTGGGGATTTGCATTCTGGTGTTTCGCTCATGCGGGCTTTGGTTTTTTTTCTGGCGCTGATGTGCGCCATTCCTTCTTTTGCAGCGTCGCGTTGCGACGTCAACGTGCCCACTGAACGGGTCGAGCTGGCGCAGGTCAGCCTGGCTTACCAGAGCATCGGGCGTGATTCGGACCCGGTCTTGCTGCTGGTCATGGGCCTGGGCGGGCAACTGATCCACTGGCCCGATGAAGTGGTGGTGGCCCTGTGTCAGCAGGGCTTTCGGGTGATCCGCTACGATAACCGTGATGTCGGCCTGTCCAGCTGGAACCAGGCGCCAGACGACGCCAACCTGACCTTCGAAGTGCTGCGCTACAAGCTGGGTTTGCCGGTGGCCGCGCCTTACACCCTGAGCGACATGGCCGAAGACGGCCTGGGGTTGATGGATGCCCTGCAGGTGGAGCGCTTTCATGTACTGGGCGTGAGCATGGGCGGCATGATCGCCCAGCATCTGGCGGCGCTGGCACCGCAGCGGGTCGAGAGCCTGACCCTGATCATGTCCAGTTCCGGTGCCCAGGGCCTGCCGGCACCAAGCCCGGCGCTGGTGCAGTTGCTGGCCAGGCGCGGCGCGCCGAATCGCGAGGTGGCGCTTGAGCAGCAGGCCGACTTGCTGGCCGCCTTAGGCAGCCCCGAGGTCAAGGATGATCGCCAGGCGCTGCTTGAGCAGGCCGCGATCGCCTACGACCGCGCCTTCAACCCCGAAGGGGTCAAGCGCCAGATCATGGCGATCCTCGCCGAACAGAGCCGGGTTGAGCTGCTCAACAACCTGCGCCTGCCGACCCTGGTGGTGCATGGCACCGCCGACCCGCTGCTGCCGGTGATGCATGGCGTACACCTGGCAGCGCACATCAAGGGCAGCCAGCTACGCCTGATTCCAGGGTTGGCGCATCGCTTTCAGGAGCAGTTCAAAGGGCCGTTGCTGGGTGCGGTGTTGCCGTATCTGAACACGCAGCGCCTGGCCGATACCCATGTGGCGGTGTATTGAGACTGCTGCTGCCCTGAACAGGTCAATGCAATCTGACCCAGACACTCACCAGCACCGTCGCCGCCACCAGCCAGGCCAGGGTCGCCAGGGCCAGCGAAGTTTCCAGGCGCAGGCGCTCGACCAGCAGGTACAGCGTCGCCAGGTAAACGAAGTAGGGGATGATCGACCACGCACTGAACAGGATGGTGGTCTTCAGGTCCTCCAGTGAACGCCCCTTGCCGACGATGTAGTGGGCGATCAGGGCGAAGGTCGGGAACAACGGCACCAGGCCGGCTATGTAGTAGTTGCGGGTCTTGGCCAGGGCGGCAAGGATCACCACCACGGCCGCACCCAGGCAGGCTTTGAGGATCAGGTCCACGTTTTGTTCCGTTTCTGCGGCCGGTCAGCCCAGGCCATACTTTTTCACTTTGTCGAACAGCGTGGTCTTGGCCATGCCCAGCTCCTGGCTGGCCTGGCTGAGGTTGCCGCCGGTACGTTGCAGGGCATCGCCGAGCAGGTTGCGCTCGAAGGCCTCGACCGCTTCGGCAAAGCCCAGGCCCTGGTTGGCGCTGGCACCGGCCTTTTTGAATGCCGGCAAACCCAGGGCATAGCGCTCGGCGACGTTGCGCAGTTCGCGCACGTTGCCTGGCCAGTCGTGGGCCATGAGCCGCGACAGGGTCTGGCTGTCCAGTTGCGGGACTTCCCGGTCGAAGCGCAATGACGACTGCTGCAGGAAATGTTCGAACAGTTGCAGGATGTCTTCGCGACGCTCGCGCAGTGGCGGCAGTTCCAGGGTCACCACGTTCAGGCGGTAGTACAGGTCGCTGCGAAATTGCCCGCTCTGGCCCAGGGTGTCGAGGTCGGACTTGGTCGCGGCGATAACCCGGCAGTCCACGGCAATGCTCTGGTTCGAGCCCAGGCGCTCCAGGGTGCGCTCCTGCAGCACGCGCAGCAGCTTGATCTGCAGGTTCAGCGGCATGCTTTCAACCTCGTCGAGGAACAGCGTGCCGCCGTTGGCGTGCTCGATCTTGCCGATCCGGCGTTTGCCGGCGCCGGTAAAAGCGTTGGCTTCGTGGCCGAAGATTTCGCTCTCGAACAGGTTCTCCGGCAGGCCGCCGCAGTTCAGGGCCACGAACGGCGCGCCCTGGCGGCGGCTGAAATCGTGCAGGCAACGGGCGACCAGCTCCTTGCCGGTGCCGGTCTCGCCTTCGATCAGCACATTGGCCGAAGTATCGGCGACGTTGGCGATCAGTTCACGCAGGTTCTGCATGGCCGGCGAGCGGCCGATGATTCGCCCTTCAAGGGTACTCTGCCCGGCCAGTTGCCGGCGCAGGGCAAACACTTCGCGGGACAGCCCGCGCTGCTCCAGGGCACGGCGCACCACTTCGACCAGGCGCTCCGGGGCGAAGGGTTTTTCCATGAAGTCGTAGGCGCCGTTGCGCATGGCGCCGACCGCCATGTCGATATCGCCGTGGCCGGTGATCAGCACCACCGGCAGGCTGCGGTCGCGGGCCTTGAGGCGGCTGAGCAGTTCCAGGCCATCGATGCCGGGCAGGCGTATGTCGCTGACAACGATGCCGGCAAAGTCATCGCCGATGCGCTGCAGGGCCTCTTCGGCGCTGCCAACGCCTTCGCAGGCAATGTCTTCCAGGGCCAGCGCCTGCTGGCAGCCGAGCAGCACATGCGGGTCGTCTTCGACGATCAGGACAGTTAGGGGCGCTTGGTTCATAGGGACTCGGCTGATTCTGTGGGGGCATTGACCAGCGGCAGGCCGAGCACGAACGCAGTGCCGCCGCTGGCGGGGTGTTCGACGCTGAGGCTGCCCTTGGCGGCGGCGGCGAGGCTGGCAGACAAGGTCAGGCCCAGGCCCAGGCCGTGCTCTCCCGGTTTGGTGGTGAAAAACGGTTCAAACAGGTGCTTGCGCGCTTCGTCATCGATGCCGTGACCGTTGTCGCGCACGCGCAGGCGGTACTTGTCGCCCTGCAGCTCGCCTTCCAGCCACAACTGCGGCATGGGTTGCGCGGCCATGGCATCGAGGGCGTTGCCGATCAGGTTGACCAGGATCTGCTCCAGGCGGGTCTGGTCGATGGCCAGCTTCTGGTCTTCGTAGTTGCTGTGCAACTGCAGGTGACAGCCGGCGATGCGGTTGCCCAGCACCTGCAGGCTGGCCTCGACGG
This sequence comes from Pseudomonas sp. NPDC087612, assembly GCF_044743505.1. NCBI lineage: Bacteria > Pseudomonadati > Pseudomonadota > Gammaproteobacteria > Pseudomonadales > Pseudomonadaceae > Pseudomonas > Pseudomonas sp. NPDC087612. The sequence goes on from NZ_JBIUWO010000004.1 coordinate 421,716, forward strand.
CCTTGCCTAGCGAGGCCTTGCCGCTGTCTTCGCCACGGCGGGCGAAGGAGCGCAGGCTGGCGGTGATGCGGCCCATGCGGTCAATCAGGTCGTTCATGGTGCGCAGGTTGGTGCTGACGGTTTCCAGCGCGCCGCGTTCGAGGAAGCGCACGCTGTTGCCCGACAAAGTGCGCAGGGCCGCCAGCGGCTGGTTCAGTTCGTGGGCGATGCTGGTCGACATCTGGCCGATGGCGGCCAGCTTGCCGGCCTGGACCAACTCGTCCTGGGCGTGGCGCAGGGTCTGCTCGGCATGCCGGCGTTCGCGGATCTGGCCCTTGAGCCGGTCGTTGCTGGCGCGCAGGTCGGCGGTGCGTTCGGCGATCTTGCGCTCCAGCTGGCTGTTGGCTTCTTCCAGCGCTTCACGGGCGGCCAGGCGCGTGGCGATCACCTTGCGTCGTTCGTTCCAGGCAATCAGCAGGATCGCCAGCAGGGCAAAGGCGACGCCGACCAGGATGCCCTGGACCATGGATTCGCGGCGTAGATCCTGCAGCGGCGTGAGCAGGGTGAAGTGCCAGGGGGTGTCGCTCAGGCGCCGGGTTTGCGCCAGGTACGCCACTTCGCGGCGGCCATCGCCGAGTTCGGCATTGGCCGGGAAGCTCAGCTTCTCGACGCCGTCGGCGATTTTCTCCCGCGACAGCGGCTCCAGTTCATTCAGCGGCCACCAGTAGTACTGCAGGCTGCGCGCCAGGCGTTCCTTGATTTCCGGGGTCAGCGGGCGCACCGACTTGAGCCGCCGTGCCGGGTCGCTGGAAAGGATGATGATGCCGTTCTCGTCGCTGACGAACGCCTCCAGGCGAGCCCGTTGCCAGCGCTCTTCCATGGCCTCAAGGCGCACCTTGATCACCGCCACGCCGATGATCTTGCCGTGTTCTTCCAGGCCGTGGGCGAGGAAATAACCCGGCTCCCCGGTGGTGCTGCCGATGCCATAGAAGCGCCCCGGCTGGCCGCGCACGGCGTCCTGGAAATAGGCACGGAACGACAGGTCTTCGCCGAGGAAGCTGTCGACATCGCGCCAGTTGCTGGTGGCCTGGACCCGGCCGCTGGTGTCGAGGACGAAGATCGCCCGGCTGCGGCTGCGGCGGTTCAGGCCTTCAAGGTATTCGTTGACCGCCTGGCGGTGTTCGCCATCGGTTTCGGTGAGCAGGCTGGAAACGCTGTTTTCAAGCTCCAGCAGGCTTGGCAGGTAGGTGTACTTGCTGATCTCGCTCTCGACCGCGCGCGCGTGCAGCTCGAGCTGTCGCTCGCCGTTTTCGCTCAAGGTGCGGATGCCGTTGTGTTCGCTGATCATGAAGCCGGCCACGCCCAGGCCGATCATCAGCAGGATGATCAGTGGCGGTAACAGCAGCTGGCGAATCAGACGGGGTTTCACGGCAAGGGCAGGCTTGGCAGGGCGAAAGAGCGTAGGGTCGCATTTCATCACAGTAGCCTTGGTACGGCCAGCACGCTCTGCCGGCGTACACCGGACAGAGCGTGATGATCACCTCAGTGTTGCAGGATCTTGCTGAGGAAGTGCTGGGTACGCTCGTCGCGCACGCTCTGGTCACCAAAGAACTCTTCCTTGGTGCAGTCTTCGATGATGTTGCCCTTGTCCATGAAGATCACCCGGTTGGCGACCTTGCGGGCAAAGCCCATTTCATGGGTCACGCACATCATGGTCATGCCTTCGTTGGCCAGCTGGACCATGACGTCGAGTACTTCGCTGACCATTTCCGGGTCCAGTGCCGAGGTCGGTTCGTCGAACAGCATGATGATCGGGTCCATGGCCAGGGCGCGGGCAATCGCCACGCGCTGTTGCTGACCACCGGAGAGCTGGCCCGGGTGCTTGTGGGCATGCGCCGAGAGGCCGACCCGCTCAAGCAGTTGCAGGCCCTTCTTGGTGGCTTCTTCCTTGCTGCGGCCGAGCACCTTGATCTGCGCGATGGTCAGGTTTTCGGTGATGGTCAGGTGCGGGAACAGTTCGAAGTGCTGGAACACCATGCCGACCCGCGAACGCAGCTTCGGCAGGTTGGTCTTGGGATCGGCAATCGAGGTACCGTCGACCACGATGTCACCCTTCTGGAAGGGTTCCAGGGCGTTGACGCACTTGATCAGGGTCGATTTGCCCGAGCCCGACGGACCGCAGACGACAACCACCTCGCCTTTCTTGACCTCGGTGTTGCAGTCGGTCAGAACCTGGAAGTCCCCGTACCACTTGTTGACGTTCTTGATGGAGATCATACGGTTATCCTTTTCTGCAGACGCTTGACCAGGAAGGAAGCGGAGAAGCTGATGACGAAGTACACGGCGCCGGCAAATACCAGGAACTCGTTGGAGCGCCCGATGATGTCGCCACTGGCCCGTGCCGAGTTGAGGAAGTCGACCAGGCCGACGGTGTAGACCAGCGAGGTATCCTGGAACAGGATGATGCTCTGCTGCAGCAGCAGCGGGGTCATCTTGCGAAACGCCTGGGGCAGGATGATCAAGCGCATGGTCTGGCCGTAGGTCATCCCCAGGGCCTGGGCGGCGCCCATCTGGCCCTTGGCGATCGACTGCACGCCGGCGCGGACGATTTCACAGAAATACGCCGCCTCGAACATCATGAACGCCACGACGCAGGAGGTGAACGCCCCGATCGGGGTGTCTTCGCCAGTGATCCAGCGCAGCACGAACGGTACCGCCAGGTAGAACCAGGTGATCACCAGCAGCAGCGGGATGGAGCGAAAGTAGTTGACATAGGCGCCGGCCACGTTCGACAGCAGCTTGTTCGACGACAGGCGCATCAGGGCCAGGATGGTGCCCAGTACGATACCGCCGACAACGCCCATGACCATCAGCTGCAGGGTCATGAGCATGCCGTTCCACAGGCCCGGCAGGGCAGGAATGATTCCACTGAAGTCCATTATTTACCCCCCACGGAGATCAGGCCGGGCACGGCGACTTTCTTCTCGACCAGGCGCATCAGCAACATCAGGCCCATGTTCAGGGTGAAGTAGATCAGGGTCGCCAGGGTGAAGGCTTCAAACAGGTTGGCCGAGAACTCGGCGGTCTGTTTGGTTTGCGCCAGCAGCTCCATCAGGCCGATCAGCGAGGCCACCGAGGAGTTCTTGAACACGTTCAGAAATTCCGAGGTCAGCGGCGGAATGATGATCCGGTAGGCTTGCGGCAGCAGCACGTTCCAGTACACCTGCGGCAAGCTGAAGCCCATGGCGCGGGCGGCGGCTTCCTGGCCGCGGGGCAGCGCCTGAATGCCGGTACGCACCTGCTCGCAAACACGCGCGGCAGTGAACAGGCCCAGGCAGACGATCACGCTGATCAACGCCGAGGTGGTCGGGTTGAGGTCCTGCTTGTACCACTCCTGCAGGTTCTCTGGCAGCAGGTCGGGTACCAGGAAGTACCAGATGAACAGCTGCACCAGCAGCGGTACGTTACGAAAGAGTTCCACGTAGGCGGTGGCAATGCCCGACACCAGACGGTTTGGCACGGTACGCATGACGCCGAGTATCGAACCCAGCAGCAAGGCAATGATCCAGGCGGCGATGGCAATGGCGATGGTCCAGCCCAGGCCGGTGATGTACCAGTCCAGATAGGTTTCGCTGCCCACGCCAGTGGACTTGAAGAATACGCCCCAGTCCCAGTTGTAATTCATCGGGATCTCCCCTCAGATCAGTTTTTCACGGGCACCTTCGAGCATCCGGGGGTGCGCGAGGCACCCTCGGATGAAAGGTTAGACACTAACTAGCTGGGGATCAGGACTTCTTTTCGTCTGCAGCTTTGTCGGTAGGATTGGCGATCAACGCCTTGAGCTCGTCGCTCATCGGGAACTGCAGGTTCAGGCCTTTAGGCGGGACTGGCTGGTTGAACCACTTGTCGTAGATCTTGTTGATCTCGCCCGACTTGTAGAGGTTGACGATGGCCTTGTCGACCGCAGCCTTGAACGCCGGGTCTTCCTTGCGGACCATGCAGCCGTAGATTTCATAGGACTGCGGCGTACCGACGATGGCCCAGCCCTTCGGGTTCTTGGCCTTGGCCATTTCACCGGCGAGCAGTGCGTCATCCATCATGAAAGCCACGGCGCGGCCGGACTCAAGCATCTGGAACGACTCGCCATGGTCCTTGGCCGAGATGACGTTCATCTTCATCTGCTTGTCGGCGTTCATGGCCTTGAGGATGCGCTCGGAAGTGGTACCGGCGGTGGTCACCACGTTCTTGCCGGCCAGGTCCGCGAAGTCCTTGTACTTGGCGTTTTCCGGCTTGCCGCCTTCTGCTTTGGTCAGCAGGCGGGTGCCGACTTCGAAGATGCCGACCGAGAAGGCCACTTGCTGCTGGCGCTCGACGTTGTTGGTGGTCGAGCCACACTCGACGTCAACGGTGCCGTTCTGGACCAGCGGGATACGGGTCTGGGAGGTAACGAGGTTGTATTTGACTTGCAGGTCCGGCTTGTTCAGGTCCTTTTTCAGGGCCTCGACGATTGCCAGCTGAATGTCATGGGAGTAACCGACGGGTTTGCCCGAAGCGTCGGCGATGTAGGAGAACGGAATGGAAGCGTCGCGGTGCCCCAGGGTAATGGTGCCCGACTCGTTGATCTTTTTCAGGGTGCCGGTCAGTTCGGCAGCGAAGGCTGGCGCGCTGATCAAAGCGGCCGCAACAGCGGCGCCCAACAGATGGGGAACGATACGCATCAAAATTTCCTCGACGTTGTTTTTTTTATGGAGCCGTTGGCCGGCTCTTTCGTTCAGCGAACACTGCAGTGAAGCGTTTTGCGCATTCGGGTACTGAGTGTAGAGCATGACTCGTGCCAAGCCGTGATTTCGATCATAACGCCATGAAAAATCGGGGGATTAATCTTTTTTGACGGTTTGCGGAAGGTAGGATTCGTCCGGATGGCCGAATGGGAGGGTGTTTAGTGTTCGGAAATCCGAATGAATGGGTTCATCGCGGGGCTTTGCCCCGCGATGATGTTCAGCGATCAGGCCGCCTGAACCCGCGCGCGGTTCAGTTCAAGGCGCTGCAGGTAATCCTGCAACGCCTGTTGTTCGGCGGCGGTAGTGAACAGCCCCAGCTTGCTCCGGCGCCAGAGGATGTCGTCGGCATTCACCGCCCATTCCTCGCTGCACAGGTAATCCACCTCGCGGGTGAACAAGCCGCCGCCAATCGCTTCACCCAGGTCTTGCGGGCCCTGTACGCCTTCGAGCAGGCGCCAGACGCGGCTACCGTAGGTGCGTGCCCAGCGCTTGGCAATCTCCACCGGCAACCAGCCACAGCGGGCCAGGATGGCATCCACCAGCGCCTGCGGGGTGCTCATGTCTTCACCGCCCGGCAGGGGAGCGCTGGCGGTCCAGCTGCCGCGCATCTGGGTGAAGAACGGCGCCAGTTCGCTCATGGCCGACTCGGCCAGTTTGCGGTAGGTGGTCAGCTTGCCGCCGAACACCGACAGCAGCGGTGCTTCGCCGGTGCTGGCCGACAGCGCCAGGGTGTAATCGCGGGTGACGGCCGACGGGTTGTCGGATTCGTCGTTGCACAGTGGGCGAACACCGGCATAAGTGTGGAGGATATCGGCGCGGCTGAGCTGGTGGTTGAAGTGCTCGTTGACCACTTTCAGCAGGTAATCGGTCTCGCCCTCGGTGATAGCTACCTTGGCCGGGTCGCCGGTGTACTCGCGGTCGGTGGTGCCGATCAGGGTGAAGCGTTCCAGGTACGGAATGGCGAAGACGATGCGCTGGTCTTCGTTCTGCAGAATGTAGGCATGTTCGCCGTCGTACAGCTTCGGCACGATCAGGTGGCTGCCCTGGATCAGGCGGATGCCGTACGGTGCATCGAGCTTGAGGTCGTCCTGGATAAACTTGGCCACCCACGGGCCCGCGGCATTGACCAGCGCGCGGGCCTTGATCGACTGCTGGCTGCCATCGGCGTTTTCCAGTTGCACGTTCCACACCCCATCGACCCGGCGGGCGCTGATGCAGCGCGTGCGGGTCCGGATGTCGGCGCCTTTTTCGCGGGCGGCCATGGCGTTGAGCACCACCAGGCGGGCGTCATCGACCGCGCAGTCGGCATATTCGAAGCCACGGGTAATCGCCGGTTTGAGCGGGTTGCCCGGGCCAAAACGCAGGCTGCGCGACGCACCGAGCTGCTTGCGCTTGCCCAGGTTGTCGTAGAGGAACAGGCCGGCGCGGATCATCCAGGCCGGGCGCAGGTGTGGGCGGTGCGGCAGCACGAAGCGCATCGGCTTGACGATGTGCGGCGCCTTGGCCAACAGCACTTCGCGCTCGGCCAGAGCCTCACGCACCAGGCGGAATTCGTAATGCTCGAGGTAGCGCAGGCCGCCGTGGATCAGCTTGCTGCTGGCCGAGGAGGTATGGCTGGCCAGGTCGTCCTTTTCGCAAAGGAACACCGAAAGACCGCGTCCGGCTGCATCGGCGGCAATCCCCACACCGTTGATGCCACCGCCGATTACAGCGAGGTCATAGATTTCGGCAAGGGCGGGCGATGGCAAGCTGGATTGGGACACGGGTGGCCTCCTGAAGGTCTTTCCGACATCGAATCTGAACATTAATGTTCACTTTCGAAAATACTAGCGCAACAGAATGCGGCTCGCCAGTCACTTCCCATAGAAAATACTGATCAGATGACAAATAAATGAAAAATAACGAACATTCGAGCTGCCACCGTTGCGGTGGCAGCGTGCGCCGGCTCAGACCACTTCGAGGCGGATCTTGTACTGGTTGAGCAATTGGCTGAGGGCGGGGACCGGCGCCTGGTCGGTCACCAGGCAGTCGATCAGGCTGATCGAGCCCAGGCGCACCATGGCATTACGGCCGAACTTGCTCGAGTCGGCGGCCAGGATCACCTGGCGGGCATTGGCGATGATCGCCTGGGAGACACGCACTTCCTGGTAGTCGAAATCCAGCAGGCTGCCGTCCTCGTCGATGCCGCTGATACCGACCAGGGCGAAATCGACCTTGAACTGGTTGATGAAGTCGACACTGGCCTGGCCGACCACGCCGCCGTCACGGCGCACGTTGCCGCCGGCCAGCAACACTTCGAAATCGTCCTTGGCACTGAGGATCGACGCCACGTGCAGGTTGTTGGTGATGATTTTCAGGTGGTTGTGGTTGAGCAGGGCGCGGGCGATGGATTCGGTAGTGGTACCGATATTGATGAACAGCGAAGCGTGGTCGGGAATCTGCGCGGCAATCGCTTCGGCGATGCGCTGCTTTTCATCGCGCATCTGATCGGCGCGCATGGCATAGGCGGTGTTTTCGATGCTGGAATCGTAGGCCGCGCCCCCGTGGTAGCGGCGCAGCAGATTGACCTCCGCCAGCTGGTTGATATCACGGCGGATGGTTTGCGGGGTGACGACGAACAGCTGCGCCATTTCTTCGATACTGACATAACCGCGTTCGCGGACCAGTTCGAGGATTTGTTGTTGGCGAGGGGGCAGATTCATGGGCGGTCCTTTGGGGCAGCCGGGCAAATTGCGCCATGAAAACAGCTCAAGCTACAAGCTGCAAGCCACAAGATGATTCGCGTCTTACGCACTTGCAGCTTGTAGCTTACAGCTTGCGTCTACTGCCTACTCTTCGTGCGGTTCCCAGTCGCGGGTGCGATCCACGGCCTTCAGCCAGCCGGCATACAGCTTCTCTTTGGCCACTTCGTCCAGTTGCGGAGTGAACTCGCGCTCGATGATCGCCTTGCCGCGCAGTTCATCCAGGCCGCTCCAGAAACCGCAGGCCAGGCCCGCCAGGTAGGCGGCGCCGAGGGCGGTGGTTTCGCGCATTTGCGGGCGCTCGACACAAGTGCCGAGGATGTCGGCCTGGAACTGCATGAGGAAATTGTTGGCGACAGCGCCGCCGTCAACCCGCAGTTCGCTCAGGCGCTGGCCGCAATCCTGCTGCATGGCGTCGAGCACGTCGCGGGTCTGGTAGGCGATCGACTCCAGCGCCGCGCGGATGATGTGATCGACCTTGACCCCGCGGGTCAGGCCGAACAGCGCGCCGCGGGCGTACGGGTCCCAGTACGGAGCGCCGAGACCGGTGAAGGCCGGCACCAGGTATACGCCGTTGCTGTCCTTGACCTTGCTGGCGAAGTACTCGGTGTCGTGGGCATCGTTGACGATCTTCAGTTCGTCACGCAGCCACTGAACGGTAGAGCCGCCGTTGAACACCGCGCCTTCCAGGGCGTAGGCCACTTCGCCGCGCGGGCCGCAGGCGATGGTGGTGAGCAGGCCGTGGGAGGAGGTCACTGCCTTGTCGCCGGTGTTCATCAGCAGGAAACAGCCGGTGCCGTAGGTGTTCTTGGCCTGGCCGGGCTCCACGCACATCTGGCCGAACAGCGCGGCCTGCTGGTCGCCAGCGATACCGGCAATGGCGATACCGCTCTTGGTGCGGCCGTAGACTTGCGAGGAGCTGCGCACCTCGGGCAGCATCTGCCGAGGGATGTTCAGCACCTCGAGCATCTTCTCGTCCCACTCCAGGGTGTGGATGTTGAAGAGCATGGTGCGCGAGGCGTTGGTGTAGTCAGTGACGTGCACTTTGCCGCCGGAGAATTTCCAGATCAGCCAGCTGTCGACGGTGCCGAACAGCAGGTCGCCACGCTCGGCGCGCTCGCGGGCGCCTTCAACGTTGTCGAGAATCCACTTGAGCTTGGTGCCGGAGAAGTAGGGGTCGGTGACCAGGCCGGTGGTTTCGCGGATGTAGTCCTGCAGGCCGTCACGCTTGAGCTGCTCGCAGATCTCGGTGCTGCGCCGGCATTGCCAGACGATGGCGTTGTACACCGGGCGGCCGGTCTCCTTGTCCCAGACCACGGTGGTTTCACGCTGGTTGGTGATACCGATGGCGGCGACCTGGTCATGGCTCAGGCCAGCCTGGGCCAGGGCTTCGACCATGGTCGCGCTCTGAGTGGCGAAGATTTCCATCGGGTCGTGCTCGACCCAGCCGGCTTGAGGGTAATGCTGTGCGAATTCGCGCTGCGAGGTGCCAACCACGTTGGCGTCACGGTCGAAAATGATGGCCCGCGAACTGGTCGTGCCCTGGTCCAGGGCAATGATGTAGTTCTTGTTCTGGGTGTCTGTCATGTCGTTGGCCTTGCACTAAATGGGGTAGAGATCAGGGTGGGGCGAGCCTGGCTCGCCACCGCAGGCATCAGGATGCCTGGGTCTTGCCCTGAGGGTTGGCGTCGGTCTGGGCGTTTTCGCTCTCGGCAACCGGCAGGTTGCGGGCGATCACGCCGCGGTACAGGGCGGCCCCAAGGCTCGCTCCTATGATCGGCGCAAAAATCGGAATCAGGAAATAGGGAATATCACGACCGCCAGTAAAGGCGACTTCGCCCCAGCCGGCGAGGAAAGTCATCAGCTTGGGCCCAAAGTCCCGCGCCGGGTTCATCGCAAAGCCGGTCAGCGGGCCCATGGCGCTGCCGATCACGGCAATCAGCAGGCCGATCAGCAGGGGTGCCATGGCGCCACGCGGCAAGCCGTTGTTGTCGTCGGTCAGGGCCATGATCACCGCCATCAGTACGGCGGTGATGATCACTTCGACCAGGAAGGCCTGGCTGGTGGACAGCGCCGGGTGCGGGTAGGTGGAAAACACCGAGGCCAGCTCAAGGCTGGCCTGGCTGCCGCGGATCATTGCGTGGGCCTGTTCGAAATCGAAGAACAGGTTGCTGTACAGCGTGTAAACCAACGCCGCGCCACAGAAGGCGCCGGCGATCTGGGCAACGATGTAGAACGGTAGTTTGTGCTTCTCGAAACCGGCGAACAGGCACAGGGCGATGCTCACGGCCGGGTTCAGGTGCGCGCCGGACACCCCGGCGGTGAGGTAAATCGCCATGCTCACGCCGACGCCCCAGATGATGCTGATTTCCCACAGGCCGAAGCTGGCACCCGCAACCTTGAGCGCAGCAACGCAGCCAGTGCCGAAAAAGATCAGCAGTGCGGTGCCGAGAAATTCGGCCATGCACTGGCTTGAAAGTGTTGGTTGTCGCAGAGCAGTCGTCATTCGTTACCTCGGTTCTTGTTGTTGTGAGGCGCAGTGAGCGCTCGACAAAAACCCGACAGAAATCCCCATTTCGGTCGGGCGGCGGCAGGAAATGCACCTTATCGGGGCATAGCTATATTCAGAATCGAAAAAATATAGACAAGAAACGCTTATGTCAAAGGTCGAAAGTGAACCACCGTTCACAATCTGACTATTGGTGGCGCTGATGGGCGTTGGTTGCGCCTGGGCTTTTGCCCTAAAGTAACCGGCGAAATGGCATTCACCCTTCTGCTTGGAGTCCTGCATGACCCCCGCCCTGGATCTGCTGAAAAAGGTTCGCGCCGAACACCACATCCACAGTTACGAACATGACCCCAAGGCTGCGTCCTACGGCCTGGAGGCGGCGGAAAAGCTCAACCTAGAGCCCGCACGGGTGTTCAAGACCTTGCTCGCCAGCAGTGAAAAGGGTGAGTTGCTGGTAGCGGTAGTGCCGGTAGTCGGTAGTCTGGATCTGAAAGGCCTGGCCCATGCGGCCGGGGTGAAGAAGTGCGAGATGGCCGATCCGGCGGCGGCGCAGCGTTCGACCGGTTACCTGTTGGGCGGGATCAGCCCCTTGGGACAGAAAAAGCGCCTGCGCACTTTTATTGATGAAACCGCTCAAACCTTTGAAACAATTTTCGTCAGCGCTGGCCGCCGCGGCCTGGAAGTCGAGCTAGCTGCGGCAGTGCTGGCCGAGCATACCCAGGGTAAATTCGCCGCCATTGGCCGCGACTGACATCTGTATGCTCAAAATCGCTTGATTCTGTCTCTGTCGGCCGAGGCTGTCTGGCGGGCATGCTCTGCGGCCCGCCACTCTGAGATTCACCTCATGCCGCTTGAATTCCATCAGGTCGATGCCTTCAGCGACCGTCCTTTCGCTGGCAACCCGGCCATGGTCTATCGCCTCGACAGCTGGCTCGCCGATGAGCTGATGCAGCAGATTGCCGCCGAACACAACCTGGCCGAGACCGCGTTCGTCGTCCCCCATGCCGAAGGCTGGCAGATCCGCTGGTTTACCCCGAGCACCGAAGTGCCGCTGTGTGGCCATGCAACCCTGGCCAGCGCTCATGTGCTGTGGGAGGTCTATAAAGAGCCGGGTGAGCGCTTGTTGTTCCAGAGCAAGTCCGGTCCGCTGAGCGTCAGCCGTGACGGTCCGCGCCTGCAACTGGATTTCCCCCGGGTCGAGCCACAGCCGTTGAATGAAGCGGTAGCGGTGGCCGAAGCACTGGGCTGCCCGGTGCTGGAAGTGTGGAAAACCAGTGAGCTGCTGGTTCGGGTCGAATCCGAGCAGGTGTTGCGTGCCTGTACCCCGGACATGACGGCACTGGCGCAATTGCCGGGGCTGGGGGTGATCGTTACCGCGCCGGGTATCGAACACGATTTTGTTTCGCGCTACTTTGCGCCGGGTATCGGCATTCCTGAAGATCCGGTGACCGGCTCTACCCATTGCAGCCTGATCCCATACTGGGCGCAGCGCCTGGGCAAGAATCAGCTGCGGGCGTTCCAGTGTTCGAGTCGCGGCGGCGAATTGTTCTGCCGGCTGGAGGGGGAACGGGTGAAGATTGCTGGGTATGCCAGGCTGGTGGCCAGTGGGACTTTGATGCTTTGAAAGCATCGCGGGGCAAGCCAGCGCCTACATTGACCTTTGTAGGAGCGGGCTTGCCCCGCGATTGGCCCTGCATCAGACCGCCGAGCTATACCGCCGAACGCCGTTCTCCGGCACCGGCAACTGCGCTGCGACACTGCCAGGCACGGCAAACACCACCAGGTGATCCGCCGCCACTTCGATCCCCACTTCGCTGCCGACCTGATGGTCATTGTGGCTCGGGAAAATCGCTTCCAGCTGGCTGCCGGTCGGCAGTTGCAGGCGGTAGAGGGTCGAGGCGCCGAGGAAACTCTTGCCGACGATCAGCGCTTTGAGCTCGCTGTCCGGTGCATGAATGATGTCGTCCGGACGCAGCAGCACATCCACGGCGCTGCCGGGCGTCAGGGTATAGGCGCGGTTGCCGCGCAGCTCGCCGAGCTCGGTGCGTACCGACTCCGGGCTGGTCAGCTGGCCACGAATGAAATAGCCCTGGCCGATGAAGCTGGCCACGAACGGTGTCAGTGGTTCGTGGTAGAGGTTGTAGGGGGTATCCCACTGCTCCAGACGACCTTCCTTGAACACCCCGACGTGATCGCTGACGGCAAAGGCTTCTTCCTGGTCGTGGGTGACCAGGATTGCGCTGGTGCCGCGGCTTTTGAGGATGTCGCGCACCTCGTGGCTCAGGCGTCGGCGCAGCTCGACATCGAGGTTGGAGAACGGCTCGTCGAGCAGCAGCAGTTGCGGCTCGGGCGCCAGCGCGCGGGCCAGGGCCACGCGTTGCTGCTGGCCACCGGAAAGCTCGTGCGGGTAGCGTTTGCCCAGGCCGCCGAGCTTGACCAGCTCGAGCATCTCGTCGACCACCTGGCGCTGCTGCGGGTGCTTGCCGATGCCGAAGGCGATGTTCTCGGCCACAGTCAGGTGCGGGAACAGCGCGTAGTCCTGGAACACCATGCCAATCCGGCGTTTCTCCGGTGCCAGGGTGAACCCGGCTTTGGAGATGACTTCGCCGCCCAGCTGGATTTCGCCCTCGTGCACCGGCTCGAAACCGGCGATGGCGCGCAGGGTGGTGGTCTTGCCGCAGCCGGAGGAGCCCAGCAGACAACCGATGTCGCCGGCGTTCAGGTGCAGGTTGAGGTTCTGGACGATGCGCTGCTCGCCATAGCCACAGGCGAGCTCGCGCAGGTTAAGCAGTAAAGGTTGACTCATGCGTGGTGATAGGCCGGTTCAACAAGAAATTCGAGAAGCGCCTTCTGTGCATGCAAGCGGTTTTCGGCCTGGTCCCAGGCGACCGAACGGGGGTCGTCGAGCAGGTCCAGGCTGATTTCCTCGCCGCGATGGGCGGGCAGGCAGTGCATGAACAGGGCATCGGGTGCTGCCAGGTCGAGCAGTTCGCGGGTTACCTGGTAAGGCGCGAACAAGGCCAGGCGCCGTGCAGTTTCCTCTTCCTGACCCATGGAAGTCCAGACATCGGTGCTCACCAGGTGGGCGCCCTGCAGGGCTTCTTTGGGTTCACGGAAGATTTGCACGCGGTCACCGGCCTGGGCCAGGAACTGCGGATTGGGCTCGAATTCGGCCGGGCAGGCGATGCGCAGCTGGAAGTCGAACTGGATGGCCGCTTCTATATAGCTGTTGCACATGTTGTTGCCGTCGCCGATCCAGGCCACGGTCTTGCCCTGGATGGCGCCGCGGTGCTCGAGGAAGGTCTGCATGTCGGCCAGCAGCTGGCACGGGTGCAGATCGTCGGACAGGCCGTTGATCACCGGTACGCGTGAATTGGCGGCGAATTCGGTCAGGGTGCTGTGGGCAAAGGTGCGGATCATCACCGCATCGAGCATACGCGACATGACGATGGCGCAATCGCCGATCGGCTCGCCGCGGCCCAGCTGTGTGTCCCGTGGCGAGAGGAAGATGGCCTGGCCGCCGAGCTGGATCATGCCGGCTTCGAACGACAGGCGGGTGCGGGTCGAGGACTTCTCGAAGATCATCCCCAGCACGCGATTTTTCAGCGGTTCGAACAGTACGCCGCGGTTACGCAGGTCCTTCAGCTCGATACCTCGACGGATCACACTGAGCAGTTCTTCGGGTGTGAAATCCATCAGGGAGAGAAAGTGCCTAGCGCTCATGTTTGACTACCTTTTTGCAACAGACCGCAGATCAGCCATACCGGTTTTTTTTAACAACGGAAGTGACCTGCGGCGAAAGCCGCACGGGGCGACGAATTAGGGGAAGACGCAATACTATAATTAAATGTCGCGTCATACCAAGAGGGGGTTTCGTCGCCGATGTTTCAGGCAGTGTCGTAACCCATTGGGCTGAAGCTTTTTTTATACGCTGCACAAGGGTTTTACACTGCCTGCCAGCGCCTTGGCAAACCCGGTAGCGGGCCTGCGCTGAATCGCCTTGCCTGATGGACGAAGATTCACGCGACGAACCTCACTGGCCGCAAGCTCGGGTCAGGCTCATAGTCGGTTGATCCCAGACACCCGAGCAAGAGGTGGCCATGAACAAGACCCAGCATCACCGTGCCTGTCATCTGTGCGAAGCCATCTGCGGCTTGACCCTGGAAATCACCCACGAGCCCGACGCCCCACTGCGTATCAGCTCGATCAAGGGCGACCCCGAAGACAGCTTCAGTCGCGGCCACATCTGCCCCAAGGCGGTGGCCCTGCAGGATATCCAGAACGATCCTGATCGCTTGCGCGCGCCGCACAAGCGCGTCGGTGACAGTTGGCAAGCCATCAGTTGGGAGGAGGCCTTTACACTGGCCGCGCAAAAGCTCTGGGCCATCCAGCAGGCCCATGGGCAGAACGCCGTGGCGGTCTACCAGGGCAACCCCAGCGTGCACAACTACGGGCTGATGACCCACAGCAACTACTTCCTCGGCCTGCTCAAGACCCGCAATCGTTTCTCCGCCACCTCGGTGGACCAGCTGCCGCACCACCTGACCAGCTACCTGATGTACGGCCACGGCTTGTTGTTGCCGATCCCTGACATCGACCACACCGAGTTCATGCTGATTCTGGGCGGCAACCCGCTGGCCTCCAACGGCAGCATCATGACCGTGCCGGACGTCGAGAAACGCCTTAAGGCGATCCAGGCCCGTGGCGGCAAGTTGGTGGTGGTCGACCCGCGCCGCAGCGAGACTGCGGCGATGGCCGACCAGCATGTGTTCATTCGCCCCGGCACTGACGCGGCGCTGCTCTGTGGCCTGCTCAACACCCTGTTTGCCGAAGGCCTGACTCGCCCCTCGGCCTTGCCGGTGGATGGCCTGGACAGGGTACAAGCGGCCATTGCGCCGTTCACCGCCGAGGCCATGAGCGCCCTATGCGGTGTCGACGCCACGGTGATACGCCAGTTGGCGCGGGATTTCGCCAGCGCCGACAAGGCCGTCTGCTACGGGCGCATGGGCGTCTCGACCCAGGCCTTCGGCACCTTGTGCCACTGGCTGGTGCAGTTGCTCAACCTGGTCAGCGGCAACCTCGACCGTGTCGGTGGCGCGCTGTGTACCGAGCCTGCGGTGGATCTGGTGGCGAGTACTTCAGGCGGGCATTTCAATGCCTGGCAGAGCCGGGTCTCGGGGCTGCCCGAGTATGGCGGCGAATTGCCGGTGGCGGCCCTGGCCGAAGAGATGCTGGTTGAAGGCCAGGGGCAGGTTCGCGCGCTGGTGACGGTGGCGGGCAACCCGGTGTTGTCCACGCCCAATGGCCGCCAGCTTGAACGCGCCCTAGACGGTCTTGAGTTCATGCTCAGCATCGACCTGTACATCAACGAGACCACCCGTTACGCCGACCTGATCCTGCCGTCCACCTCGGCATTGGAGAACGATCACTACGACACCACCTTCAACCTGTTTGCGGTGCGCAATGTCAGCCGCTTCAATCGGGCCATCCTGCCCAAGCCCGAAGGTGCCTTGCATGACTGGGAAATCTTCGTCGGCCTGGCCAAGGCCTTTGCTGCCCTTAGCGACAAGCCTTTGAAACCGACCCTGCCGCCGGCACAAATGATCGATATCGGCCTGCGCCAGGGCCGCTATGGCGAGGCCTCGGCGTTCAAGCTGTCGCTTGAGACCCTCGACCAGCACCCCCATGGCATCGACCTGGGCCCGCTGCAGCCCAACCTTGCTGCACGCCTGAAGACGGCTAACCAACGGATTCAGGCCGCACCCCAGGAAATCCTCGGCGACCTGCAGCGCTTTGCCGGGCAGCCGCCGCTGGCGGCGGGTCAACTGCTGCTGATCGGGCGCCGCCATGTGCGCAGCAATAATTCATGGATGCACAACTATCATCGCCTGGTGAAAGGCAAACCCCGTCATCAGTTGTTGATGCACCCGGACGACCTGGCGGGTCGCCAGTTGCAGGATGGCCAGCGTGTGCGCGTCAGCTCGCGGGTCGGCGAAATCGAGGTCGAAGTGCAGGCCAGCAGCGACATGATGCCGGGGGTGGTCAGCCTGCCGCATGGCTTTGGCCATGCCCGTGCCGGGGTGCGCATGGAAATCGCCCAGGGCCAGCCCGGCGCCAGCGCCAACGACCTCACCGATGAGCGCCAGCTCGATGCGGTGTCGGGTAATGCGGCGCTTAACGGCGTGCCAGTGCAGGTGGTTGCGGCCTGATATCGGCAAGGCCGAGCGTCCTGCTCGGCTTTCCGATACAATGCGTCACCGTGCCGACAACCAGGTCGGAAAGTTCAGCCGCGAGGTGCTTCATGGATATCATCGAAACAATCAAAGAGCAGATTGCCAACAACACCATTCTGCTTTACATGAAAGGCTCGCCGAATGCCCCGCAGTGCGGTTTTTCGGCCAAGGCGGCGCAAGCCGTGATGGGTTGCGGCGAGAAATTCGCTTACGTGGATATCCTGCAGAATCCGGAAATCCGCGCCAACCTGCCAAAATACGCCAACTGGCCGACCTTCCCACAGCTGTGGGTTGCCGGCGAGCTGGTCGGCGGTTCCGACATCATGGCTGAGATGTTTGCCAACGGCGAACTGCAGACCCTGATCAAGGACGCTGCAGCCAAGGCTGAGGCGGCCAAGGCCTGACCCCAGGTTTGGTCAAAAAAAGCCCCGCAGTGCGGGGCTTTTTTGTGCCTGTAGGGCAGGGCAGCGAACTTACTCGCCCATCTGCGACTGCAGGTAGTTCTCCAGGGAGACTTTGTCGATCAGGCTCAGCTGGGTTTCCAGCCAGTCGATGTGCTCTTCCTCGGCTTCGAGGATGTCTTCGAGCAGCTCACGGCTGCCGAAGTCGCCGACGGTCTCACAGTGGGCGATGGCGGCCTTGAGGTCGACCAGGCCTTTTTGCTCGATCTTCAGGTCGCACTCGAGCATTTCCTTGGTGTGTTCACCAATCAGCAACTTGCCCAGGTCCTGGACGTTGGGAATGCCTTCGAGGAACAGAATACGCTTGATCAGTTTGTCAGCGTGTTTCATCTCTTCGATGGATTCTTTGTACTCGTGCTTGCCGAGCTTCTCCAGACCCCAGTCTTCGTACATGCGCGCATGCAGGAAGTATTGGTTGATTGCGACCAGCTCGTTTCCGAGGATCTTGTTGAGATGCTGGATGACGCTAACGTCGCCTTTCATGATGGGGTCCTGCCCTGTAAGTGTGTCTATAAAGGCAAGTCTGAGCCCCGCAACTTCTACTGTCAAACCTAAGTTATTGAATAATAAATGAAAATTAATCGGAATAAGAATGTTTGTGTTCCGCGTTAAACCCCTAACTACTTGAATTACAGGCATAAAAAAACCGGACACTGGGTCCGGTTCTTGGAATTCGTTGAATTATGCTGCAGTAAATTCTACAGGATAGGGCAGGGCAGCCTGGCTGACCTGAAGCTCGGTGAGGGTTTCGCGCACCACCTGCTTGGCCAGGCAGGCACATTTGCCACACTGGCTGGCCACGTTGGTGGCGCTTCTGACTTCCTTGTAGCTGCAGCATCCTTCATAGATCGCATCGCGGATCTGTCCGTCGGTCACACCAACACAAAGACACACATACATAGGGCTGACCATCGCTGGTTAAGGCTCAATGCGAAGAAGCTTAATGTTAATGAGAATGCTTGTCAAAACTCTTTCTGTAATAGGCGAACTAGAGCGACCGACGGCAGATTGTCGAGCGTTCGGACTGAAATTCGGCGAGCGGCGCCGGGCGGTGTATGATGGTCGGCCATTTCGCTGCCGGGCCAGTGCATGCTGGCCTGTGCAAGATGATTCCACCCCATCAGGAGATATCGCATGAGCGTACTCGTTGGCAAAAATGCCCCGGACTTCACCGTTCCAGCTGTTCTGGGCAACGGCGAAATCGTCGACAGCTTCAACCTGGCTTCGGCCATCAAGGGCAAGTACGGCCTGGTGTTCTTCTACCCGCTGGACTTCACCTTCGTCTGCCCGTCCGAGCTGATCGCCCTGGACCACCGCATGGCCGAATTCAAGGCGCGTAACGTTGAAGTGATCGCCGTGTCGATCGACTCGCACTTCACCCACAACGCCTGGCGCAACACCCCGATCAATGCCGGCGGCATCGGTCAGGTCCAGTACATCATGGCTGCCGACATGAAGCACGACATCGCCAAGGCCTACGACGTAGAGTCCGAAGGCGGCGTAGCTTTCCGTGGCGCGTTCCTGATCGACGACAAGGGCGTTGTCCGCTCGCAGATCGTCAACGACCTGCCACTGGGCCGTAACATGGACGAACTGCTGCGTCTGGTCGACGCCCTGCAATTCCACGAAGAGCACGGCGAAGTCTGCCCTGCCAACTGGAAAAAAGGCGACAAGGGCATGACCGCTTCGCCAGAAGGCGTTGCTGCTTACCTGAGCGAGAACGCTGGCAAGCTGTAATTTGCCAGGCAAAAAAAACCGGCCTTGATGGCCGGTTTTTTTATGCGCGGTGCACAGGCTTCAGTCGTTGAAGTCCTGCCAGCCGCCCATTTCTTTCCAGCGGTTGACGATGCCGCAGAACAGCTCGGCAGTCTTCTCGGTGTCGTAACGCGCCGAGTGCGCCTCACGGCCATCGAAGTCGATGTCGGCGCTCTGGCAGGCCCGCGCCAGCACGGTCTGGCCATAGGCAAGGCCGGCCAGGGTGGCGGTGTCGAAGCTTGAGAACGGATGAAACGGGTTGCGCTTCATGTCGTGGCGGGCCACGGCGGCATTGAGGAAGCCCAGGTCGAAGCTGCTGTTGTGGCCGACCAGGATCGCCCGTTTGCAGCCATTGGCCTTGAGCGCCTTGCGCACGCCACGGAAGATGTCGGTCAGTGCCGACTCTTCGCTGACGGCCATGCGCAGCGGGTGATCGAGCTTGATCCCGGTGAACTCCAGAGCCGCTTGCTCGATGTTGGCGCCTTCGAACGGCTCGACGCGGAAGAAATAGGTGTGTTCCGGGAACAGGAAGCCCTTTTCATCCATGCCGATGGTGACCGCGGCGATTTCCAGCAGGGCGTCGGTGGCGCTGTTGAAACCGCCGGTCTCGACGTCGACCACTACCGGCAGGTAACCGCGAAAGCGTTCAGCCATCGGGTGGCGCGGACCGCCGCCATGACCTTCCTGGTCGTCTTCGTACTGATCTTCGCTCACGCAGTTTCCTCCAGCAGGCGCCAGCGCAGTTGCTCACCGGCGCGCAGCGGGATAACGGTCTGCTCGCCGAACGGCAAGCTGCTTGGGGCGGTCCAGCTGTCGCGGACCAGGGTAATCGTATCGGTGTTGGCCGGTAGGCCATAGAAGCTTGGGCCGTGCAGGCTGGCGAAGCCTTCGAGCTTGTCCAGCGCGTTACGCTGCTCGAATGCCTCGGCGTACAGCTCGATCGCGGCATAGGCGGTGTAGCAGCCGGCACAGCCACAGGCGGCTTCCTTGGCGTGCTGGGCATGGGGCGCCGAGTCGGTACCGAGGAAGAACTTGCTGCTGCCGCTGGTGGCGGCGTCCAGCAAAGCCACCTGGTGGGTGTTGCGCTTGAGGATCGGCAGGCAATAGAAGTGCGGACGAATGCCGCCCACCAGCATGTGGTTGCGGTTGTACAGCAGGTGCTGGGCAGTGATGGTCGCGCCGACGTTGGCCGGGGCCTCGTTGACGAACTGCACGGCTTCGCTGGTGGTGATGTGTTCGAACACCACCTTGAGGGTCGGGAAGCGCTCGACCACACGGCGCAGGTGCTCGTCGATGAACAGCTTCTCGCGGTCGAACACGTCGATCTCGGGGCGCGTTACTTCACCGTGCACCAGCAGTGGCATGCCGACCTCGGCCATGGCTTCGAGCACCGGGAAGATCTTGTCGACACTGGTGACGCCGGAATCGGAGTTGGTCGTCGCGCCGGCTGGATACATCTTGGCGGCATGGACAAAACCGGTGGCCTTGGCCGCGCGGATTTCCTCGGGCTGGGTGCGGTCGGTGAGGTACAGCACCATCAGCGGCTCGAAACGGCTGCCGGCAGGGCGTGCGGCAAGGATGCGCTCACGGTAGGCACCGGCTTGGGCGGCGTTGCGCACCGGTGGTACCAGGTTGGGCATGATGATTGCGCGGGCAAAGGTGCGCGCAACGTCACCGACGGTATGCGGCAATACAGCGCCATCACGAAGATGGATGTGCCAGTCGTCGGGACGCAGGAGGGTCAGGCGGTCGGACATTGGGGATTCCAGGCGGGTCGAACTCAAGGTGAATGCTACCGGAAAAGCCGGTTACGAGCACTCGCTATCAAGTTTTGCCGCGACCGACCGATAGCGTGCAGGTATACCGTGAAAATCTGTGGAGCCGCCCGTGCGCCAGCGTTATCTAGCCCTGCTCAGTGTGTTTGCCAGCATGCCCGCCATGGCACTCACTTTCCAGACCCGTCTGGAGAACGTCGAGTGGAAGGTCGAAGGCGATCAGTTCGAATGTCGGCTGGTTCAACCCATTGCCGATTTCGGCAGCGGCGAGTTCGTTCGCCGGGCCGGCGAGCAGCCAACTTTCCAGCTTCGCTCAAGCAGTAACGTCCTCGGTGCCGGTTCCGCCACCCTGCTGGCGGCGGCCGCGCCGTGGCAGCCCGGACGTGGCGATATCAACCTGGGCGCGGTGCGCATGGCCCGCAGCGGCGTGCTTTTTACCAGTTCCCAGGGCCAGGCCAGCCGCTTGATCAACGGCCTGCTCGATGGCCGCAGCACCGTGGTGCGCAACTACGCCGGTGAAGCCGGGCGGACCATGGAAGTGCGGGTGTTGCCGGTCAAGTTCAGCAAGGCCTACGGCGACTATCAGGCCTGCGCGGCAAAACTTTTGCCGATGAATTATGACCAGGTGCGTCAGGCGCGGGTCGGCTTCCCGGGCGGCGGCATTGACCTGGATGCCGATGCCCGGGCACGCCTGGACGTGATCCTCGACTTCCTCAAGGCCGACCCCACTGTTAACCATATCGAACTCGACGGCCACTCCGACAACAGCGGCAACCGCCTGACCAACCGCGACCTGTCGCGGCGCCGGGCACTGGCGGTGATGGAGTACCTCAAGGCCCACGGTATTCCCGAAGAGCAGATCACCGTGCGCTTCCATGGCGAGCGTTATCCGCTGGCGCGCAACAACAGCGCAGCCAACCGCGCGCGCAACCGACGGGTGAATATTCAGCTTGATCGGGTTACGCCTGTCGAAAAACCGCTGGAAAAGCCCGTTGAACCTGCAGCCAAACCACCGGCCGCACCTGCTGCCGCAGCCAGTACCGCGAAGCCCGTCGCCACGTCCTGAGGTGCGACCGTCCGTCGCGCTCTCGACAGTTCCTGTCGCTTTGTCGTCACAAGCTGTCGCCCCACTGTAAATTTTGTCGCAAGGCCGGTAGAATCGACGGCTTTCCGTACAACCCCGTGGAGTGATGGCATGGCGGACGTAAAAAAGGTCGTACTGGCGTATTCCGGCGGCCTTGATACTTCGGTGATTCTCAAGTGGCTGCAGGATACCTACAACTGTGAAGTGGTGACCTTCACCGCTGACCTTGGACAAGGCGAAGAGGTCGAACCGGCCCGCGCCAAGGCCCAGGCCATGGGCGTCAAGGAAATCTACATCGATGACCTGCGCGAAGAGTTCGTACGCGACTTCGTGTTCCCGATGTTCCGCGCCAACACCGTCTACGAGGGCGAGTACCTGCTGGGTACTTCCATCGCTCGTCCGCTGATCGCCAAGCGTCTGATCGAAATCGCCAACGAAACCGGCGCCGATGCCATTTCCCATGGCGCCACCGGTAAAGGTAACGACCAGGTCCGTTTCGAGCTGGGCGCCTACGCCCTCAAGCCAGGCGTCAAGGTCATCGCGCCGTGGCGTGAATGGGACCTGCTGTCCCGTGAAAAACTGATGGACTACGCCGAGAAGCACGGCATCCCGATCGAGCGTCACGGCAAGAAGAAGTCGCCGTACTCGATGGACGCCAACCTGCTGCACATCTCGTATGAAGGCGGCGTGCTGGAAGATACCTGGACCGAGCACGAAGAAGACATGTGGCGCTGGACCAAGTCGCCAGAAACCGCTCCGGACGTGCCGACCTACCTGGAACTGACCTACCGCAACGGCGACATCGTTGCTCTGGACGGCGTTGAAATGTCGCCGGCCACGGTGCTGGCCACCCTCAACCGCATCGGCGGCGAGAACGGTATCGGTCGTCTGGACATCGTCGAAAACCGTTACGTCGGCATGAAGTCCCGCGGCTGCTACGAAACTCCAGGCGGCACCATCATGCTGCGCGCCCACCGGGCGATCGAGTCGATCACCCTGGACCGCGAAGTCGCTCACCTCAAAGATGAGCTGATGGTCAAGTACGCCAGCCTGATCTATACCGGCTACTGGTGGAGCCCTGAGCGTCTGATGCTGCAACAGATGATCGACGCTTCGCAGGTCAACGTGAACGGTGTCGTGCGCCTGAAGCTGTACAAAGGCAACGTCATCGTCACCGGCCGCAAGTCCGACGATTCGCTGTTCGACGCCAACATCGCCACCTTCGAAGAAGATGGCGGCGCCTATAACCAGGCCGACGCAGCGGGCTTCATCAAGCTCAATGCCCTGCGCATGCGTATTGCTGCGAACAAGGGCCGCAAGCTGGTCTGAAGCTTGTTGTGCAGAAGAACCCCGGCCTGTGCCGGGGTTTTTTTTGCCTGAAGATTAGTGTGCCGGACCATTCAACGGCCGCGTCAGCAACACGGTTTGCCTCCTGCTTTCGAGATTGCACAAAATCCATTTGCTGTCCGGTGCGGGCGGGGATTTGAGTGCGTGCAAGGCGAAGTAGCTTATCAAGTCAGCCGCTGCGGGGCCGCGCAGGGTAATCGTGATGGTAGTGCATCCGCTATTAATGGCGGGTACTTTCGCTGTTTCGATTGCTTTCGGAGTTTCTATGGGGCGGTCGGCTGGAGTATCAACCGGACTGGTAGTAACAAGGGCGGGTACTGGAGGCTCAAGAGTAGTTTTTGCATCGGCAGTGTCAGGTGTTGGAATAACGCCTGGTGTCGGTTCGTTCAACTCAGGTGAGTAAAGGGATTTGTAGTTGAAGTTAAGGGTCAGGAAGAACAATACCGTGAGGAAGAACGGAAAACCCACCAGGAACCAGGTATAAATACCCTGGCTGTCTTCACCCAGAAATGGCAGCGAGGCTAGCGCCGAGGCTTCGATGATGCCGGCGAAAATCGCAATGATCGTCAAAGGGCTTTTCGGCTCGATTTTGCTCATCCAGGATTCCCATGTGCCCACCGGGGCAAGTTCGCAGTAGCTGCGAGGTTTACATGGGCTGCGCCATGCCAGGCAGCATGCTGTGTTTCTCGGTTGGGTAATGTGTCCAGTGCTGATATGTAACGATTATACACAAATTGCAATATTGGTTTTATCAAACAGGTCTATAGGATATTTCCTTCAGGTAATAAGGCTAGGTTTTATAGGTTATTTTATTCTCTGGTGCTACCGTGATAGAGAAAGTTTTTTACGGCCTTTACACGGTCTGCAATTACCAGCGAGATGTTGATTCCTTAAAGAATTATTGGTATTTCCCGCTTGTAGGATAATTCTTTAATGGTTGTAGGTTGTGTCCTTGTGTGCATTTGCTTGTTAATGGCGCAATACAATATGTCGTGTAACTAGGCTATTGTGCTGGCTCAAAAAATAGAACAGCGAACAATTGGATTTTGCCCATGAATAAAGTCCTGATCGTGGATGATCATCCGGTCATTCGCCTGGCTGTACGCATGTTGATGGAGCGGCATGGTTATGAAGTCATTGCCGAGACGGATAACGGCGTGGACGCATTGCAGCTGGCACGCGAGCATGGTCCGGATATCGTTATCCTGGACATCGGCATCCCCAAACTTGACGGCCTTGAGGTGATCGCCCGGCTGACCGCCAACAATGCCAGCATCAAAGTGCTGGTATTGACCTCGCAGGCGCCCGGGCATTTTTCCATGCGCTGCATGCAGGCAGGGGCTGCGGGCTATGTCTGCAAGCAGCAGGACCTGACCGAGTTGCTTAGCGCTATCAAGGCAGTGCTTTCCGGGTATAGCTACTTCCCCAACCAGGCGCTGCATTCGGTTCGCTCGAACCTGGGCGGCGCCAGCGAGGCGGACATGGTCGAGCGTTTGTCAGGCCGGGAGATGATGGTGCTGCAGCAACTGGCCCGCGGAAAAACCAACAAGGAGATTGCCGATGGCATGTTCCTCAGCAACAAGACGGTGAGTACCTACAAAACGCGATTATTGCTCAAACTCAATGCTCGCTCGTTGGTTGACCTGATCGAACTGGCCCAGCGCAACGGGCTTGTTTGAAATGCCCAGAAACAACAAAGCCTCCATCAAGGAGGCTTTTGTGATCTGTCGGTATCGATCCTTCAGAGGTCGAAGTCGTAATCGGCCAGCTGTTTTTGCAAGCGACGCTCTTCCAGCAGGTTGTCGATGGTGCGGCGTTTGCTCAGGTTGGTTTTTGCCACTTCAACCGGGACCTCGTCGTCTGCGTCTTCAGTGACGATGTCATCATCTACAACCAGGTCTTCTTTATCGGTGCTCATAAGTCACTCCAAGCCAAGAGGGCCATTGGCGCACCTTATAGCGAGAAATTTTGACCGGGTAAAAAAGATTTTTTCAATCGACCAAGCTGTCTTTTCACTATCGGCTCAATCGTCCGAAGTTTTCTGCTTGTACTCGCACAAATCTTCGATCCGGCAACTACCGCAACGGGGTTTGCGCGCCTGGCACACATAGCGCCCGTGCAGGATCAACCAATGGTGGGCGTCAAGCAGGTACGGCTTGGGCACGAACTTCATCAAGGCCTTTTCAACTTCCAGAACGGTCTTGCCCGGGGCAATGCCGGTGCGGTTGCTGACCCGGAAAATATGCGTATCAACGGCCATGGCCAGTTGCCGAAAGGCGGTGTTGAGCACCACGTTGGCGGTCTTGCGGCCAACCCCGGGTAGTGCTTCAAGCGCTTCTCGGGTTTCTGGTACCTGGCTGCCATGTTGCTCCATCAGCAGGCGACAGGTTTCGATGACGTTTTTCGCCTTGCTGTTGTACAGGCCGATGGTCTTGATGTATTCCGACAGGCCGTCAACACCCAGGGCATGGATGGCTTGCGGGGTATTGGCGACCGGGTACAGTTTGGCCGTGGCCTTGTTCACGCTGACGTCGGTAGCCTGTGCCGAGAGGATGACCGCAATCAGCAGTTCGAAAGGATTGGTGTAGGCCAGCTCGGTTTTCGGCTCGGGGTTGTCTTCATGCAACCTGCGAAAAATTTCCAGGCGTTTGGCAGCATTCATGGGGTCAAAGCGTTCCTTGACGACGGGAAAGGGCTCGCCGTTGGCAAACCCGGTTATACAGGGCGAGTATCAGGCCCAGAAGGATCAGGGCGCCGGGCAACATGCCGGCCAGGCGCAGGTTGGCAAACTCACTGAGCAGCTGGCGCGTGAACCCCGCGGCCATGCACAGCGCAGCAAATGCTGCCAGTGTGGTAGCTGCGGTACGCCAGCGGGCACTGTTACCCAGGGCCAGCTCGAACAGCAGGCATTGTACGGCGATCAATGCCGGATAGCGGCCCAGCTCCAGTGCCAGCGGCAGGGCCCAGGCGCGCAAGCCTAGCTCAAGGCAGGTGACCAGCAGGGCGGCCATCAGCACGCTTGCGAACAGGCGGGCGTCAGCGTCCAGCTGTTTGCGCAGGGGTGTCATGCACAGACGGTGCAGGCCGACGGCCAGCAGGCTTAACAGCGCCATGGTGCTGGCCTGCAGCAATGTCTGGGTGGCGCCCAGCACGGGCGCCAGGCTTATTGCAGCGAGCCATTGCCTATTCATCCGCACCTGCGCTTAGCAACTGTTGGCGATGCTCGTCGAAATAGCGCAAGGCATCGTGGGTGGCTTGAATGACGGCGCGGGAGGTGACGGTGGCACCGGCCAACTGATCGAACTGGCCGTTGTCACGCTTGAGCGCCCAGGCTGAATCAGGCGTGTTTTGCCGGCTGTTGCCGATAAAGCCTTGCAGCCAGGTGTTGCCGGGTTCCACCAGCTTGCCGCCCAGGCCTGGCGTCTCCTGTTGTTGCAGCACCTTGACGCCGATCAGGCGACCCCCCTCATCAATGGCAATCAGCAGGTCCAGCGGGCCGCCGTAACCCTGGCTCTGGCTGTGCAGCACAACGGCGCTCGGCTGGCCTTTCAAGGTTGCCAGATAGCCTGCGAGCAGCCGGCTGTGGTCCAGGTTGGTGGCGCCCAGAGTCAGGGGCTGTTGCAGCGGTTGGTTGTCGTAGGCCTGCTGCGCCAGCACGCTTAGCCAGCGTTGGGCCTTGAGTTGCTGCTCGGCGGCAGTGATGCGCGCGGTGGTGAACTGTTGCCAAAGCACCGTGCCACCCACGGCCAGCACGGCAAGGCTCAGTAGCAGCGCGGTGGTGCGAATCGACGAGGTGCTCATGATGTTTGCCCGCGTTCTGCCCAGCGCTCCAGGGATGGAACACAAAGATTCATCAGCAGGACCGCGAAGGCGGCGCCGTCGGGGTAGCTGCCCCAGGTTCTGATCAGGTAGATGAGCAAGCCTGCGCCGACGCCAAACAGCAGCTTGGCCTTCGGGCTTTTCGCTCCTGAAACCGGCTCGGTGACAATGAAGAACGCCACCAGCATGGTCGAACCGGACAGCAGGTGCAGCAACGGCGAGCCGTTTGAGTCCGAGCCCGAGCCGTTCCAGCACAGCAGGCTGGCCACGAACAGGCTGGCCAGCAGGCCGAGCGGCGCATGCCAACTGATGACCTTGCGTTGCACCAGAAGCAAGCCGCCGAGCAAAAAGGCCAGGTTGACGAATTCGCTGCCGCGACCGCCAAGGTGGCCGAAGCCTGGATGACTGGCGAACAATTCATCGATGGTCAGGCTGCGGTTGTTGCGCAGGCCGTCGAGTACCGTGGCTTGCGCCCAGGCGTCGGGCTGGTTGCCCAAATCAAGGCCGAACACTTGCTGCAGCGTGTCGGTCAGGCCTAGTACCTGGGTGACCGGCCACTGGGTCATGTGCTGCGGGAACGACAGCAACACCAGCGCATAGCCGAGCATCGCCGGGTTGAACAGGTTCTTGCCGACGCCGCCGTACAGTTGCTTGCCCAGGGCAATGGCACTGCTGGCGGCAATTGCTGGCAGCCACCAGGGCGCGTAGGCGGGCAGTGCCGCTGTCAGCAGCACCGCAGTCACCAGGGCGCTGCCGTCGTTCAGCGCGGGCAGGCCTGGCCGTTGTTGCAGTCGCAGCAGCGCCGCTTCAGTCGCCAGCGCCGCAACGGCGCACAGCAGCAGGTTCAGCAGCAGCCCCCAGCCATGCAGCCACAGCAGGGTCAGCAACCCGGGTGCGCTGGCCAGCAGCACCATGGCCATGGTGCTGCGCAGGCGCTCGCTGCTATCAGCCGTGGCCATTGGCGGCCGCCGGTTGCAGTGCTTGCAGGCGAGCCTGGGCCTGTTGCGCTTCGTGCTCAAGTTCAGCCAATTGTGCTTGCTGGGCCTGGTTCGGCGCCTCGCCAAAGGCGCTTCGGGCCTTGCTCAGTTGCGCCCGGCTCATGGCGGCGGCGATTTTTGCCTGCTTCAGCGCTGCATCGGCGGCCGCGGCTTTCTGCGCCTTGACCCGTTCGATGGCGGCCTTGATCGGGTCGTCGACAGTGGCGCCCGGCGTGGTGATTGTGGCAGTGGCCGCACGCTGGCTGCGGGCCAGGCGGTCGGCCTGCTTGCGGGCTTCTTCGCGCTGCAGGCGGTTGTTGCGCTGCTCGAAGCGCCGCCGCGCCTGGTTACGCTTGTGGCTGCGGGCCTCGAGGGTCTGGGTGTCTTCGGCCCGGCCGCCGACAATCGGCACGATGTTGCTGTTGGCGGTCAATGGCAGCAGGTCGATGCAGTCCACCGGGCAGGGCGCCACGCACAGGTCGCAGCCGGTGCATTCGGCGCTGATCACAGTGTGCATCAGCTTGGCCGCACCGATGATGGCGTCCACCGGGCAGGCCTGGATGCATTTGGTGCAGCCGATACATTCGGCTTCACGGATATAGGCGACTTGCGCCGGTGCACGGCCGCGCTCGTGGTCGAGTTCGATCACCGGCACGTGCAACAGCTTGGCCAAGGCTGCGATGGTTTCGCCGCCTCCGGGTGGGCATTTGTTGATCGCTTCGCCCGCCGCCAGGCCTTCGGCGTAAGGCCGGCAACCAGGATGGCCACATTTGCCGCATTGGGTCTGCGGCAACAGGGCGTCGATGCGTTGAATCAAGCTCATGGGTTGAATAGTCCGTTGAATCCGAGAAACGCCATGGCCATGATCCCGGCGCCGATCAGCTCGATCGGCAGGCCGCGAAAGGCCAGGGGGATGTCATCGTGGTCGCTGCGCTGGCGCAGGTCGCTGAACAGGCCCAGGGCCAGCCAGAACCCCAGGCCACCGCCCAGGCTCCAGCCCAGGGTTTGCAAAATCCCATAGCTGCCTTCACTGGCTTGCAGGCTCAAGCCTAGCAGCGCCAGGTTACCCACCATCAGGGGCAACAAACCGTCGAAGGGCAGGGTTGGCAGCAGGCGTGTCAGCACTGCGAGCAGCGGCTTGATCGGTAACACGCACAGCGCCAGGAACACGAACAGGCGCAGGTATTCAAGCTGCAGGGGCAGCAACGCCAGGTGATAAATCAGTTGCCCAAGCCCGACCGCCACTACCAGCGACACCAGGGTCGCCAGGCCCAACGCATGCACCTGGCGCCGATCCGGATCGGTGTCGCTGCGCAGCAAGGGGTCGATGGCCAGCCCCTGGTGCAGGACCAGGTTATTGATCAGCGCAGCGCTGACCAGGGCCAGGAAGAATTCGCTCATGAGGGGGCCGAATGCTGAGGCTGTCCGCCATTATCCGGCAATGACGCGAAGATGAGAACGCCCCGGCCGCAATCGGCCGGGGCGTGAGCCTTACTTGATGCGCTGGCCCGGCTTGGCGCCGCTGTCAGGGCTGAGCAGGTAAATTTCTTCACCGCCGGGGCCTGCGGCCATGACCATGCCTTCGGAGATGCCGAAACGCATTTTGCGCGGCTTGAGGTTGGCGATCATCATGGTCAGGCGACCTTCGAGCTTGGCCGGGTCCGGGTACGCCGACTTGATGCCGGAGAACACGTTGCGTTGCTCGTCACCGATGTCCAGGGTCAGGCGCAGCAGCTTGTCGGCGCCCTCGACGGCTTCGGCCTTGAGGATCAGGGCCACCCGAAGGTCGACCGCGGCGAAGGTGTCGAAGTCGATCTCGGCCGACAGCGGATCCTTGGCCAGTTCGCCATTGCCGGTGACAACGCTGGTCTGGCTGGCGGCCAGGTCTTCCTTGGAAGCGGCGGTCATGGCTTCGACCTTGGCCGGGTCGATGCGGCTCATCAGCGCCTTGAACGGGTTGAGCTGATGGTTGCTCAGGCGGGTCTGGTGATCGGCCCAGGTCAGTGGCGCGACATTGAGGAACGCCTCGGCGTCGGCGGCCAGCACCGGCAGCACCGGCTTGAGGAAGATTACCAGCTGGCGGAACAGGTTAATGCCCTGGGCGCAGATCGCCTGGACTTCGTCCTGCTTGCCTTCCTGCTTGGCCAGCGACCACGGCGCCTTGTCGGCGATCCAGGCGTTGGCGCGGTCGGCCAGGGCCATGATTTCGCGCATGGCACGGGCAAAGTCGCGGCCTTCGTAGGCTTCGGCAATACCCGGGGCGGCAGCGAGGAAGGCCTCGGTCAGTTCCGGTGCGGCGTCGCCGGCCACCATGACGCCGTCGTTACCCTTGTGGATGAAGCCTGCACAGCGGCTGGCGATGTTGACTACCTTGCCAACCAGGTCGGAGTTGACCTTCTGGATGAAGTCTTCAAGGTTCAGGTCGAGGTCGTCGACGCCGCGGCCCAGTTTGGAGGCGTAGTAGTAACGCAGGTATTCCGGCGCCAGGTGATCCAGGTAGGTGCGGGCCTTGATGAAGGTGCCGCGCGACTTGGACATCTTCGAACCGTTGACGGTCAGGTAGCCGTGCACGTTGATGCCGGTCGGCTTGCGGTAGCCGGCGCCTTCGAGCATGGCTGGCCAGAACAGGGCGTGGAAGTTGACGATGTCCTTGCCGATGAAGTGGTACAGCTCGGCTTTCGAATCCTTGTTCCAGAACGCGTCGAAGTCCAGCTCCGGGCGGCGGGCGCACAGGTTCTTGAAGCTGGCCATGTAGCCGATCGGGGCGTCCAGCCAGACGTAGAAGTACTTGCCCGGCTCGTCGGGAATCTCGAAGCCGAAGTACGGCGCATCACGGGAGATGTCCCATTCCTGCAGGCCGGCATCCAGCCATTCGGCGATCTTGTTGGCCACCGCGTCCTGCAGGGTACCGCTGCGGGTCCACTGCTGGAGCATGGCCTGGAAGTCTGGCAGCTTGAAGAAGAAGTGTTGCGAATCCTTGAGCACCGGGGTGGCGCCGGAAATCGCCGACTTGGGGTTCTTCAGCTCGGTTGGTGCGTAGGTGGCGCCGCATTTTTCGCAGTTGTCGCCGTACTGGTCTTCAGCCGCGCACTTGGGGCAGGTGCCCTTGATGAAGCGGTCGGCCAGGAACATTTTTTTGTCCGGGTCGAAATACTGGGTGATCGAGCGGGTAGCGATGTGCCCGGCGTCACGCAGCTTGAGGTAGATCTGGCTCGACAGTTCGCGGTTTTCTTCGGCGTGGGTCGAGTGGAAGTTGTCGAAGTCGACCAGAAAGTCGGCGAAATCCCCGCTGTGCTCGGCCTGGACGGCGGCAATCAGTTGCTCGGGGGTGATGCCTTCTTTCTCGGCGCGCAGCATGATGGCCGAGCCGTGGGCGTCGTCAGCGCAGACATAAATGCACTGGTTGCCGCGAAGCTTCTGGAAGCGCACCCACATGTCTGTCTGGATGTACTCGAGCATATGGCCAAGGTGAATGGAACCATTGGCATAGGGCAGGGCGCTGGTGACGAGAATCTGACGTGGCTCGGACATGGGGGCTCGGCTACTTTTTTCGGCTACTTGAGATGAAACGGTGATCGGCCACTATAAAACGCCGGGAAATATATTTCACCCCATGGACGTATCTGAAGAGGGATGACGGGTTAGCATAGTGGTCTGTTTTGCTCAGTCTTTATCACGGGAGTCTCCATGAGTGCCGTCACTCGCGCAGCCGTCGAAGCCGTTCTTCGCCAGTACACCGACCCATACCTGAACCAGGACCCGGTCAGCGCCGGCTGTGTCCAGGCCATTGATATCCAGGGCGATCGCGTCAGCGTGCAGCTGCAACTGGGCTATGCCGCCGGCCTGTTCAAAAATGGCTGGGCGCAGGTGCTGCAAACGGCTGTCGAAGGTCTCGACGGGGTTACCTCGGCGCGGGTCGAAATCAACTGCGTGATCGCCGCACACAAGGCCCAGGCGCAGATCCCGGGCCTGGCCAACGTCAAGAACATCATCGCCGTGGCCTCCGGCAAGGGCGGTGTCGGCAAATCGACCACCGCCGCCAACCTGGCCCTGGCCCTGGCTCGCGAAGGCGCGCGGGTAGGCATTCTCGATGCCGACATCTATGGCCCGAGCCAGGGCGTGATGTTCGGTATCGCCGAAGGCACCCGCCCGCAGATTCGCGAGCAAAAGTGGTTCGTGCCGCTCAAGGCCCACGGTGTCGAGGTCATGTCCATGGCTTTCCTGACCGACGACAACACGCCGATGGTCTGGCGCGGTCCGATGGTCTCCGGGGCCTTGCTGCAACTGGTGACCCAGACCGCCTGGGACGATCTCGACTATCTGGTGATCGACATGCCGCCTGGCACCGGCGACATCCAGCTGACCCTGGCGCAGAAAGTCCCGGTGGCCGGCTCGGTGATCGTTACCACCCCGCAAGACCTGGCGCTGCTTGACGCCAAGAAGGGCGTGGAGATGTTCCGCAAGGTCAATATCCCGGTGCTGGGCGTGGTCGAGAACATGGCCGTGCACATCTGTTCGAACTGCGGCCATGCCGAGCATCTGTTCGGTGAGGGCGGTGGCGAGAAGCTGGCGGCGCAGTACGGTGTCGAACTGCTGGCCTCGTTGCCGCTGTCGATGCTGATCCGCGAACAGGCCGACAGCGGCAAGCCGACGGCGATTGCCGAGCCGGAAAGCCAGATCGCCATGGTCTACCAGGAGCTGGCCCGTCAGGTCGGTGCACGGATCGTGTTGCAGGAAGCGGCGGCGCCGGCGATGCCGAATATCACTATCAGCGAGGACTGAGGTGATTTTCGCGGGGCAAGCCCGCTCCTACCGTAGGAGCGGGCTTGCCCCGCGATGAGGTCAAAATCCAGGGCATAAAAAAAGCCCCACCTGTTAAGGGCGGGGCTTTCTTCAAGCTGTAAAGCGGAAGTTAGATAACTTCTACTTCTTCAGCCTGCATGCCTTTCTGACCGCGGGTAGCGATGAAAGAGACCGCTTGGCCTTCTTTCAGGCTTTTGAAACCGTCAGCTTTGATGGCTTTGAAGTGTACGAACAGGTCGTCACCGGATTGTGGGGTGATGAAGCCGAAGCCTTTTTCATCGTTGAACCACTTAACGGTACCGGTTTGGCGATTGGACATGGTCTGTCTCCTTGGACAAAGTTAACTACGACTCAGGAAACGCCCTGGCCGAGACTGAGTGCAAAGAGGCAGAAAATTCATGAAGATGGGTTGATCGAAATCTTGCATCAGGTAGATATTCTCAGTGACACGTGCAGCACAGTGGCGTCACCTTAACCCTTTTTCCAGAACGTGCCAATGGTCTTGTGACGCTTTCTCATAATTCATGACTGACGGTGCCTCGCGCTCCCGTGCAGGCCCCGTGGTACGGGGATCCGACGGTTGATGCTGCATGGAACTTTGAACCCGGCGCCGGGCCCGGTAAGATGCGCCACAGAATTTTTTCACCACGCAATTTCAGGACACCCCGCCATGAGCATCAAATCGGACAAGTGGATTCGCCGCATGGCGCAGGAACAGGGCATGATCGAGCCGTTCGTCGAGCGCCAGGTGCGCGGTGAGAGCGACAACCGGCTGATCTCCTTCGGCGTCTCCAGCTACGGCTACGACGTGCGCTGCGCCGACGAATTCAAGGTGTTCACCAACATCAACTCGGCGACCGTCGATCCGAAAAACTTCGACGCCGGCAGCTTTGTCGACGTCAAGAGCGACGTCTGCATCATCCCGCCGAACTCCTTCGCCCTGGCCCGCACCGTCGAATACTTCCGTATCCCGCGCAACGTGCTGACCATCTGCCTGGGCAAGAGCACCTACGCCCGCTGCGGCATCATTGTCAACGTCACCCCGCTTGAGCCCGAGTGGGAAGGTCACGTGACCCTGGAGTTCTCCAACACCACCACGCTGCCGGCGAAAATCTACGCCAACGAAGGCGTGGCGCAGATGCTCTTCCTCGAATCCGACGAAGAATGCGAAGTGTCCTATAAGGATCGTGGCGGTAAATACCAGGGCCAGCGCGGCGTTACCCTGCCACGCACCTGAGGCGACAAGGCGAGGGAATTCCTTGCCTGCGGCGTACTCCAATGAGTTGAATTGTTCCGCCCGGCAACACGCCAGGCGGACGTCAACCAGGAGCCGCCCATGAAACTCGACCCGACCATCAGTGCCAAGCTGGCCGTGCTGCAGCCCAACAGCGTTGGGATGTTGGCCTGGTCGCTGCTGGCCCATCCGCACCCGCACATCCTCCACGCAGGCGGCGTGCCCGGTCAGCCTGATCCAGACACGCCTATCCCTGCACAGCCGGGTGATACCCCGCCGATGGAGCCGGGTGAGCCCACTCTGCCTGACGAGCCGCCACCGGCCCCCGTCGCCTGACTGCTACTTGAGGTTGCCGCTGAGAAACTGACGCAGGCGTTCGCTTTTTGGATTGCCCAGTACCTCGTCCGGCGGCCCTTGCTCCTCCACCAACCCCTGGTGGAGGAACATCACCTGGCTCGCCACCTTGCGTGCGAAGGCCATTTCGTGGGTCACCATGATCATGGTCCGGCCCTCTTCGGCCAGGCCCTGAATCACCCGCAACACTTCGCCGACCAGCTCCGGGTCCAGTGCCGAAGTCGGCTCGTCGAACAGCATGACTTCCGGCTCCATGGCCAGTGCCCGGGCGATAGCCACCCGTTGCTGCTGGCCGCCGGAGAGAAATGCCGGGTATTGATCGGCCACCCGCGGTGCCAGGCCGACTTTGTCCAGGTAGCGCCGGGCGCGTTCTTCGGCCTCGTGCTTGCTCACGCCCAGCACCCGTCGCGGCGCCATGGCGATGTTGTCCAGCACGCTCAGGTGGCTCCACAGGTTGAAGTGCTGGAACACCATGGCCAGGCGCGTGCGCAGGCGCTGCAGCTCGTCCGGATCGGTGACGTGCAGGCCATGATGGTCCTGGGTCATGTGCACCGGCTTGCCATCGAGGGTCATGCTGCCTTCGTTGGGTTGCTCGAGGAAGTTGATGCAGCGCAGGAAGGTACTCTTGCCCGAGCCGCTGGCGCCGATCAGGCAGATCACGTCGCCGGTCCTGGCCTTGAGCGATACGCCTTTGAGCACATGGTGCTCGCCGTAGCGTTTGTGCAGGTCTTCGATGGTCAGTTTGTACATGCGCAGGCTCTAAAGGTAAGGGGTCAAGGCGACAGCAGGTAGCCGCTGCGGTAGGCCTGGTTGCCGGCCACATGGGCGATGACCATGCCGGCGGTGGCCATGCGCCGCAGCGAGCGGGCATAGAGCAGGCCGGGCTGGCTGTTGCGCACCGGGGTGACCCGGTCGCTGAGTGGGTCGATAACTTCGGCGATCAGTTGGTCCGCTTGCAGGTACTGGCCCGGCTTGGCGTGGAACACCAACAGGCCGCCCAGCGGCGTTGCCACCGGTTCCACCCCGGCCAGCGGCGTTGCCGGGTAGCTGAGGGCGGGCAAGGTGGCAGGTTCGCCTTCAATGGCGCCGTAACGGGTCAGGTACTCGAGAATCGCCGTGCAGTCCTGTTCCGCCAACGGATGGCTGACATCGCCCTGGCCACGCAATTCGACGGTCACCGAAAAGCTGCCCTGGGGGATCGGGAACTGCTTGGCGAAGCGCTGCTGCAATTGCCACCAGACCAGGGTGAAACATTCATCGAAGGACTGCCCGCCCGAGTCGGTGGCCAGCAGGCTGGCCTGGGCGCCCAGGTAGCGCGACAGCGGTTCGACCTGCGGCCAGGCTTCGGGCGTGGTGTACAGGTGCGCCACGGCTTCGAAGTCGCAATGCAGGTCGAGCACCATCTCGGCGTCGCAGGCCAGGCGTTGCAGGGTCAGGCGCTGGGATTGCAGCGGGGTGTGGGCGGCATGGGCATCCAGGGCGCGGCGCAGGCTTTCGCGGATCAGGGCAATGTTGTGCTGCGGGTCCTGGGTCAGGTGATCGGCAATCTGGTCGCCGATCTGGTCGCTCAAGTCAACGAAGTGGCGGTTGAAGTTCTCGCCGCTTTGCAGCTCGTAACGGCCCAGCGGCACATCCATCAGTACCTGTTCCAGGCCTACCGGGTTGGCGATCGGCACCAGCACGATTTCGCGGCGCAGCAGGCCCTGGGCCTCAAGTTCGGTCAGGCGTTGCTTGAGGTGCCAGGCCACCAGCATGCCGGGCAGTTCATCGGCATGCAGCGAGGCCTGGATGTAGATTTTGCCGGCGCCGCGGGGGCCGAAGTGAAAGCTGTGGATCTGGCGGGCAATGCCTGGAACCGGTGCCAGAATGTCATGGGTCGAGTGATGCATATCAGTCCTAGTGTGTCGGTCCTAGAAAAGCCAGCCAGCGACGTTCGGCGATGCGAAACAGCCCTACCAGGGCGAAGGTCACGCACAGGTAGATCAGCGCGGCGATGCCGAACGACTGAAAGGTCAGAAATGTGGCCGAGTTGGCGTCGCGGGCGACCTTGAGGATGTCCGGCACGGTGGCGGTGAAGGCCACCGTGGTGGAGTGCAGCATCAGGATCACTTCGTTGCTGTAGTAGGGCAGCGAGCGGCGCAGCGCCGACGGCATGATGATATAAGCATAAAGTTTCCAGCCGCGCAGGCCATAGGCCTTGGCGGCCTCGACTTCACCATGGTTCATGCTGCGGATCGCCCCGGCGAAAATCTCCGTGGTGTAGGCGCAGGTGTTGAGGGCAAAGGCGAGGATGGTGCAGTTCATCGCATCGCGAAAAAAGCTGTCGAGCAGCGGCTGCGCGCGCACCGCTTCCAGGCTGTAGATCCCGGTGTAGCAGATCAGCAACTGGATATACAGCGGCGTGCCGCGGAACAGGTAGGTATAGAACTGCACGGGCCAGCGAACCCAGAAGCGCGGCGAAACCCGCGCAATAGACAACGGGATCGAAACCACGAAGCCAATCGCCAGGGCTGCGGTGAGCAACCACAGGGTCATGGCCAGGCCGGTGATGTGGGTGCCGTCGGTGTAGAGGAAGGCACGCCAGTATTCCTGCAAGAGCTCGATCATCGGATGGCCTCCCGGGTGCCGACGTTGTAGCGCCGTTCCAGCCAGCGCAGGGCGACGTTGGAGGCGCTGGTGATCAACAGGTAGATGAACGCCGCGACCATCAGGAAGTAGAACAGCTGGTAGCTGCTCTTGCCGGCGTCCTGGGCGGCCTTGACCAGGTCGGCCAGGCCGATGATCGACACCAGAGCAGTGGCCTTGAGCATCACCATCCAGTTGTTGCCGATGCCGGGCAGGGCGAAGCGCATCATTTGCGGAAAGACCACGAAGCGAAAGCGTTGCAGGCGCTTGAGGCCGTAAGCAGTGGCCGCTTCGACCTGGCCGCGCGGCACGGCGAGAATTGCGCCGCGAAAGGTTTCGGTGAAATAGGCGCCGTAGATGAAGCCCAGGGTGATGACCCCGGCGGCGAATGGGTCGATCTCGATGTATTCCCACTCCATGGCGTCGGTGAGGCTGGTCAGCCAGGTTTGCAGGCTGTAGAAAATCAGCAGCATCAGCACCAGGTCAGGCACGCCGCGAATCAGCGTGGTGTAGGCCTGGGCGATCAGGCGTAGCGGGCGCAGCGGCGAGAGCTTGGCACTGGCGCCGAGCAGGCCCAGGCCAACGCTGACCAGCAGCGACATGAAGGACAGTTTGAGGGTCATCCAGGTGCCCTGCAGCAGCAAGGGGCCGAAGCCCTTCAAGCTGAATGCCGAGAGCCCCAGGAACTGCAGCAGGTCTTCGAACATGAAGCGAACCTATGCCAGTGGACGCGATCATGCGGGAACCGGCGTTTGCCGGTTCCCGCAGTGGTTATTTGCCGCTGTAGAGGTTCAGGTCACCGAAGTGCTTTTTCTGGATCGTGGCGTAGGTGCCGTCGTCGTGTAACGCTTTGATACCTTTGTCCAGGAGTGCCTTGAGCTCAGTGTTACCTTTTTTGATACCGACTGCGGTCTTGGACGGCAGCAATTCGCTGTCGACCGGCTCACTGACTTCATAGTCGGCGCCTTGTGGCGACTTGAGAAAGCCCAGTTCGGCCTGGAGCATGTCCTGGATCGAGGCATCCAGGCGTCCGGAGGTCAGGTCGGAATAGACCTGGTCCTGGTTCTGGTAGGCCTGGGTCTTGACCCCGGCCTTGTCCAGCACGGCCTTGGCGTAGGCTTCCTGGATGGTGCCTTGCTCGTAGCCGACAGTCTTGCCCTTGAGCGAGGCCGGGTCGGCGGTCAGGCCTGCACCTTTCTTGAACACCAGGCCGGTAGGGCCGGAGAACAGCTCGCTGGAGAAGTCGATGACTTTTTCCCGTGCCGGGGTAACGGTCATCGACGAGATCACGCCGTCGAACTTGTTGGCCTTGAGCCCCGGAATCATGCCGTCAAAGTCACTTTCCACCCACTTGCACTTGACCTTGAGCTCAGCACAGATGGCATTGCCCAGGTCGATGTCGAAGCCCACCAGGGAACCGTCGGCGGCTTTCGATTCGAACGGTGCATAAGACGGATCGACGCCGAAGCGCAGCTCCTTGTATTCCTTGGCCAGGGTGTTCCCCGCAGCCAGACACAACGCGAGTGCGGAAAGCGTCAGCCATGCTTTTTTCATTGTGTGTCCTTGGATTCGCAAAGTGTTGGGGTGGCAAAGGGCCGTTACCGGTCGATGCCAGACAACACAGTGATAGCAAGTTTCACACCATATTCCAGGCCAGCCCCACATTCAGTGGGAACTGGCCTTGCCTGCGAGGGGCCGCAGCGCGGCCCCGAACAGCCTCAGTAACGCGCATCCACCGGCTTGCCGCCGTTGGGCCAGTCCTTGACCTTGTCCGGGAAGTCCGGCCGTGGCTGTTGCGAGAACCAGGCCGCGACGTCCACTGCCTCCTGATCACTCAAGCCGCCCTGGCCCAGGGGGAATTTCTCGTGAAAGCCGATCGGCATGTTGCGTTTGACGAACGCCGCAGCGGTATAGGTGCGGGCCATGCCGGCGCCGATGTTGAACGACTGATCGCCCCACAGTGGTGGGTACACCAGGCTGCCGTCTTCTCGGGCCAGGCCCTCGCCATTGCTGCCATGGCACACCGCGCACTGCTCGGCATACACCTGCTTGCCGTTGTCCAGGTCTGGCTTGATCGCCGTGTCGATCTTGCCGACCCCGCGCCCGGCCACCTTGTCGCCCGGCTGGGTGTTCATCTTCATCCAGTCGAAATAGGCCACCATCGCCTGCATGTCCGCCGATTGTGGCGGTATCGGCTTGCCGTTCATCGAACGCCGGAAGCAGCCGTTGATGCGCTCTTCAAGGGTGACTTCCTTGCCCGCCCGCGGAGCGTAGCTGGGGAAGAACGCCGAGACGCCGACAAACGGCGAGCCGTCGGCCACGGTGCCGGCGTTGAGGTGACAGCTGGTGCAGTTCAGCGCGTTGCCGACGTTGTCCGGCAACAGCTCGCGGGTTTGCAGGTGCAAGCGCATGCCGCGGATCACCTGGTCGGCGTTGGCTGCGGCGAGCAGGTTGGCCAGGCGCGGGGTTTCAAAGGCGCTGGAGTCGGTGGTCTGCGGATTGAGCTGGTCACGCAGGGTTTTCACCTGCTTGGCAGTGATCGGCGAGCTGTTGTTGCCCCAGCGACCGCGCACGAAGGTGAGGATCTCGGCGATCTCTTGATCGGCCAGGCGGGCGAAGCCGGGCATGGTGTAAACCCGTGAATGGGTGGCGGTTTGCGCGGTTTCCCAGCCGGTGAGGGTGATGTGCAGCAGCGAGGTCGGGTTGGCCGAGGCGATGCTCGGGTTGCCGGCCAGTGGCGGGAACAGGCCCGGGACCCCACGCCCGTCCGGGCGGTGGCAATCGCTGCAGAACTGGGTGTAGCCCAGGCCGCCGCGGCTGCTGAACAGGTCATCCGGGGCAACGGTTGCGGCCAGCGGAACATCCGGCATCGGCAGGTCATCCTTGCCCGGCGGCAGCGATTTCAGGTAGCTGGCGATAGCCACCAGGTCGCCGTCGCTAAAGTGCTGGGTACTGTGATGAATGACGTCGGCCATGTTGCCCGACACCGTGGCAAAGCGGTTCTGCCCGGTCTTGAGCAATTGCACGGTGTCTTGCACGGTCCACAGGTTGCGCAGGCTCAGGGCCTGCCAGTGCTCTACGGTTTCACCGGCAAGGAAGTGCTTGCCGCTGCGGCCGGCGTCGCTCATGGCCTTTTCCTGGAAGGCGATGCCGCGTGGGGTATGGCAGGCACCACAATGGCCCAGGCCCTGCACCAGGTAGGCGCCCCGATTGAGCACTTCGTCCTTGGCGGGATCGGGCTCGAAGGGCTCGCTGTCGACGAAGGCGAAGTTCCACAGAGACAGGCCCCAGCGCATGTTGAACGGCCAGCTCATGTCCGCTTCCTGGTTGGACTGGCTGATCGGCGTCACGCCCTGCATCAGGTAGGCGTACAGGGCGCGCATGTCCGCTTCGCTCATTTTCGCGTAGGACGGGTAGGGCATTGCCGGGTACAGGTTGGTGCCGTCCGGGGTCACGCCTTCGCGCATGGCCTTGTCGAACTGCTCGAAGCTGTAGCGGCCGATGCCAGTGTCCGGGTCGGGGGTGATGTTGCTTGAGTAGATGGTGCCCATCGGTGTTTTCAGTTGCAGGCCACCGGCCATTTCCGGTGCTTGCGGTGCGGTGTGGCAAGCAATGCAGTCGCCGAGCTGGGCGATGTATTTGCCTCGGGCAAGCAGTTCGCTGTCGGCCGCCGCTGCCGGGGGCGGCTCGCTGGCGAATACGGAGAACGAGAACACGGTCGTGGCCACCAGGGCCAGACGGGAGAAGGCAGATGCCATTGCATTATTCCTTTAGTCACCTGGCCTGGGGTGGTCCCCTGGGCGCAGGGCTGCAATCGTTTTTATGGTTCATCAGGCAGAGGCGGGTAACGAAACCTGCCTCAGTTTCGTTGTAAGGGATTTGCTGGCGGGGGCTGTTGATATGGATCAGCGCAGCCGGCATTGCACCGGCTGCGCATGTGGATTGCGCGGTTTTACCTGCCCGGCACCAGGGTCAGGCGCTTGTTGCCGTAGGCGCGGTCGAAGTTTTGTGGTTGCAGCGGCAGGCTCATGTAGCGGCCCTTGAACCAAGCATCCAGACCATCGGCAAAGTGCGGGCTGGCCGGGTTGCCGGACTGGCCGCTGCTGCTTTGCAGTTGCAGCGGTTCAATCTGACCGAAGTCCACCACCATGCGCAGTGACGGTGCCAGTTGTGCGTTGAAGTCCTTGCCCCAGGCGTAGGGCGCAAGGTTCAGGGTGCTGTGGTCGCCGCCCGTGGCCAGCGGGCCGCGACTGACCGCGTCACCCAGGCCATGAAAAGTCGGCGCCGGCCAGCGGTACTGGTGCAGTTTGCCCCATTGCCAGGCGCGCTGATTATTGCCCAGTTGCGCTTCGCCGGCAGTGATTGCTGCTGCCAGGCTGCGGGCGAGAATGGCCGGTTTGTCTTCTTTTTGCGCGGTGTTCTGATCGTCCCAGAACGGGCTGTCTTCGCGGCCGAGCAAGTGGTCGGCCTGGGCCGAGTACGACAGCCGGGCGTTACCGACAAAAGCCTGCCAGCTCGGGCTGGACTCAGGGCCGAGCTCGTCGAGGAAGGTCAGCTTGGCACTTTCCTGCAGGAACAGTTGGTACAGGGCGGCATCTGCCGAGGTGGTGCTCAGTCGGCCGTCGAAGGCCATCAACCGGGTGTAGGCCTCGCGTGCCTTGGTCCGTTGCTCGGCAGGCAGGGCGTCGATTGCCTGCTTCAGCGGTTGGGCCATGCCGGGGGCTTGGAACATTTTCTTCAGCTTGTCGGCAAACAGCGTGGTCTGGTCGCTTTGCATCAGCATCAGGCTGCGGCTGTCGTGCTTGCCGTTGCCGGCCAGTTGCGCCAGGCGCTCGGCACGCTCGGGGTAGTACCAGCTGTTGGACAGCTGCATGCCATAGCCTTTGGGCACGCTGCGCTGGTTGGCATTGCCGATCCAGCCTTGGGGCGGGTCCTGGTCGTAGGGGTGGAGCATCGGGTCGGCGTAGCCGTCCCAGTCGTAGCGTCCGTCCCAGCCCGGCGACGGCAGCAGGCCCTGGCCCTCGCGGCGGTTGGGGAAGCGCCCGCTGACCTGCCAGCCGATATTGCTGGCGTCGGCAAACACGAAGTTCAGCGCCGCAGCGCCAATCTCGCGGGTGTTGTCGAAGGCGCGCTCGACATTCTGCGCCCGCGACAGGTTGAAGAACGCATCCAGGCTCTGGTCGCCCTTGAGCTCGGGCATGCGCAGGGCCAGGCCCAGGCTGGCGTTCTGCGGCTGGCCGAGCAGGGTGCCGTGGCGGGTGTCGTACAGGGTTTCACGCAGCGGGCGCTGGCCCTTGATGAAGAAGGTTTCGTTGCGGGCCTGGGCTGGCAGCCATTTACCGTCGGCCTGGTACATCAGGCGGCTGCCTTCCTTGCGCAGTTTTTCCAGGAACAGGTCCTGGTTGTCGGCCATCACCGCGCTGGCGCTCCAGGCCAGCTTGCCGTTGTAGCCTGAAAGCACCAGCGGCAGGCCGGCGATGGATACGCCAGCGGCCTGGTACTTGGGCGAACGGATCTGCACCGGGCTCATCGCCCAGGCACCAAGGGTATCGCTGGCCATCAGGCTCTTGCCGCTGCGACTGCGCTGCGGGGCAATCGCCCAGTTGCTCGAGCCGGCGCTGCCGAGCAGGTTGAGTGCGGCCAGTTGCTCGCTGACTGCGGTCAACGGTGCCAGGCCCGCGAGCTGGGTGTTCAGGTTCAGGCCTTTGAGCTTGTCGGTTTCGCTCAGCGCCAGCGGTTCGTCAGGGTAGCTTGGCAGCAGCCAGGCCAGTTTGTCGGTACCGACTTTTTGCGCCAGGCCCAGGGCTGCGAGTTCTTCCTGCAGGTTGACCGACTGGCTGAAGTTGTACAGGCAGAAGATCAGCGCCGAGTCCTCGGGCTTCCAGTATTCCGGACGGTAGCCGCTTTGCGCCAATGGTGCCGGCAGCTTGTCGCGGTAGCGGAACATATAAGCGTTGACGCCACGGGCATACACCTCGAAGAAACGCTTGAGGCGTGGCGAGGCATCGGCATACAGCTGGTTGGCGCTGGCCTTGAGGTTGGCCGCGCGCATCAGGCGGTCGACTTCCAGCACGTCGGCACCGGCCATTTCCGCAAGCCGGCCTTGAGCCAGCAGGCGCATGCCAACCATCTGCCCGATGCGGTCACCGGCGTGGATATAGCCCAGGGCGAACAGCGCGTCGTGGAAGTTGTTCGATTCGATCAGCGGCATGCCCAGGGCGTTGCGGCGCACCGACACATTTTGTGCCAGGCCTTTGAGCGGTTGCACGCCCGTGGCAGGCAGCACGCTGTCGCGCTGGCCGGCCATCTGGCAGCCACCCAGGCTGAGCAGCCCGAGCATCGCAGCGGCTACGCCGAACCGGGGGGTAAAAGGGGGAAGGGCTGGCGCGGCCATGATCAGGCTCCTGCAGGGCGTGGCGGTAAAAGGCGCTACGTTAGTGAGCGCGATCACACCATGCAAGCGGGGCGCAGCCTTTATTTTCACCAGCTGACGAGGCGTCGGGCCGGCAGGGGAGCTAGCGGTCGCGCCGGCGTACTGCGCAAGCGCCGACCACTAGCAAAAGGCCGCGATCAGGCGCCGTGGCACTTCTTGAACTTCTTGCTGCTGCCGCATGGGCACGGATCGTTGCGGCCGACGTCCTTCAGGGCGTTGCGCACCGGCTCCTGGTGGCCGTGGTTGCAGTGCGGGCCGTGTACATGGCCATGGTCATGGTCGTGATGATCATGATCGTGGTTGCAGTCAGGGCCATGGACATGGGGTTGCTGGGTCATCTTGGGTTACTCCGGAATAAGATCGCCGGGAATTATCTCACCACTGCGCGACAAGTGCAGGTCGCGGGCGAAGAATAATCCGCTGCTCATCTCACCTTCCAGGCGATAGCGCAGTGGGCCTTCGCTGC
This sequence comes from Pseudomonas sp. NPDC087612, assembly GCF_044743505.1. Taxonomy (NCBI): domain Bacteria; kingdom Pseudomonadati; phylum Pseudomonadota; class Gammaproteobacteria; order Pseudomonadales; family Pseudomonadaceae; genus Pseudomonas; species Pseudomonas sp. NPDC087612. The sequence goes on from NZ_JBIUWO010000004.1 coordinate 465,092, forward strand.
CTTTGAGCAGTTTGGCCAGGGGTTTGACCTGCTGCCAGAGGTTGGTGCGCACCGGGATCTTGAAGGTGCGCCGCGCGTGCGGGCCGACACTGCGCCACAGGCTGGCCTCGCCTTCGGTCAACGGCAGGTCGTTGATCAGCACCTTGTAGCCCAGGTAACGGATGAACAGACGGCTGTCGTTGGGGTTGTCGACCTGGACATGCAGTACGAATTCCTGCTGCAGCAGGCGCATCTTCAGCGGTTCAACCTTGAGCAGATGCACCTGTGGGTCCTGGTAGTCGCTGTCCAGCCAGCTGGCGCAGCCCGCCAGTTGCAGGAGCAGAACGCTGATCAGCAGCAGGCGGGCCATCAGCTCAGCTACCCAGGTAACTGGAGCAGCACTTCTTGAACTTCTGCCCGCTTTCGCATGGGCAGGGATCGTTGCGCGTGGCCTTGAGGCCGACGGTCGGGTCAATGAAGTACCAGCGGCCGTGGTTCTGCACGAAGGCCGAGCGTTCGCGATGGCAATGCTCGCCATCGCTGTCGTGCCAGCGAGCGGTAAAGGTGACAAAGGCATGTTCGGGCTTGCCGCCGAACACCTCGGCGCCTTCGACTTCAAGGCCCAGCCAGGTGCTCTGCTGGCTCCAGTTGCGGATCGCCTCGCGGTCGAGCCCGGCTTGCTGCGCTGGCAGGGTGGTGGTCACCAGATAGTCGACCAGCCCCAGCACGTAGGCGCTGTAGCGCGAACGCATCAGGGTCTGCGCGTCGGGGGCGGGGAGCCCAGCGTGATAATGCCCGCAGCAGGTATCGAGCAGATCGCCGCTACCGCAAGGACAAACCGAGACACTCATTGCTTCACCACCAGTACTTGCCAAAATTTTCCGGGTTGGCCCAGAACTTGGCGTTGAGCCAGTCCGGGACCTGCTTGTATTCACGTAGATCATAGGTGAACAGGTTCAAAACCTGCGCATCGCGCTGGAATTTTTCACTGGCTTGCAGGGCCAGGGCGAAGAAGTCGGTTTCTTGCCAGCCGCAGGCGCTCAAGTCGGCCAGCACCGCCACGCGGCTGGCATTGAGGTTGCGGATGCCGCCGAGCAATTGCAGGCCATCGCGTTTGCTCAGGTGCTCGAGGCAATCGACCAGCAGCGCCAGGTCGAAGCGTTGCGCCGCAAGCTCGGCCGGCAGAGCGCCGGGGTTGGCCACGGCGATTTGCGCCTGCGGGTGCGCCTGGGCGAAAGCCTCCAGGGCCGGAAAGCGCTCGCCTATCAATAGCAGGCGCTGCGGCGCATAGCGATCAAGCAGGGCGGCCAGGGCCTGTTGCGGGGTGCGCTGGGAAAAACCGTCCATCATCGGGAATCCTCGGTCAGATGGGGCAAGACTAACGGTCTGGCGCCACTTGGCATAGTGCCGCGGCGCCGCATCATGGCCTATTGCTGGCGGATATCAATGAGGCGGTCTTTACTCCCAGAGCATCGGTTTTGCACCGATTCCCCCTAGGAGATGCAACAAAATGAGCATAGTACGCACAGCATTACCTCTGGTTCTGCTAACCAGCGTGTTGACTGGTTGTGCAGGTTTGCAAAAAACCGACTGGCCGAAGTGTGCTGCCGTCGGGGGCGTAGGCGGCGCAGCCTTGGGCGCTATCGAGAGCTCCAGCTGGGCAGGCTGGGGCGCGCTGCTCGGCGCGGGCATGGCCGCCGGTTATTGCTGGGCCCATGGCGATGGCGATGAAGACGGCGATGGCGTGCCGGACAGCCGCGACAAGTGCCCGGGCACGCCACGTGGCGTGCAGGTCGATGCCAATGGATGCCCGCCGGAGCCTGTCGCCGTGGTCGAAGAAGTCGCCGTGGTCAAGGAAGAGGTCATTGTCATTCGCGATGTTCACTTCGAGTTCGATTCGGCCAAGCTGACCGCAACCGACAAGGAGCGCCTCAATACCATTGCCACGCGCCTGAAAAACGAAGCGGCGAGCGCGCGCTTGAGTGTCACTGGCCACACCGACAGCAAAGGCTCCGATGCCTACAACCAGAAACTCTCGGAGCGCCGCGCGCATTCGGTCACCGAATACCTGATCGAGAGCGGCGTGCCACGTGCCAGCTTCGTCTCGGTGCGCGGTGCCGGTGAGACCCAGCCGGTTGCCGACAACGCCACTGCCGATGGCCGGGCGCAGAACCGTCGTACGGAAATTCGCATCGAGCGCTGAAGCGCCAGCGGCCTGCGGCTTGAGAAGTACCGCAGGCCGGTCTTTACTCCTGTGTGACCGGTAGAGGCCGGTGACACAGGAGCAATTCTCATGAGTGTTCTCTTCAAGGCCACACTGCCGGTCCTTCTGGCCGCAAGCCTGCTCTCCGGTTGTGCGACCCACAGCGATGGCAGCGCCCCACTCAATCAAAGGACCTGGCCTATCTGCAGCTTGCTTGGCGGTCTGGTCGGTGGCGGTCTGGGTGCCATCGAAAGTTCCGCCTGGGCAGCCGGTGCCGGTGCTGCCGGCGCGATTGCCGGCGGCCTGATCTGTTATGCCCAGGACGGTGACGAGGATGAAGACGGCGTGTTCGACCGTCGCGACCTCTGCCCCGACACGCCGGCCAACACCCCGGTCAGCCATACCGGTTGCCCGCTGCCGCAATACCCAGCGAGCCAGAAAGCGCCGGAGCCTGCACCGACCTCGGAAGTGATTACCCTCAGCGACCAGGGCGCGGTGATGTTCGCCTTTGACTCGGCGCAGTTGACCAGCGCGGCCCAACAGCAGTTGCAGGCGCTGACCAGCAAGCTCAATGGCGCCAATGTAACCAGCGTCAAAGTCGTCGGCCATACCGACAGCCAGGGCTCGGACGCCTACAACCAGGCGCTGTCCGAACGGCGAGCCAGCAGTGTTGCCGAGTACCTGATCAGCCAGGGCCTGTCGCCCGCCAAGGTCACCAGCCAGGGCCAGGGTGAAAGCCAGCCGGTTGCCGATAACGACACTGATGCCGGGCGGGCGCAGAACCGCAGGGTGGAACTGCACCTTAATTGATCGGGCCACTGACACAAGGACTGGCACAAGGAGCGTGTCAGCCGTTACTGTTGCAGGCGATGCCAGCACCCCTGGCATCGCCACCGAAAAATAACAACGGGGGGCGCCTATGCAAGGGTTACTGGGGCTGGCCAAGGCCCTGACCGTGGTGTTCTGGTGGGTGGTACTGGTCAATTTGCTGATACCGCTGGAGCACCCCTTCCACCTGCTGATCAATGCCGCCGGTGCCGCCCTGCTTGGCCTGCACTTGCTGGAAGTATTGATGTTCAATGGTTGCCTGCGTGAGCGCAGCCATCGTTGGTTCGATCGCTTGCAGATCCTGCTGGTCGGTATTTTTCATGTTCTTTCAATTCCGGCACCCCGCAAGGAAGCTGCTAATGCGTAAATTGATCATTCTGGCTGCGTTGTTCAGCCCCCTGGCCCTGGCCGACGCCATCAGCGTGGCGGCCCATTCGGTGCTGCGCCTGCCAAACAAGGCCAGCGTCGTGCATTTGCAGCGCCTGGAGGTTGCTGATTCCGCCACCCTGGTGCTGCCCGCCAGCCTGGTCGATCTCAGGATCGATGAGTTGCACCTGGGCCAGGAGGCGCGAATTGCCATCGTGCCGGCCGAAACCACCCTGCAGCTTGAAGTGCAACGGGCCAGCTTCGGCGAGGGCAGCCAGATCGTTGCCCATGGTGCCCCGGGCACTTACGAAAAAGCGGCAAAGGCCGGGCGCAACCTGGAATTGCAACTGCATGAGCTCAAAGCCTCGACCCTGGCCATTGATGCCCGTGGCGGCGCCGGTGCGCCGGGTTATGTCGGCCTTGATGGCGCCAATGGCAAGCCGGGGGGCTGCACCTGGGGCCAGGCCAGCCGCGGCGCCAATGGCGACAACGGTGGCAATGGCCATGACGGCGCGCCGGGTGGCCGGGTGCGGCTGGCGTTGCCGGCAGGTTTTCCTGCTGAGCGCATCGTGGTCCAGCTTGATGGCGGTGCGCCAGGCGTGGCGGGTGCAGCCGGCAAGCCGGGGGCCGGTGGCGCAAGCAAGGGCTGCCTGGTGTACAGCACTGCGGGTGGTGCGGCAGGCAAACCTGGGGCTGCGGGTCAGCCGGGAGCGGCGGGTGCAGTTGGAGAGTTGATCTTGCAGCGCCTGTAAAAGCACGCGCCGGCCCCTGTTGGAGCCGGCTTTGCCGGCGACGGGCTGCAAAGCAGCCCCTTGACCTGGTTCACCACAGCACCCCACCCGACAGCACCACCGCAATCCCCAGCACCAGGTTGAGCCCGACCATCCGCCGAATCCTCGCCATCACCGCCGCACCCGCCGGCCAGTCCTCAGCCTGCACCGCCTGGCGCAGTTCCGGGAACAGCAACGACTGGACACGAAAGAACACGGCAAACATCGCAATCGCACCGCCGATCATCACCTGGACATGCCGTGGCGTGGTCTCGAAGCTGGCAAAACGGGTGTTGACCATGAACATGCCGCTGATCGCCAGCACCGCGATTGCGATCCATACCCAGCCAAAAAAACGCTGAAACACTTCTACCCACAGGCGTAGGCGAGCGGGGCCTTCCAGGGCTGCAACCGCCGCCGGGCGCAGGATCAGCCAGGCAAAGAACATCCCCCCGACCCACACCAGGGCGGCCAGAACATGCAGGCTGTAAGACAGGGCAAAGACGGGCATGGGGATCTCCATTCGGCGCAAAGGGCAATAGCGGGGTATGATAGCGACCCAATCGAAACACTGAAAATTTATCCAGCCCTTCGGGCGCCCGACACCATGATCAGCAACGAACTCAAAACCACGATTCAGGGCGCCTATTCGCGTTTTCTCGAAGCCAAGAGCCTCAAGCCGCGCTACGGCCAGCGTCTGATGATTGCCGAAGTGGCCAAGGTGCTCGGCGATATCGACTGTGACGACGAAGGCCGGCGCGTCGGTGAACCAGCGGTGGTCGCGGTCGAGGCCGGCACCGGTACTGGCAAGACAGTGGCCTACAGCCTGGCCTCGATTCCGGCGGCCAAGGCGGCCGGCAAGCGCCTGGTGATCGCCACCGCCACGGTTGCCCTGCAGGAGCAGATCGTCTTCAAGGACCTGCCCGACCTGATGCGCAACAGCGGCCTCAATTTCAGCTTCGCCCTGGCCAAGGGCCGTGGCCGCTACTTGTGCCTGTCGAAACTCGACGTGCTGCTGCAGGAAGGCCAGGCGCAATCGGCCACTGCCCAGCTGTTCGAGGAAGAAGGCTTCCGGATCGAGGTCGACGAGGCCAGCCAGAAGCTCTTTACCAGCATGATCGAAAAGCTCGCCGGCAACCGCTGGGATGGCGATCGTGACAGCTGGCCCCAGGCTCTGGAAGACCAGGACTGGGCGCGCCTGACCACCGACCACAGCCAGTGCACCGGGCGCCATTGCCCGAACTTCGGCCAGTGCACCTTCTACAAGGCCCGCGAAGGCATGGGCAAGGTCGATGTAATCGTCACCAACCACGACATGGTTCTCGCCGACCTGGCCCTGGGCGGCGGCGCCGTGCTGCCGGACCCGCGCGACACCATTTATGTATTCGACGAAGGCCACCACCTGCCCGACAAGGCCATCGGCCATTTCGCCCATTACACCCGTTTGCGCTCGACTGCCGACTGGCTCGAGCAAACCGCCAAGAACCTGACCAAGCTGCTGGCCCAGCATCCGCTGCCGGGCGACCTGGGCAAATTTATCGAGCAGGTGCCGGAGCTGGCCCGTGAGATCAAGGCCCAGCAGCAGTTCATGTTCAGCGCCTGCGAGCAGGTTGCCGATTTCCGCCCGGGCGAAGACATGGAAGGCCGTGAGCGGCCTCGTCATCGTTTCGAAGGCGGCGTGGTGCCTGAGCACATGCGCGAGATGGGCATCGAGCTGAAAAAGGGCTTTTCGCGCCTCAGCGACCTGTTCACCCGCCTGACCGAGCTGCTCAAGGAAGGCATGGATGGCGAGGTCAATATCGGCATCGCCAGCCATCAGGCCGAGGAGTGGTACCCGCTGTTCGGCAGCCTGCTGATGCGCGCCCAGGGCAACTGGGAGTTGTGGACCGCCTTCACCGCCGAAGACCCGGAAGACAGCCCGCCCATGGCCCGCTGGCTGACCCTGGCCGAAAGCGGCGCGTTGTTCGATATCGAGGTCAATGCCAGCCCGATCCTTGCCGCCGAAATGCTTCGGCGCAACCTGTGGAACGTCGCCCACGGCGCCCTGGTGACCTCGGCGACTCTGACGGCACTGGGCAAGTTCGATCGTTTTCGCATGCGTGCCGGGCTGCCCAAGACCGCCGTTACCAGTGTTGTGCCGAGCCCCTTCCACCACGTTGACGCCGGCGTGCTGCGGGTGCCAGACCTGCGTGCCGACCCGCGCGATGCCGCCGCCCACACCGCGGCGATCATCCGCGACCTGCCGGAGCTGGTGGAAGGCTCGCGCGGTTCGCTGGTGCTGTTTTCCTCGCGCAAGCAGATGCAGGACGTGTTCGATGGCCTGGACCGCGACTGGCGCAAGCAGGTGTTCATCCAGGGCAACCTGTCCAAGCAGGAAACCCTCAACAAGCACAAGGCGCGGGTCGATGGCGGTGATTCCAGCGTGCTGTTCGGCCTCGCCAGCTTCGCCGAAGGCGTCGACCTGCCGGGCGCATATTGCGAGCACGTGGTGATCGCCAAGATTCCTTTCGCCGTGCCGGATGACCCGGTCGAAGCCGCCCTGGCCGAATGGATCGAGGCCCGTGGTGGCAACCCGTTCATGGAAATTGCCGTGCCGGACGCCTCGTTGCGGCTGATCCAGGCCTGCGGGCGGCTTCTGCGCACCGAAGAGGACCGCGGCACCATCACCCTGCTTGACCGGCGGGTGGTCACCCAGCGCTACGGCAAGGCTATTCTCAATGCGTTGCCACCGTTTCGCCGGGAAATTTCCTGAAAACCCGGAGCGCAATGCTCCGGGCGTTGTCTATCACTCAGTTCAAGGCCCCATGGGCCCTCAAGGAGAGCTCCAGCCCTATGATTCGCCGTACCTTGCCTGCCGTATTCGCACTGTTGTTCAGCACGCCGTTGCTGGCTGGGCAACAGACGCTGTTCAGCTTCGTTCGCCCGGCCGCCGTGGTCAATGTGCTGACCGAAGATGCCAGCCTGCCGCAGTACAATGCAGAGCAGACGGCCGAGGGCGAGGTGCTGCGCCGCGTGGTGTTCAACCCGGTGGCGCAGCCCAAGCTGCGCCTGACTCCGCAGGCCGGGGCCTGGGACTGGTCCAGCGCCACGGCCCTGACCTTGCGTCTGCAAAGCGCCATGGACTGGGCGCTGACCGTCGATGTCACGGTGCTAAGCAGCGACGGCAAGACCCTCACCAGCCGCATCGACCTGCCGGCGGGCCCGGCGCAAACCGTCTATGTACCGCTCAAGGCCAGTTCGCCGCTGAGCCAGGGCATGCGCGCCGGGCCGCCGATGCCTTGGGTGCACGAGGGCCAGCGGGTACTGCTGACCAGCAGCGCTGGCGAGGTCGATCTCAAGCAGGTGGTGTCGGTGACCTTGTCGATGAACAAGCCCAACGTCGCCCAGAGCATCCTCATCGAGCGCGTCGGCACCCAGGATGACGAGCAACTGCAAAAGGCCGTGTACACCGGCCTGATCGACGGCTATGGCCAGTCGACCCGCGGTCGCTGGCCGGAAAAGATCGTCAGCGATGACCAGCTCAAGGCCGCCGCCGGCCGCGAACAGCTGCAGCTCAAAGGCTGGCTGGGCGAACGCAGCAAGCTCAAGCTCGACAAGTTCGGTGGCATCAGCGAAGGCCCGGCGTTCGAGGCCAAGGGCTTCTTTCGCACCGAGAAACGCGAAGGTCGCTGGTACCTGGTGACCCCCGAAGGCCATCCGTTCTATTCCCTGGGCGTCAACACCGTGGCAGCCGACGGTGGCCGCACCTATGTGGCAGGGCGCGAGAGCATGTTCAGCGCACTGCCGCAAGCAGGTGAGGCGCTGGCGCAGTTCTACGGTGAAGGCAACAACAACGACGGCAATGGCTCGGCCCGTGGTCGCAACTTCAACCAGGGGCGCTGGTTCGACTTCTATGCCGCCAACATCGAGCGCAGCCACTCCACCCCATGCACGCCGGTGGCGGCCAGTGACAAAGGCGCGGCGGTGGACTGTCCACCCGCCAGCTTCGACAAGCAGCGCTGGCAGGGCCACACCCTCGACCGCCTGCAAGCCTGGGGCTTCAATACCCTGGGCAACTGGAGCGAGCCGACGCTTGGCCAGGCCAATCGCATGCCGTACACCTTGCCGCTGTCGATCGTTGGTGACTACACCAGCATCAGCACCGGCATGGACTGGTGGGGCGGCATGCCTGACCCGTTCGACCCGCGCTTTGCCATGGCCACCGAGCGTGCGGTGGCGATTGCCGCCCGCGATCACCGCGACGACCCCTGGCTGATCGGCTACTTTGCCGACAACGAGCTGGCCTGGGCCGCCCCCGGTGACGATCCCAAGGCCCGCTACGCCCTGGCCTACGGCACCTTGCGCCTGACCACCGATGTACCGGCCAAGCGTGCCTTCCTCAAGCAGTTGCGCGACAAGTACCGCAACCAGGCCGGCCTGTCCAAGGCCTGGGGCATCGATCTGCCCGCTTGGGAGCTGATGGAAGACCCAGGGTTCGAACCGCCGCTGCCAAGCCCTGAGCACCCGGAAATCGAGGCCGACTTCAAATACTTCCAGAAGGTCTTCGCCGAAACCTATTTCAAGACCATTTCCGACTCGCTGAAGTGGCATGCGCCCAATCATCTGTTGCTTGGCGGCCGTTATGCCGTGAGCACCCCGGAAGCAGTCGGCGCCTGTGCCGAGTACTGCGACGTCATCAGCTTCAATTTCTACACGCCCAAACCGCAGGACGGCTACGACTTCAACCAGCTCAAGGCGCTGGACAAGCCGGTGCTGGTCTCCGAGTTCCAGTTCGGTTCCCGCGACCGTGGCCCGTTCTGGCCGGGGCCGATGGAGGTGGCCAAGGAAGAGGGCAGGGCGCCGGCCTATGCCAGCTTCATCAAGGCCGCGCTGGATGAACCGTCAATCGTCGGTGTGCACTGGTTCCAGTACCTCGACCAACCTGCCAGCGGGCGCCTGCTCGATGGCGAGAACGGCCATTTCGGCCTGGTCGGCATTACCGATGTACCGTTCCAGGGCTTTGTCGACGGCGTGCGCAGGAGCAATCTGCAAACCCAGGAACAGTTCGGTAGAACCCTGGTGACCCCGGAAAAAGCGCCGAAGACTCCCTGACACCTGCTGCCGGGCATGCACCGCCCGGCTTCTGTCTGTTCCCAAATCGTGCGCAGGCTGAAACAATGCACAGCCATTTGATAAGCCGGTTTCGCGGGAGTTGCTGGGTGCAGATTCAGGGTCATTACGAGCTTAAGTTTGAAGCGGTACGTGAAGCCTTTGCGGCGCTGTTCGACGATCCTCAGGAGCGTGGCGCGGCGCTGTGCATCCAGGTTGGCGGCGAAACCGTCATCGACCTCTGGGCCGGCAGCGCCGATAAAGACGGCGCCGAGGCCTGGCACAGCGATACCATTGCCAACCTGTTCTCCTGCACCAAGATGTTCACCGCCGTGACCGCCCTGCAGCTGGTCGGCGAAGGCAAGCTGGCCCTGGATGCGCCGGTGGCGCGGTACTGGCCGGAGTTCGCCCAGGCCGACAAGCAATCGATCACCTTGCGGCAACTGCTCAGCCATCGCGCCGGTGTGCCGGCCCTGCGTGAGCTGATGCCGGCCGAAGCCCTCTACGACTGGCACGCCATGGTCCAGGCACTGGCTGGCGAATCACCGTGGTGGACCCCGGGTACGGCCCACGGCTATGCGGCCATTACCTTTGGCTGGTTGATCGGCGAACTGATTCGCCGTGCCGATGGCCGCGAGCCAGGCGAATCGATCGTTGCCCGCACGGCCAGGCCGCTGGGCCTGGACTTTCATATCGGCCTTGGCGAAGAAGACTTCCCCCGCGTTGCACATATCGCCCGCAGCAAAGGCAACATGGGCGACGAGGCGGCCCAGCGCCTGCTCCAGGTCACCCTGCGCGAGCCGCAAGCCCTGTCGACCCGGGCCTTTACCAATCCGCCGGGGATGCTTACCAGCGTCAACAAACCCGAGTGGCGGCGCATGCAGCAACCGGCGGCCAACGGCCACGGCAACGCCCGCAGCCTCGCCGGTTTCTACGCAGGCCTGCTCGATGGCAGTTTGTTGGAGTCGCAGCTGCTCGATGAGCTGACCCGCGAGCACAGCCTTGGCCAGGATCGGACTTTGCTGACCTCGACCCGTTTCGGTCTTGGCTGCATGCTTGACCAGCCGAGCGTCGCCAACGCGACCTTTGGTCTGGGCGCGCGCGCCTTCGGTCACCCGGGGGCGGGCGGTTCGGTGGGCTTTGCCGATCCGGAACACGATGTTTCCTTTGGTTTTGTTACCAATACCCTGGGCCCTTACGTGCTCATGGACCCTCGGGCGCAGAAGCTGGTGCGGGTATTGGCCAGCTGCCTTTGATCGGTTAACCCCCATGGGGCCTGAACCCTTTGGCTATTCTGAATTCCAAAGCCCTGCATTGCTGGGCCAAATTTCTTTCATTTTCATGGTGTATCGCTGATGTCTTCGCATAAATCCTTAGCTCTCGCCCTGTGCCTGGCCGTGACCGGCTGCGCGCAGCATCCTCAGAAAGATGGCGCCGCAGATGCCGGCTTCAACTGGTGGCCGTTTGGCTCGGACCAGGTCGTCGACAAGGAAGTTAAGGAAGTGGTCACCGAAAAAGTCGCCAAGGCCGACGCCAAGTCGGAAAGCGCCAGCCGCTGGTGGTGGCCGTTTGGTGACGACGCCAAGGGCAAGACCGCTGCCGTACCGAAAATCGACCACAAGGCCACCCAGGCCTGGCTGGACAGCTACGAGCCAAAGCTGCGCGAAGCGATCAAGGACAGCAAGTTCGAAGTCGAGCGCCGTGAAGACGTATTGGTCGTGACCGTGCCGGTCGACAGCTCCTACAACCCGGATCGCCCAGCGATGCTGCTGCCGGTCACCCTCGGCCCGATCACTCGCGTAGCCAAAGCCGTCGAGGCCGACAAGCAGACTGCCGTGCTGGTCCTGGGGCATGCCGACACCAGCGGTGTTGCCGCCGCCAACACCAAACTCAGCCAGGAGCGCGCCGGTTCCGTGGCGGCGATCTTCCGCCTCAGCGGCCTGGAGCGTGATCGCCTGATGCTGCGCGGCATGGGCTCGCAAATGCCGCGTGCCGCCAACGACAGCGTTGAAGGCCGCGCCTTGAACCGTCGCGTTGAACTGGTACTGACCCCGCAGAACACCATGGTTGCCCTGCTGGCCAAGTACAAGCAGCCAACCCCGAGCCCGGCCGAACTGGTTGCCGTACAGGATGCCAAGGCTCCGGCCAAGGCTGCTGCGAAACCGGCTGCCAAGCCTGCAGCCAAGGCCCCAGCGAAAAAGGCCACTGTGGCCAAGAAAGCCGCGCCGGCCAAGGCCGCTGCCAAGAAGCCTGCCGCCAAGCCTGCGGCGAAGAAGGCGGCGGCACCGGCGGCGAAAAAAGTCGCCGCCAACACCAGCCCTGCGAAGACTAACTGATCGTCAAGGAACGCAGTAATGACCCAGTCCCTGGCCGATATGCGCCGCGATTACACCCGCGATGGCCTGACCGAAGCCCAGGCTCCGGCGCAGCCGTTCGCGTTGTTTCGTCAATGGTTCGATGATGCCCTGAACACCGAGCAGCCGCCGGTTGAAGCCAACGCCATGACCCTGGCGACGGTGGATAGCGAAGGCCGCCCGCATTGCCGGATCGTCCTGCTCAAGGGCCTGGACGAGGAGGGTTTTACCTTCTTCACCAACTACGACAGCGCCAAGGGCCAGCAGTTGCTGGCCAACCCGTTCGCGGCCATGACCTTCTTCTGGCCGGCGCTGGAGCGTCAGGTGCGTATTGAGGGCCGGGTGGTCAAGGTCAGCCCGCAAGAATCGGACGAGTATTACCAGGTGCGCCCGCTGGGCAGCCGCCTGGGCGCCTGGGCCTCACCGCAGAGCCGGGTGATCGCTAACCGCGCCGAGCTCGAGGGCCTGGTCAAGGCCACCGAACAGCGCTTTAGCGACAACCAGCCACACTGCCCGGAGCACTGGGGTGGCTACCGCCTGCTACCCGAGCGCATCGAGTTCTGGCAGGGCCGCGCCAGCCGCCTGCACGACCGCCTCAACTATCGCTTGCAGCAAGGTAACTGGCTGCGTGAGCGCCTCGCGCCTTAATCGGCCTGGTAACCGGCGGCCTCGCGTTCCAGCCAGGCCGCCAGTTCACTGCGTTTGACCTTTTGCGCCTTGGCGCTGTCCAGACGTTGTAGCATGAAGGCTTTCTTGCCTTCGTCCTGGCCTGCCAGCGACAAGGCCAGGTCACGGTCCATCCAGCGCTTGATGCGAACGTAGATCCACCAGTGGAAGTACAAGCCTGCCACGGTGGTTATGACGACGATGAAGTAATCCATGTCTATCCTTGCGCTAGAAGTTTCTACAGGCTGCCCCGATAGCAACAGGCTGTACGGAAGCTGAATGGAAGCAATTTTACCCCGCATGTGTCGTGACAGTCGTCAATGCGCGGAGTCTAATGAGCATCTGTCTTACGGAGATCATCCAATGCGTAAATCTGTTCTGCTGGTGGCAAGCTTCACCACAATGTCGCTGCTGCTTGGTGGTTGTGCCTCGAGCCTGACCGGCGATTCGTACTCCCGTGATGAAGCGCGCCGTGTGCAGACCGTGCGCATGGGCACCATCGAGTCCCTGCGGCCGGTAAAAATCGAAGGGACCAAGACCCCGATCGGCGGCGGCGCCGGTGCCATCGTCGGCGGCGTCGCCGGCAGTGCGGTAGGTGGTGGCCGCGGCAGTATCGTTGCCGCCGTGATCGGCGCCGTGGCCGGTGGCCTGGCAGGCTCCGCCGCCGAAGAAGGCCTGACCCGCACCCAGGGCGTGGAAATCACCGTGCGTGAAGATGACGGCAGCATGCGTGCCTACGTGCAGGCCGTGCAGCAGAACGAGATCTTCCGCGTCGGCGAGCGTGTGCGGATCATGACCGTCGACGGCACCAGCCGCGTCACTCACTGAGTTTTGCACCACCCATTAAAAACCCCGACTCGGCAAAGCCGGTCGGGGTTTTTTATTGCCTTGAGACTCAGGCCGTGACGGGCTTGCGACTCGACAGCGCGGTGATGCCATAGCCGATCAGCGCGGCCAGAATGGAGCCGGTGAGAATGCCCATGCGGTCCATGCCGGCGTATTCGCTGCTACCCGGCACGAAGGCCAGGGAGCCGACAAACAGGCTCATGGTAAAGCCGATGCCGCAGAGAATCGCCACCCCCAGCACCTGGCCCCAGTTGGCACCCGCCGGCAAGGCGGCCATGCCTGCCTTGATCATCACCCAGGCGAAGCCGAACACGCCGAGGGTCTTGCCCACCAGCAAACCTACGGCAATGCCCATCGGCACGTGATGGGTGAAGCTTTCGAGGCTGACCCCGGCCAGTGACACACCGGCGTTGGCGAAGGCGAACAGCGGCAGGATGCCATAGGCAACCCAGGGGTGCAGGGCATGCTCCAGGCTCAGCAGCGGCGAAGGCTCGGCGTTCTTGGTGCGCAGCGGAATGCACAGCGCCAGGGTGACACCGGCCAGGGTGGCGTGCACACCGCTCTTGAGCACGCAGACCCAGAGGATCAGGCCGACCACCATGTACGGGCCAAGCTTGACCACGCCCATGCGGTTCATCGCGATCAGTACCAGCAGGCAAGCTGCCGCCAGGCCCAGCGACAGGCTCGACAGGGTACCCGAGTAGAACAGGGCGATGACGATGATCGCCCCCAGGTCGTCGATGATCGCCAGGGTCATCAGGAACAGCTTGAGCGAAACCGGTACGCGCTTGCCGAGCAAGGCCAGCACGCCGAGAGCGAAGGCGATGTCGGTGGCCATGGGGATTGCCCAGCCAGCCACGGCAGCCGGGTTGTCCTTGTTGAGGAACCAGTAGATCAGCGCCGGTACCACCATGCCGCCGATAGCGGCTGCGCCGGGCAAGACGATCTGCGAAGGCTTGGACAGATGCCCGTCGACCACCTCGCGCTTGACCTCCAGGCCAATCAGCAGAAAGAACAGGGCCATCAGCCCGTCGTTGATCCACAACAACAGGGGCTTGGCGATTTTCAGCGCGCCAATCTGGGCGACTACGGGAACATCCAGCAAGCCGTTGTACAGGTACGACAAGGGCGAGTTGTTGATGATCAAGGCCAGGGCAGCTGCAGCAATCAGTAATAGACCGCTGGCAGCTTCCAACTGAAAGAAACGAGTGAAAGTGCTACGCAGGGGCAAGGGCGCTCTCCATCCTGAAGGTTCTGATAGGGGCACACCCTACCCTGTGGTGATATTCTTTAAAACAAAAACTATATTCTTTTTTGTTATAAGCTGTAACCAACTCACGCCATGCAGCCTAGCAGTTGCAGTCGATAATTCACCGTGGCTGTATCTGTAGCAATTATCAGAATTTTCCTAACATGTTCTGCTGAACTTCGAACTTTTTGCCCGAGAATCGACCATGACCGATCACCGCCAGTGGGCCCGTGAAGCCATCCGCATCATCGAAGCGGACTTCCAGCGCAGCGCCGATACCCACCTGATCCCGCTGCCGCTGCCTGGGTTTCCTGAGGTCGAGCTGTATTTCAAGGATGAGTCGAGCCACCCCACCGGCAGCCTCAAGCACCGGCTCGCGCGTTCGTTGTTTCTTTATGCCCTGTGTAACGGCTGGTTGCGTCCGGGCGCGCCGGTGATCGAGGCGTCGAGCGGCTCGACGGCGATTTCCGAAGCCTACTTTGCGCGCTTGCTTGGGCTGCCCTTCATTGCCGTGGTACCGGCCAGTACCTCGCAGGAAAAGATCGCCCAGATCGCCTTCTATGGTGGCCAGAGCCACCTGGTGCAGGATCCGACGCAGATCTACGCCGAGTCCGAGCGTCTGGCCCGGGAAAGCGGCGGACACTTCATGGACCAGTTCACCTATGCCGAGCGCGCTACCGACTGGCGGGCCAACAACAACATCGCCGAGTCGATCTTTGCCCAGATGCGCTTCGAGCAATTCCCCGAACCGAGCTGGCTGATTTCCAGCCCCGGTACCGGTGGCACTACCGCGACCCTGGGTCGTTACGTGCGTTATCGCCAGCACGCCACCCGGGTGTTGTGCGCCGATGCCGAGCGCTCGGTATTTTTCGACTGCTACAAGACCGGTGACCGCTCGCTGCGCCTGGACTGTGGTTCGCGCATCGAAGGCATCGGCCGACCGCGGGTCGAGGCGTCGTTCCTGGCGCAGGTGATCGACGCCATGGTCAAGGTGCCGGACGCCCTGTCACTGGCGGCCATGCATTACCTGGCCCAGCGCCTGGGGCGGCGGGTCGGCGGCTCCAGCGGCACCAACCTGATCGGCGCCCTGGCGGCGGCGCAACACATGCGCGCGGCGGGGGAGGCCGGCTCGATCGTGGCGATCCTCTGCGACGGCGGCGATCGCTACGCCACTACCTACTATGACCAGGACTGGTTGAGCGGGCAGGGGTATCAGCTGGAGGGGATGATCGCGGCGGTGACGGCGTGTGTCGAGCGCGGTGAAGCGCTGCCGGCGTCGGTGTTGCGCGAGGGTGTTTGAAGGCGGGGCTGATTTACAGCCCATCGCCGGCAACGCCGGCGATGGCTTTATTGCGATATGAATCAGGCCTGCAGGCCCAGCATGCTGCGCGCCACCGCTTCAGCAATGCGAATCCCGTCGACACCTGCCGAAAGGATGCCGCCGGCATAACCAGCACCTTCACCCGCCGGGAACAGGCCCTTGAGGTTCAGGCTCTGCATGCTGGCATCACGGGTGATGCGCAGCGGCGATGAGGTGCGGGTTTCGATCCCGGTCAACACCGCGTCTGGCAGGTTGTAGCCCTTGATCTGCCGATCGAAGGCTGGCAATGCTTCGCGAATGGCTTCGATGGCAAAATCCGGCAGGCTTGGCGCCAGGTCGCCGAGGTTCACCCCCGGTTTGTAGGACGGCTCGACACTGCCGATGGCGGTGGACGGCCGCCCGGCAACGAAGTCACCGACCAGTTGCGCAGGTGCCTGGTAGTTGCTGCCGCCCAGCACGTAAGCGTGGGCTTCGAGTTTTTCCTGCAGCTCGATACCGGCCAGCGGGCCACCCGGGTAGTCCTGCTCGGGGGTAATGCCGACAACAATACCGGAGTTGGCATTGCGCTCGTTACGCGAGTACTGGCTCATGCCGTTGGTGACTACCCGGCCCGGCTCGCTGGTAGCGGCAACCACGGTGCCGCCCGGGCACATGCAGAAGCTGTAGACCGAACGGCCGTTCTTGGCGTGGTACACCAGCTTGTAATCGGCTGCACCGAGTTTCGGGTGGCCGGCATACTTGCCCAGGCGCGCCTGGTCGATCAGCGATTGCGGGTGCTCGATCCGAAAACCGATGGAGAACGGCTTGGCTTCCATGAACACGCCACGGGCGTGCAGCATGCGGAAGGTGTCACGGGCACTGTGGCCCAGGGCCAGGACGACGTGGCGCGAGTGCAGCTGTTCGCCACTTTCCAGGACTACGCCATTGAGCTGGCCGTCGTCCATCAACAGGTCGGTGACCTTCTGTTCGAAGCGTACTTCGCCGCCCAGCGCCTGAATTTCCTGACGCATGTTTTCGACCATGCCGGTCAAGCGGAAGGTACCGATGTGCGGCTTGCTGACGTAGAGGATCTCGTCCGGTGCACCGGCTCTGACGAACTCGTGCAATACCTTGCGGCCGTGGTGCTGCGGGTCCTTGATCTGGCTGTACAGCTTGCCGTCGGAGAAGGTCCCGGCGCCGCCTTCGCCGAACTGCACGTTCGACTCGGGATTGAGCACGCTTTTGCGCCACAGGCCCCAGGTGTCCTTGGTGCGCTGGCGAACTTCCTTGCCGCGCTCGAGGATGATCGGCTTGAAGCCCATCTGCGCCAGCAGCAGGCCGGCGAAAATCCCGCAGGGGCCGAAGCCAACCACAATGGGCCGCTCCTGCAGGTCGGCAGGTGCCTGGCCAACCACTTTGTAACTGACATCGGGGGCGACGTTGACGTTGTGATCGTCGGCGAACTTTTGCAGCAGTTCGGCTTCGTTGCTCGCCTGCAGGTCGATGGTGTAGATGAACAGCAGCTCGCTGTTCTTCTTGCGCGCATCGTAGCTGCGCTTGAACAGGGTGAAGTCCAGCAGTTGCTCGTCGCTGATCCCAAGGCGTTGCACGATGGCCTCGCGCAGGGCTTCATCAGGATGATCCAGCGGCAGCTTCAGTTCGGTGATTCGTAACATGGCAGGGTCCAGTATCCCGGCCATGAACGGCCGGCGGCTTTACACAAACCGCCAAGTATAAGCTGTTCGCCGCCTTTGCAGGCAGGTTAAACGCAGGCGCCGATGATCAGTCGTTGCGTGAGCCACCGTAGTAGGCGCAGCCGCGCAGGGTCTGGCCGTCCACCCGTAGCTCGGCGATCAGATGCTGGACACTGCCGGTGGCGCTGTCGACACAGCGTTGCGGAGCGACCCAGAGCTCGACTTTCTGGCCGTTGGCCTCGGTGTTGAGGCTGAAGCGCCCGTCGGGCAGCTGTTCTTCCAGGAAAGGGACCGCCAGCGTTGGCTGGCCGAGGCGTTCGAGGACCATGCCCTTGCCGCCGGCCTTGAGGTTCCAGTCCGGCTCGTGGCCACTGGCGCGCAGGGTCAGGCGCTTGAAGTTGGGGTCGCTGCAGGCGCTGCTGGAGTGTTCGATGCGGTACAGGCGTTGTACGTTCAACTGGCCGTCGTTGCCGGCCTTTGCGCTGGCCGACAAGGTACCGCGCACGTCGGCGAACAGGGTGCCGGGGGTGGCCGCCAGCGCGCTGGCTTCCTGCAGCAGGCCGGTGTTGCCGCTGTCGGTCACGGCAAAGCGGCGGGTCTCTTCACAGGGCTTGAACAGCAGTTGTCCGCCCTGGGCCGTCAGTTCGCCCTGCATGCGGGTCTGGCCGGCGGTAGAGGCGGCTTGCGGCTTTTCAGCCAGCATCTGGCAGCCGGCGAACAGCGGCAACAAGGCGACAAGCAACAGCGAAGGGGCGGCACGCATCAAGCAAACTCCAGCATCTCGAGCAAAAGGTGCCGCCACGTTACGCAGGCTGGTCGCCGATCACAAGGCCTTAGCCCACCTGGTAGGTCTGGCCGGTTTGCAAACCTTCGACGCTCTTGGCATAGGCCAGCGCCACGTCGGCGGCCGGAACGGGTTTGAAACCGCGAAAATATGGCGCATAGGCCGGCATGGCTTCGACCAGTACAGTGGGGCTGATGGTGTTGACCCGCAGGCCACGGGGCAATTCGATGGCGGCAGCCTTGACGAACGCATCGAGGGCGCCGTTAACCAGCGCGGCCGAGGCCCCGGTGCGAATCGGGTCGCGGTTGAGGATGCCGCTGGTAAAGGTGAACGAGCCGCCATCATTGATGAACTCGCGGCCGATCAGCAGCAGGTTGACCTGGCCCATGAGCTTGTCGTTCAGGCCCAGGGCGAAGTGCTCCGCGTTCATTTCATCGAGGGCGGCGAAGGTGACATTGCCGGCGGCGCAGACCAGGGCGTCGAAGCGGCCGGTTTGCTCGAACAGGCGCCGGATCGAGGCGCTGTCGCTGATGTCCACCTGATAGTCGCCGCTGCTGCGGCCGATGCGCAGCACTTCATGACGTTGCTCCAGCTCTTTGGCAACCGCCGAACCGATGGTACCGCTGGCGCCGATCAACAGGATTTTCATTGAGCCATTCCTCGTAGGGTGTGTAGACAAGGCTCAAGTCTAGGGTGGATTTTTCTGTAGATAAGCGTGCTAATAGGCAACCTTTGGTTTTCATATGGAAACAATCCATGAGCGACCTCGATGACCTGGCGGCCTTTGCCGTGCTGATGGATGCCGGCAGCTTTACCTTGGCCGCGCAACAACTGGGCTGGAGCAAGGGGCAACTGTCCAAGCGCATCAGCGCCCTTGAAGCTAGCCATTCGGTGAAGTTGCTGCACCGCACTACCCGGCGGCTGAGCCTGACCGCTGCCGGCGCCATGTTGCTGCCCCAGGCGCAGGCACTGGTGCGGCAAATGGAAGGGGCGCGGCAGACCCTGGCCATGCTCAAGGACGAACTGGCGGGACCGGTGCGTATCACCGTGCCGGTGTCGTTGGGCGAGACGTTTTTTGAAGGATTGCTGCTTGAGTTCGCCGCTCGCTACCCGGACCTGCAAGTGGAGCTTGAGCTCAATAACGGCTATCGCGACTTGTTGGGCGACGGCTATGACCTGGCGATTCGCACCGATGTCCAGGATGACGCGCGACTGGTTGCCCGCCCGGTGCTGGCCATGCAGGAGCTGACCTGCGCCAGCCCGGCCTACTTGCAGCGCTATGGCGAACCGATGGTGCCGGGCGAACTGAGCAGCCATCGCTGCCTGCTCAACAGCCATTACAGCGGCCGTGAAGAGTGGTTGTATCACCAGCAGCACGAACTGTTGCGGGTGCAGGTGGCGGGCAGCTTTGCCAGCAATCATTACAGTTTGCTGAAGAAGGCGGCGCTGCTGGGCGCCGGGGTCGCCCGTCTGCCGTCGTACATGCTCCATGCAGAACTGGCTGACGGCCGCTTGCAGTGGTTGCTGCGCGACTATCAGACGCGCAGCGTGCCGTTGTTCCTGGTGCACCCCTATCAAGGCGGGATGCCGAAGCGGGTCCAGGTGCTGGCTGATTACCTGCTGGCCTGGTTCAGGCGCAGCAGCCAGGCCTTGCGGACCCTGTAGGGGTTACATCTTGTCGTCGTGCATTTCGTTTTTCATCATCTTGTCGTTCTTGTCCATCTTCATGTCGTTGCTCATGTCCATCTTCTTGTCGTCGGCCATTTTCTTGTCCATTTTCATGTCTTTCTCCATGCTTGCTTCCTTGCTCATTTTCATGTCGTCGGCGGCGTGGACAACAGGCAGGAAGGCCAGGCTCGAGCCCAGGGAGAGGATAAGTGCGGCGGCGCTGAGGGACTTGTTCATGATGAGGCTCCAGTAGTAAGGGGAGGTTAGAGCCAGCGCTTCTGGCCCACCTGCAGCACTAGAGTCCGGTGCCCTGGAGGCGTTACAGCAGGCAAGAAAAAAGGCCCGAAGGCCTTTTTTCATTTGTGGCATACAGCGTCTGACATCAACCGCCCAGGTAGGCGTCGCGGACTTTCGGGTCGGTCAGCAGCGCTTCACCGGTGCCTTCCATCACCACCCGGCCGTTTTCCAGCACATAGGCACGGTCGGCGACTTTCAGCGCCTGGTTGGCGTTCTGTTCGACCAGGAACACCGTCACGCCATCACGGCGCAGTTGTTCGATGATGTCGAAGATCTGCTGGATGATGATCGGTGCCAGGCCCAGCGATGGCTCGTCGAGCAGCAGCAGCTTGGGTTTGCTCATCAGCGCCCGGCCGATGGCGAGCATCTGCTGCTCGCCGCCGGACATGGTGCCGCCACGCTGGCTGAAGCGCTCCTTCAGGCGCGGGAACAGTTGCAGGACCTTGTCCATCTGCTCCTGGTAATCGCCCTTGTCGGTGAAGAAACCGCCCATGGCCAGGTTTTCTTCCACGGTCAGGCGGGCGAACACGCGGCGGCCTTCAGGGACCACAGCGATGCTCTTGCGCATGATGTGCGAGGACGGCTGGCCGACCAGCTCTTCACCCAGGTAGCGGATGCTGCCGCTGCTCGCTTGCGGCGAGCCGCAGAGGGTCATCAGCAGGGTCGATTTGCCGGCACCGTTGGCACCGATCAGGGTGACGATCTCGCCCTGGCGGATCTCGACGTTGACGCTGTGCAGTGCCTGGATCTTGCCGTAAAAGGTGGAAACGTTTTCGAACTGCAGCATTTACGCTTCCCCCAGGTAGGCTTTGATCACTTCAGGGTTGTCGCGGATCTGTTCCGGCGTACCGTCGGCCAGGGGCGTGCCCTGGTTGATCACCACGATGTGGTCGGAGATGCTCATGACCAGTTTCATGTCGTGCTCGATCAGCAGCACGGTGACGTTGTGCTCTTCACGCAGCACGCTGATCAGCGCCTTGAGGTCTTCGGTCTCTTTCGGGTTGAGGCCGGCCGCCGGTTCGTCGAGCATGATGATCCGTGGACGGGTCATCATGCAGCGGGCGATTTCCAGGCGCCGTTGCTGGCCATAGGCAAGTGTACCGGCAGGGCGGTTGGCGAACTCGAGCAGGTCGACCTTCTCCAGCCAGTACCGTGCGTACTCTTTTGCTTCGAGCTCGCTGCGGCGGAAGGACGGGGTCTTGAGCAGGCCGGCGAAGAAGTTGGTGTTCAGGTGCCGGTGCTGGGCGATCAGCAGGTTTTCCAGGGCGGTCATCTCTTTGAACAGACGCACGTTCTGGAAGGTCCGCACCACACCCTTGCGGGCGATCTGATGGCCGGCCAGGCCCTGGATCGGCTGGCCGTCGAGCAGGATGCTGCCGGCGCTCGGCTTGTAGAAACCGGTCAGGCAATTGAACACCGTGGTCTTGCCGGCACCGTTCGGGCCGATCAACGCCACTACCTGTTTTTCCTTGACGGTCAGGGCCACGCCGTTGACCGCCAACAAGCCGCCGAAGCGCATGCTCAGGCCGCTGACTTGCAGAATTTCGCGGCTCATCGACGCAGCTCCATATGTGGACGTTGCATAGGCAGCAGGCCTTGCGGACGCCAGATCATCATCAACACCATCAGCGCACCGAACATCAACATGCGGTATTCGCTGAATTCACGCATCAGCTCAGGCAGCAGGATCATCACGATGGCCGCAAGGATCACGCCCAGTTGCGAGCCCATGCCGCCGAGCACGACGATGGCGAGGATGATGGCCGATTCGATGAAGGTGAACGACTCCGGTGTCACCAGACCCTGGCGTGCGGCGAAGAAGCTGCCGGCGAAACCGGCGAAGCAGGCACCCAGGGTGAACGCCGAGAGCTTGATGATGGTCGGGTTCAGGCCCAGTGCGCGGCAGGCGATTTCGTCTTCACGCAGGGCTTCCCAGGCGCGACCGATCGGCATGCGCAGCAGGCGGTTGATCACGAACAGCGCCAGCAACGCCAGCAGCAGCGCCACCAGGTAGAGGAAGATCACCTTGTTGATCGAGTTGTACTGCAGGCCGAAGAACTCGTGGAAGGTCTGCATGCCCTCGGCGGCCTTGCGTTCGAAGGTCAGGCCGAAGAAGGTTGGTTTCTCGATGTTGCTGATCCCGTTGGGGCCGCCGGTAAGACCGGTGAGGTTTCGCAGGAACAGGCGGATGATTTCACCGAAACCCAGGGTCACGATGGCCAGGTAGTCGCCGCGCAGACGCAATACCGGGAAGCCGAGCAGGAAGCCGAAGGTCGCCGCCATCAGGCCGGCAATCGGCAGGCAGATCCAGAAGCTCAGGCCGTAGTAGTGCGACAGCAGGGCGTAGCTGTAGGCGCCGACGGCATAGAAGCCGACGTAACCCAGGTCGAGCAGGCCAGCCAGGCCGACCACGATGTTCAGGCCAAGGCCCAGCAACACGTAGATCAGGATCAGGGTGGCGATGTCGACCGCGCCGCGTGAGCCGAAGAACGGCCACACCAGTGCAACCATGATCAGGCCGATGATGATCCAGCGCTGGGTCTTGGGCAGGGTCAGGAAGTTGCTCATGGCCTGCGAGATCAACTTACGGCCCGAACGGCGGCTGGTTGCCGCGCTCCATTGCTTGTCGAACAGCACGCGCAAGAACATCAGCACCGAACACACGGCGATGACCGTGAGGGTGAAAGGCCCTTGGCTGTGAACGATCAGGTTGATGCCGTCGATGCTGAGTTTCAGGCCCAGCACCGGGAAGGCGACAGCCCAGACCAGCAAGGCGCTGAAGAACGCCTGTTTAAGATTTTTGTTCATACTTTTTCAACCTCCGGACGGCCGAGGATGCCGGTCGGACGGAACAACAGCACCAGAACCAACAGGCCGAATGCCACGACGTCCTTGTACTGGTCACCGAAGATATCGGCGCCAAAGGCTTCAGCCACCCCCAGCACCAGCCCGCCGAGCATGGCGCCCGGAATGCTGCCGATGCCGCCCAGCACAGCCGCGGTAAAGGCCTTCAGGCCCACCAGGAAACCGGCGTTGGGGTTGATCACCCCGTACTGCATGCTCAGCAGCACGGCCGCCACGGCCGCCAGGGCGGCACCGATGACGAAGGTCAGGGCGATGATGTTGTTGGTGTTGATGCCAAGCAGGTTGGCCATCTTGATGTCTTCGGCACAGGCCCGGCAGGCCCGGCCCAGACGCGAGCGGGAGATGAACAGGGTCAAACCGGTCATGGCCACCAGGGTGACTACGAAAACCAGGATCTGCATGTAGGAGATCAGCACTTCCTCTGCGCCGCCCGGGCCGAAGGAGATACTCCCAGGGATCAGGTTGGGGATGGACTTGTCCTTGGAGTCCTGGGATAGCAATACGGTGTTTTGCAGGAAAATCGACATACCGATGGCAGAAATCAGCGGGATCAACCGGTTGCTGTTACGCAACGGACGGTAGGCGACCCGTTCGATACTGTAGCCATAGGCACTGGTAACGAAGATCGTGGCGACGAAGGCGACGGTCATCAATATCGGCAGTGAATCGATCCCCATCATGGCCAGGCCCGCAAGGGCGATGAAGGCCACGTAGGAACCGATCATGTACACCTCGCCATGGGCGAAGTTGATCATTCCAATGATGCCGTAAACCATTGTGTAGCCAATGGCTATCAAGGCATAGGTGCTGCCAATGGTCAGGCCATTAACCAGCTGTTGGAAGAAGTGATAGATCTCAGGCATTACAGCGCTCCTAAAAACCTGATACGCATTTCACTGGTGGGGATGCCCCCGGCCTGGTCTTGTGGTCTTGGCCACTTCGGCACAGGCAACTGCCAGCGAACCGCTGGTGACGGTTTTAAGATTTTCAGGTGAACCTGCTCCCGGATCGCGGGAATCAGGCCCATGAACCTCGTAAAACAAAGCCCACTGCTCGCACAGTGGGCTTGTAGTCATATAGTCAGACGGGATTACTGAGGGGAAACTTCGGTTTTAGGTTTGCCGAAATGCCATTCGTAGACCACGAATTTGAAGTCTTTCAGGTCGCCTTTGGCGTCGTACGAAAGGTCGCCGGTCGGGGTCTTGAAGGTGCCGGCATGGATGGCTGCAGCCACTTTGTCGGTGTCTTCGGACTTGGCCGCCTTGATGCCTTCGGCGATCAGCTCGACAGCCGAGTAGGCCGGGAACACGAACGGGCCGCTTGGGTCTTTGCCGTCAGCCTTGATGGCATCGGCGATGGCCTTGTTCGCAGGGTCGGCGTCGAAGGATTTCGGCAGGGTCACCAGCAGGCCTTCGGAAGCGCCTTGGGCGATCTGCGAGATGGAGTCATTACCGACACCTTCAGGGCCCATGAACTTGGCGTTCAGGCCTTTCTCTTTGGCTTGACGCAGGATCAGGCCCAGCTCTGGGTGGTAGCCGCCGTAGTAGACGAAGTCGACATTGGCTTGCTTGAGCTTCTGGATGATCGAGGAGAAGTCCTTGTCGCCGGCGTTCAGGCCTTCGAACACGGCAACCTTGACGCCTTTGCCTTCGAGGGTGGTTTTGACCGCGCTGGCGATGCCTTCACCGTACTGCTGTTTGTCGTGCAGTACCGCAACCACTTTCGGTTTCACATGGTCGGCAATGTAGTTGCCAGCCGCAGGGCCCTGGGCGCTGTCCAGGCCGATGGTGCGGAAGATCAGCTTGTAGCCGCGGGAGGTGATTTCCGGGCTGGTGGCAGCCGGGGTGATCATGATCACGCCTTCGTCTTCGTAGATGTCGGACGCAGGCTGGGTGGAGCTGGAGCACAGGTGGCCGACCACGTATTTGACGCCGTCGTTGACCACTTTGTTGGCGACTGCCACGGCCTGTTTAGGGTCGCAAGCGTCATCGTATTCTTTGGCTTCAAGCATCTTGCCGTCGACGCCGCCCTTGGCGTTGATGTCCTTGATGGCCTGTTTTGCACCGATGAACTGCATGTCGCCGTACTGAGTGACCGGGCCGGTTTTCGGGCCGGCGATGCCGATCTTGATGGTATCGGCTGCAAACGAATGGCTGGCAACCCCGGCCAGAACCATTGCGGCAAACAGTTTGGAAATCTGCTTAGTAGCCTTACTCATAGTGCTCCACTCATTCTGTTGTAATTTTTATAGTCCTGGCGGCCAGAGCTTGAGGACCGGATCAGGTTCCATGAGAGGCCACGCCTCGTCACGGACCCGGATAACCCCCGGAACGGCCCTGGCAACTGTACCGGTACAGTGTAGAGCGCTGCTTTGTCGCTTGAAAAGCAGGCCCGCCGGGGCAAAAACCAGGGGTGTCGCCTAATCGACAGAAAGTTATAGAAAAACGCCACTGGCTAGCCAGTTTTACTGGCCCATCCCGGGCATTTACCACCTTGTCGATCAATTACTTATTTTGAAACTGGGTTTTTCTGCAAAAATACCGACCTTTATCGCGGTCGAATTATTTCTGGTAGGAACCCATGACAGATCAACCAAGCACCCTCTATGCCAAATTGCTCGGCGAGACAGCAATAATCGAGTGGAAAGCGCTGGAGCGTTTTTGGGCCAAGGGTGACCTGATTTGGGTCGAGCCGACCCTGGACCTGATCGATGTTGCACAGGCAATGGCCGAAAACCGTAGCGAAAGCGTCGCTGCATGGCGTAATGCTGGCACTGTCGGAGCGGTCACTGCAGAGCAGGCACTAGACCTTCAGAGCCGCGATCCAGAGATCTGGGCTGTGGTGGTCTCGCCGTTTATTGTGATTCAGGAAAAGACCAACGGCTGATCACGCGCCAAAATGGTGCGTGAAAATGCACAGCAGGATGGTTTTGGTGCGCGGGACTGTTCAGCCGGGGTGGCTGTTGGTAACAGTTGGGTGTGCCAAGGCAGTGCGGTAACAGTCTGATCGCGGGGCAAGCCTGCTCCTACCGATGTAGGAGCAGGCTTGCCCCGCGATGCTTTCAATCAGTAATCCACTTTGCCGGTATGGCTGTTCAACGAGATCACCCGGGTCTTGCCGATGCGGTGACGGTAGATCTCACGCAGGTATTTCACCGCTTTCTTCACGCATTCGCGTGACAGCCGGATGTCATTGATCGAGACGAACTTGCTCTTGTCGTTGATCAGCTCGCGGTATTTCTTCTCATACATCGGTTTGATCGCGTACCAGTTGGTATCGAGGATCTTCGCCGGGTTCTCGAACTCGTTGAGCAGGTCATCGATACGGTCTTCATCGAAGGCATCGCTGGTGATGAACTCAAGGATGGCATTGTCCAGGGTATCGTCGAAGCGGTACGGGTTACGCGCAAAACAGCGCTTGATAAAGGCCACGATCAGGGTCAGGAAGTCGTCCGACAGGCACGGGCTCTTGGCGATCAGGGTGGTCAGCGACAGGTTCGCCGAGGCACCGATCACCAGCGCATAGCGCTTGAGCGTGGTGTTGGGGAACAGGCTGTTGAGGTGAGTCTTGAGCCGGTTCAGATCCATGTACGACAGCTTGTAGTCCTTGGGCAGCGACACGATCGACACCACCGACGAGCAGTTCTTGAAAAAATGCAGGTCGTGCAGCGCCGCCGCGTCGTAGCCGGAGGCCTGGTATTGCTCAAGGGCGGCGCGGTAGCGGCGGGATTCAATCGGCAGCAGGCTGATGCCTTCGATCGCCTGGGTCACCTTGTTGAAGTGCGGCAGGTCGATGGAGCGGAAGAACAGGTCGTCGATGTTCAGCCGCGGCTGCTCTTTCTCGAACACCTTGAATTTGTCCGAGCTGGGCGAGGGCTGTTCCGGCACTACCGATTCGGCGTAGGCGATGGCCACGGGGCCTGCCAGGCTCATGAACAGGTCGTTGGCATCCAGGCGGATGGTTTCGCCGATGTCGATGCCGGCACGACGGAAGTAGTTCTGGTCGTAGTCGGTGGTCACTGCCTGGGCGGTGAGGATGTTGAAGATCTGCTGGGAGATGTACTGGTTGGCGTGCTTCTCCATGGCGTTGACGTCGATGTTCTGGATGTTGCCGTCATCGTTCTCTTCGGCGTAGCGCATGATGTCGTTGGAGATCAGCATCATGGCGTTCCACGGGCGGATGCGGCCCATGACGCTGGCTTCACTGCTGTCTTCATTGTCGAAGTTGTACGAGAAGTCCCATTCCTCGGACAGGTACTTGCACAACAATCGGCCGGCGTTGATGTGCAGGGCTTCGGACATTTCGCTGCGGTGATCGGAAATATTCGGCAGCACGCAGATGCCGCTGGTGAAGATCGGCTCGAAGACGAACGAATGGCCGCTCTTGCCGTCATTCTCGTCGGCCGGCTTGGTGTCGAACGTCTTGTTCATGTACGAATATTGCTGGGCCAGGCCGAACTCCGAAGCCATGCCCGAGCCGGTACCGCCACCGGCGCTGAAGATGTAGAAATACAGGCGTGACTGGTTGGCCTTGATCCCGCAGGAGTCGATCAGGTACGAGTGGATCAGCTTCCAGTCGGCGCTGGAGAAGCGGTGGGTTTCCTTATTGAGGATGATCTTGGCCAGGTACTGGCCGAGGATCGGCGCGTTACCGGCGCCACCGGCATGGACTTCCGACAGGTCCATGATTTTCATCTTGCTGTAGTCGCGGATAAAACCGCTCTTCTCACCCTTGCGCGAAAAACGGATGCGCCCGGCGATGTCCTTGTCGAGGTCGCCGAGCATCACCAGCGGCTCTACCAGGAACACCGGCTTGGTGCCCTTGTTCTGCACCAGGCGCAGGTTGTTGCGAATCCAGCGCGCCGGGCTGTAGTTCGGTTCGCTGCCGGCGCGGTCTTCGTTGTTGAATTCGTTGAGGTAGAAGGTCCTGGCGTTGTATACAAGTTCTGCGACATCCAGGGCGATGTTCGAGCCACAACGGCCCAGGCCAATCAGGCACACCGAGGGGAACTGCTGGTCCAGGCGCAGCTGGGTGTCGTCTTCGACATGCACGCTGGGCGGGAACACCAGGTCACGCAGGCCATCGAGGTTGTCGAGGATGCGCTGGATATCGGTTTCGGTGAAGTACAGGTACTGCTGCGGGTTGAGCGCCCGCGGGCTGTAGTAGCTCGAGCCGGGAGCGCTGTACGCGGGAGTGGGTGATGTCAGCTCGGAAACCGCGTTGGCAGAAGTAGTCTTGGAGGTCATTTTGCGCCATTTGCCTGGGGGTGGGTGGCTGTTCTAGTAGGTAGCATAGAGCCATCACTGGATGAGGTTCGCGACTGTATCAGTGCGCATTTGGCGTGGGCGATAGGGGTTAACCCGATGCCTGTGTAGGAGTTTTCCTTGCCACGCCTGCAAACTGAATCGTCCGATCAGTCAACTTCTTTAATCTGTCTGGAGCTGTACATGAGCACTGCACGTCCTTCGTTGGGGTTTGCCGGTATCGGGCTGATGGGCTTGCCCATGTGTCGGCGGTTGCTGGCCGCGGGTTATCCGCTGACGGTGTGGAACCGCTCGGCGGACAAATGCGCCGAACTGGTCAAGGCCGGTGCCCGCCAGGTGGCGACTCCGGCCGAGCTGTGCCAGCACGCCGAGGTGCTGATGCTGTGCCTGGCCGACACGGCGGTGGTGCGCGAGGTGGTGTTTGGTGAGCAGGGCATTGCTGGCGCAGGCAAGGCCGGCCAGTTGCTGGTGGATTTCTCCAGCCTCGAGCCGACCGCTACCCGTGATATGGCCAGCGAACTGGCGGCGAAAACCGGCATGCACTGGCTCGACACCCCGGTCTCCGGCGGCACTCCAGGCGCCGAAGCCGGCACTTTGGCGATCATGGTCGGTGGTGAGGCGGCCG
Organism: Pseudomonas sp. NPDC087612; assembly: GCF_044743505.1. Classification (NCBI taxonomy): domain Bacteria; kingdom Pseudomonadati; phylum Pseudomonadota; class Gammaproteobacteria; order Pseudomonadales; family Pseudomonadaceae; genus Pseudomonas; species Pseudomonas sp. NPDC087612. The sequence goes on from NZ_JBIUWO010000004.1 coordinate 493,938, forward strand.
ACCTTGAGCGCGTGCGCCCGCTGTTGTTGACCCTTGGTCAACGCGTGACCCACATGGGGCCGGTCGGGGCAGGGCAGGTAACCAAGGCCTGCAACCAGATGATCGTTGCCTGCAATGCGCTGGTGATTGCCGAGGTGGTGGCGCTGGCCGAGCAATCAGGCGTCGACGCCAGCCTGATCGCCGAGGCCCTGGCGGGTGGTTTCGCCGATTCAAGGCCGCTGCAGATCCTGGCCCCGCAAATGGCCGCCAGTCGCTTCGAGCCGGTGAAGTGGCACGTGCGCACCTTGCTCAAGGATCTGGATAGCGCGGTGAAATTTTCCCGCGAACAGGGTTCGTCGACCCCGATCAGCGGCCTGGCCGCCCAACTGATGCGCTTGCATGGTAGCCAGGGCTATCTGCAAAAAGATCCGGCGACACTGATTGATCTGTACCGGCGTAAGGATTGATGCTGCTCAGCGCCTGTTCATGGCGCTGGTTGAGTTCGCCCAGGATCGGCCGCAGTTCACCCAGTGGCACGGGCCGGCTGAGCAGGTAGCCCTGGAGGTAATCGCAGCCTTGCTGGGCGAGGAACTGGTACTGTTCGGTGGTTTCAACGCCTTCGGTGATCACCTGCAGGTGCAGGGTGTGGGCCATGACGATGATGGCCTGGACGATTTCCATGTCCTGGCGGCAACGCGGTACATCCTGAATGAACGAGCGATCGATCTTCAGGGTGTCCAGCGGCAAGCGCTTGAGGTAGGCCAGTGACGAGTAGCCGGTGCCAAAGTCATCGATCGACAGCGACACGCCCTGGGCGCGGATGCGCTTGAGCAGGGCGATGGTGTTGTGGATGTTGCCCATCAGCGCGTTTTCGGTGACTTCCAGCTCCAGCTGGCGCGCCGGAATGCCGGCCTGACGCAGGGCATCTTCGACTTCCTGGGCCAGTTCTTCGCGGGCCAGGGTCAACGCCGAGCAGTTGACGGTTACCTTGAGCCCGTCGTAACCGTGGCGGTTGAGCTGGGCCAGGTCTTCGCAGGCATGGCGCAACACCCATAGGTCGAGTTCGGCGATCAGGCCGTTGGCTTCGGCAATGCCGATGAAGCGGTCCGGGCTGAGCAGCCCGTGCTGTGGATGTTGCCAGCGCACCAGGGCCTCGAGCTTGGCCACCTGGCCGCTGTGAAGGTCGAAAATCGGTTGGTAGTGGATGCGCAGGCCACGTTCTTCGAGCAGGGCGATGCGCAGTTCTTCTTCCAGTTGCAGCTCGAGGGTGGCGCGGGTTTTCAGGTTGCTGTTGAAGAAGTTCAGGTTGTTACGCCCGCAACCCTTGGATTGATACAGGGCCAGGTCGGCGTTTTTCAACAGCTCGTCACAACTGCGGCCATCATCGGGGAACACGCTGATACCAATGCTGGTGGTCATGACCATGCGCCGACCGGCCAGGTCGATCGGCTCCTTCATCTTCTGCATGATGCGCTGGGCCAGGTGCCGGGCCTCATCGCGGCTGTGCAGGGCGGTGAGGATGCAGAACTCGTCGCCACCGAAACGGGCGACCACATCCTGGCTGCGGGTGGCGGTCTTGATGTGTGCGGCAATCACCTTGAGCAACTCGTCGCCAGCATCATGGCCGAGGCTGTCGTTGATGCGCTTGAAGTGATCGATGTCGAGGAACATCACCGCCAGCATGCCGTCATTGGCGGTTTGCTCGGCCAGGCGCTCGGCGAACACCTGGTTGAAGCCGCGGCGGTTGACCAGGTTGGTCAGGGCGTCGTAGTGGGCGGCCTGCTGCAAGGACACCCGGGCCTGGTCGAGCTGGCTGAGCAGCACGTTGACCCGGCGCAGGTCGTGCTCCTTGCTTTGCAGCTTCTTGTCCGAGAGCGCGGCGCTGATGCTGCTGGCGCTGATCAACAGGGTAATGAAGGCGATGGTCAGGCTCAGTTGCAGGCTGTTGTCGCTGACCGGCAGCGACAGCGCGGTGTCCGCGGGTAGTACCAGGGTCAAGGCGGCCATGCCCAGCAGATGGGTCGCGACAATGCCGCCGGCCATCAGCAGGCTGGCGCCGTATTTCATCAGTTGAAAGAGGGTGCCGCTGCCATTGCGCAAATAACGGGCGAACAGCAGCGCCGCGAGGCTGGTGGCGATGGCGGCAGCGACCGAGGCGGCGAACAGGTCGGGGCGATAGAACTGCTGGGCGCTGGAGCGCATGGCGGCCATGCCGGTGTAGTGCATGGCAATGATCCCCAGGCCGAAGCACACCGCCGCTTGCAGGTAGTGGCGCGGCAGCAGTTGCTGGCGGCTCAGGGTATTCATGGCCATCCAGCCGGCCAGCAGCATGATCAGCAGCGAGACCCCGGTCAGGGCCACATCGTAGTGAACCTCCAGCGGCGTTTGCAGGGCCAGCATGCTGATGAAGTGCATGGCCCAGATGCCGCCAGCCAGACAGCAGGCGCCGAGCAAGCGCCATTGCCGCTGGGCCGCGGGTTGCTCGACGTGGTTCAGGCGCTCGGCCATGTCGAGGGTGGCGAAGCTACCGGCACAGGCGATCAGAAAGGCAAGCAACACCAGGTAGGGGTTGTGCCTGCAATCGAGAAGGATCTGTCCGGTTGCCGGAAGTTCGGCGAGCATTTGTAGCCCCAGCCACTCCATAGCATGCCTCTTTTTCGAGTTGGCACTCGTCCCCCTATAGCCCGCTTGGAGACCGTTGTGCAGGAGTATAGGAACTCAGCATTAGTCCATCCTGAATAATGGCATATTGATTCCTACGATTTGGTCATTGAACCAATAGCGTCGGGTTCTAAAACCGCGAATGGTTACAATTACCCGGTATCAGTCCGGTCAATGGTGGCAGACAGATCGGCAAGTGCCCTCTAGATTCAGTTCGGCGTGCTGGAAAGCCCCGAACAATAATAACGAGGGACTGATCGATGCAGAGCTCCACTCAAGCGGCCAACGCCTGGCGAATCCTGTTCCTGCTGTTTCTGGCCAACCTGTTCAACTTCTTCGACCGCACCATTCCCGCCATCATCATCGAGCCGATCCGCCTGGAATGGCACCTGAGCGACTTTCAGATCGGCTTGATCGGTACCGCCTTCACCCTGGTCTATGCCATTGCCGGCCTGCCGCTGGGGCGCCTGGCCGACAACGGTTCACGCAGCAAACTGATGGGGTGGGGGCTGATGGCCTGGAGCGGGTTGACAGCTGTCAACGGCATGGTCGGCAGCTTCTGGAGCTTTTTGCTGGTGCGCATGGGCGTAGGCATCGGTGAGGCCAGCTATGCGCCAGCCGCCAACTCGCTGATCGGCGACCTGTTCCCCGCCGAGAAGCGCGCGCGGGCCATGGGCATTTTCATGCTCGGCCTGCCGTTGGGCCTGTTGCTGGCGTTCTTCACCATCGGTGCGATGGTGCAGGCCTTTGACAGCTGGCGGGCGCCGTTCTTTATCGCCGCAGTGCCCGGGTTGTTGCTGGCCCTGTTCATGTTCATGATCCGCGAGCCGGCGCGCGGCGCGGCGGAGTCGGTGGCGATCTCCCAGGCGCCCGTGGACCGGCCGTTGCGCCGGGTTCTGAGTGTGCCGACCTTCTGCTGGCTGGTGCTTGCGGGCCTTACCTTCAACTTCGCCACCTACGCCTGCAACTCGTTCATGGTGCCGATGCTACAGCGTTACTTTTTGCTCTCGCTGCAGCAGGCCGCGGTGGCCACCGGGGTCATTGTCGGCCTGACCGGGCTGGTTGGCCTGACCCTTGGCGGCTGGATTGCCGACAAGGTACACCAGCGCTTTGCCAACGGGCGCTTGTTGTTCGGTGCCCTGAGCATGCTGATCGCCACCCTGGCCACCGCCTGGGCGTTGCACGCCGGGCGGATCGAGATCGGCGTGTTCGTGGCGGTGTTCGGTGTCGGCTGGTTGTTTGCCTACAACTTCTATACCTGTGTCTACACCGCGATTCAGGATGTGGTGCAGCCGCGTCTGCGGGCCACGGCCATGGCGCTGTTCTTTGCCGGGCTTTACTTGCTCGGTGGCGGCCTGGGGCCGGTGGTGGTGGGGGCGCTTTCGGACCATTTTGCCGTGGCGGCCATGCAGGCAGCGGGGGCGGTGCAGATGAGCGAGGCATTCAAGGCTGAAGGCCTGCACGGGGCGATGTACCTGATACCGGTGGCGTTGATGTTGACGCTGGTGTTTCTGCTGCTGGCCTCGCGGTGCTTCAGCCGGGATGCGCAGAGGATGCGCGAGGGGATGGTGGCTGACAGCGAGGAGGCAGCGGGCAAGCTTGCACAAGCGTGAGGGGCCTCATCGCCAGCAAGGCTGGCTCCCACAGGGTTCGATCTCTGCCAAAAGATCCTGTGGGAGCTGGCTTTGCCAGCGATGAATACGACGCGGTTTATCCGGCGACCAGCACCCGAATCGCTTCCAGGCGCAGCGCCGCTTTATCAAGCATCGTCAGGCCTTGTTCACGCTGCTTGCGCAGGGCGTCGATTTCGCTGTCGCGAACGGTCGGGTTGACCGCTTGCAGGGCGATCAGGCGCGCCAGCTCTTCATCGGTTTGCGCCGCCAGCCGGCGTTGGGCTTCGGCGACACGTTCGGCATGGCGCGGCATGATCTTGGCTTCGCCGTCGTTGATCCGCGGCGCCAGCACGTCGCGCTGGGCCTGGATGAACTTGTTGGCGCTGGCCTTGGGCACGCTCTCGAGCTGGTCGTTGAGGGTCTCGAAGGACACCCGCGAAGCCAGGTCGTTGCCGTTGGCGTCGAGCAGGCAGCGCAGCGCGGCCGGCGGCAAGTACCGGCCCAGCTGCAGGGCGCGCGGAGCCACCACTTCACTGACGTACAGCAGCTCCAGCAGCACGGTGCCGGGCTTGAGCGCCTTGTTCTTGATCAGCGCCACCGAAGTGTTGCCCATCGAACCGGACAGCACCAGGTCCATGCCGCCCTGGACCATCGGGTGCTCCCAGGTGATGAACTGCATGTCTTCACGCGACAGCGCCTGGTTGCGGTCGTAGGTGATGGTCACGCCTTCGTCGTCGCCCAGCGGGAAGCTGGCGTCGAGCATTTTTTCGCTCGGCTTGAGGATCAGGGCGTTTTCCGAGTGGTCTTCACTGTCGATGCCAAACGCGTCGAACAGGGTTTCCATGTAGATCGGCAGGGCGAACTGGTCATCCTGCTCAAGGATCGCCTCGACCAGCTCCTGGCCTTCACCGGCGCCACCGGAGTTGAGCTCCAGCAAACGGTCGCGACCACTGTGCAGCTCGGCTTCGAGGCGCTCGCGTTCGGCACGGGCCTCGTCGACCAGCGCTTGCCACTCATCGTCATCGCCGCTTTCGAGCAGCGGCAGCAGGCGCGGGCCAAACTGGTGCTGCAGGGCGTTGCCGGTCGGGCAGGTGTTGAGGAAAGCGTTCAGGGCCTGGTTGTACCACTGGAACAGGCGCTCTTGCGGGCTGTTCTGCAGGTGCGGCACGTGCAGCTCGATGGTGTGCTTCTGGCCGATGCGGTCCAGGCGGCCGATACGCTGCTCGAGCAGGTCCGGGTGGGCTGGCAGGTCGAACAGCACCAGGTGGTGGGCGAACTGGAAGTTGCGGCCTTCACTGCCGATTTCCGAGCAGATCAGCACCTGGGCGCCGAATTCTTCGTCGGCGAAGTAGGCCGCAGCGCGGTCGCGCTCAAGAATGCTCATGCCTTCATGGAACACCGTCGCGGGGATACCGGAACGCACGCGCAGGGCGTCTTCCAGGTCCATGGCGGTTTCGGCGTGGGCGCAGATCACCAGGACCTTGACCCGCTTGAGCATCTTCAGGGTGTCGATCAGCCAGTCGACCCGAGGGTCGAAGCGCCACCAGCGCTCTTCTTCGCTGCCTTCGCTCTGGGACTGGAAAGCAACCTCAGGGTACAGCTCGGCGTGCTCGCCCAGCGGCAGCTCCATGTACTGGTCGGGGTTGGGCAGCGGGTAGGGGTGCAGGTTGCGCTCAGGGAAACCCTGGACCGCCGCGCGGGTGTTACGGAACAGCACGCGGCCGGTGCCGTGGCGGTCGAGCAACTCGCGAATCAGGCGGGCGCTGGCCTGGGTATCGCCATCGTTGACCGCAGCCAGCAGGGTTTCGCCTTCGGCACCGAGGAAACCCTCGATGGTGGCGTGGGCCTTGGGCGACAGGCGGCCTTCGTCGAGCAGCTCCTGGACCGCTTCGGCTACCGGGCGATAGTGCTCGCTTTCGGCGCGGAACGCGGCCAGGTCGTGGAATCGGTTCGGGTCGAGCAGGCGCAGGCGCGCGAAGTGGCTGTCCTGGCCCAGTTGCTCCGGGGTCGCGGTGAGCAGCAGCACGCCGGGGATGACCTCGGCCAGTTGCTCGACCAGGGCGTACTCGGGGCTGACCTGGTCTTCATGCCAGACCAGGTGGTGCGCCTCGTCGACCACCAGCAGGTCCCAGCCGGCGGCAAACAGCGCGTCCTGGGCCTTTTCGTCTTCAGTCAGCCATTCCAGGGCAACCAGCGCCAGCTGGGCATCCTCGAAGGGGTTGCTGGCGTCGCTTTCGATAAAGCGCTCGGCATCGAACAGCGCAACCTGCAGGTTGAAGCGCCGGCGCATTTCCACCAGCCACTGGTGCTGCAGGTTCTCCGGGACCAGGATCAGCACACGGCTGGCGCGGCCCGAGAGCAACTGGCGATGGATCACCAGGCCGGCTTCGATGGTCTTGCCCAGGCCTACTTCGTCGGCCAGCAGAACCCGCGGGGCGATACGGTCGGCCACTTCACGGGCGATATGCAACTGGTGGGCAATCGGTTGCGCGCGGGTGCCGCCCAGGCCCCAGAGCGACGACTGCAACTGACGGCTGGTGTGCTCGAGGGTGTTGTAGCGCAACGAGAACCACGGCAGCGGGTCGATCTGCCCGGCGAACAGGCGGTCACTGGCCAGGCGGAACTGGATGAAGTTCGACAGCTGGGTTTCCGGCAGGGTACGCGCCTGGTTCTGCGCGTCGAGGCCGTGATAGACCAGCAGGCCGTCGACATCCTCGACCTCGCGCACGGTCAGCTTCCACCCTTCGAAATGGGTGATCTGGTCGCCAGGCGAGAAGCGCACCCGGGTCAGGGGCGCATTGCGCAGGGAGTACTGGCGGGTGTCGCCAGTGGCCGGGTAGAGCACGGTCAACAAGCGGCCGTCCTGTGCCAGAACGGTCCCCAGACCTAGCTCGGCTTCGCTGTCGCTGATCCAGCGTTGCCCCGGTTGATACTGCTGCGCCATACTGCCTGACTCCCGCCATGAAAAAGCCGACTATCTTAACGGATAGCTCTGTGCAGACCAAAGAGTCTAGCAACTTCATCGACGAAAACCGCTGTCGCCATTGAGGGCCCGATACAGCCATGCCGATCTCCAACCCGTGGTTCATCCGAACGCTGGCCGTGGCGGGCGTGCTTCTGCTGGCTGCCTGTGACAACAAAGGTTTCGAAATTCTGGCGCCGATTCCCGCTGCGCAACTCGAGGCCCTGGGCGTGCAATCGCCGCTGCAGAGCGTGCATTACCACGACCGCGAGGGCGAAGGTTTGCTGGTGCTCAGCCGCAATGACGACCAGGTCAGCGATGAAGAGACCGATCAGGACGTCGATCGCGTGGTGCTCACGGCAACGCTGTATGAGCGCCAGGGCGATGGCAGCTTCAAGCCGCGCTGGAAGATCGAGAACGAGACCACCTGCTCCGGGCTCGACCTGGATGTCGGCTTTTATACCGACGTCAGCGGCGTCAGTGACCTCGACAACAACGGCCTGGCCGAGCTGACGGTCGCCAGCCACGCCTTTTGTGGCGGCGGCGTCGACCCCCATGAACTGCGTGTCGAGTTGCGTGAGGGCCAGGCCAGCTATGCTATCAATGGCCAGTCGCTGATCGCTATCGAGGGCGAGCAGCCATATGGCGGTGAGCGCGAAGACAGCCCGTCGCTCAAGGATGCACCACAAGTGTTGCGCGATCACGTGAACGACGTCTGGAACAAAGTGCTCAAACGGCCGTGGAGCGAAGCCCAGCCCGCCCCGACGGACGAGGACGAAGAACAGTAGCCGGCAACTGTGAAGCGCCCCGCACATTTTGCCGGCACTGGCTCAAGGCCCGTGGCCATCAGCCGACACACTGGCGACAGGAGATCATCCCATGCTGCCGCCCCTCATCCCGCTCAGTGCTGCACCGGTGACACAACAACTGGACCCGGTAAAGCCGACGCCAGACATCAAGCCCGTGGTCCCGGCGCAGCCAAGCTCCAGCGACAGTACCATTGACCTCAAGCAGCGTGACCCGGAGCAGGCAGCGATCCTTTTGCGCGAAGAGCAGCGTCGCCAGCAGCGCCGACGCCCGTCGAGCCAGGACGAAGAGCTGTACCAGGCGTTGCCCGGCGATGAAGTCAACGCCGACAACACCGTGCCGGTGGCACCCTTGATGGGTGAGCAGCCGCGCCAGGGGCTGCTGGTGGACATCGAAGTCTGAAGATACAAGCGCCACTGGTCAGCGCCGGCTGCAGCCTTCATGATTGCAGCACTGCAGTCAGCTTTCCGAGCCCGCCATGAGCCAAGAAAACAACCTGATCGACCTCGGTGCCGAACGTGCACGCCGGGTCCACGACCTCAATGAAAAGCGTCTGAACGAAGTTCGTCAGGCGTTCGAGCAGGCCATGCCGCTGGGCAAGGCCAAGAAGAAAAAGCCCAAGGGCAAACCCAAGAAGCGTTGAAAACTTGATGCAGGTCAAGCCTGCACCCGCCTTGCGCGCCCGGTTCCGGGCGCTATTGACCTCGGTCAATTTCCTCCCCCGAACCATTCGCTACCTTAAGCCCATCGGACAGGTTCAGGCGAATGGAGGCCGACATGTTCTTCGATAATGTGGTTATCGCTGGAGTGATTACGGTCGGTCTGATGCTGATGTTCTTCGTCGGATTCGGAATATTCATCTGGAAAGACTCGAACAAGCGCAAAGAGCGCTGATCCTTTCCAGTCACGAGCACGCAAGGCATTTAGGGCGACTTCGGTCGCCCATTTTTTTGTCTGGTGAAAAAACCTTTCAGCTCCTCTGGACTATTAATAGTTAGCTAGCTAATAATTAAGCCCTGAACTTCTCGCTTCATCCTGACTATCTTAACTACACCGTCGTTCAAGGTGCGTCCCGTGCCCATCACGTTGCAGGCCCTGCTGGCGCCAAACAAAACCGCTGTGCAATTTGCCCTCAAAACCCTGCTTGGTGGCGGCCTGGCCCTGTGGCTGGCGCTGCGCTGGGGGCTTGAGCAGCCGGCCTGGGCACTGATGACCGCGTTCATCGTTGCCCAGCCGCTGTCGGGGATGGTGGTGCAGAAGGGCCTGGCGCGCCTGCTCGGCACCCTGGTCGGCACGGTCATGTCGGTGCTGTTCATTGGCGCCTTCGCCCAGACCCCGTGGCTGTTCCTGTTCGCCCTGGCCTTGTGGCTGGCGCTGTGCACCGCCTGCTCGACCTTGCTGCGCAGTGCCTGGGCTTATTCGTTCGTGCTGGCCGGTTACACCGTGGCAATCATCGCTTTGCCGGCCATCAACCATCCGCTGCTGGTGTTCGACCAGGCGGTGGCACGCTGTACCGAAATCTGCCTGGGGATTGTCTGCGCTACGGCCACCAGCGCCTTGCTCTGGCCGATGCGCGTCGAGCAACAGCTGAGCGGGCAGGCGCGCCAGGCCTGGCAAAGCGGGCTGCAGGCCGCCAGCGCCGCCTTGAGTGGTGAAGAACAGGGGCGCAAGGGCCTGCTGGAGATTCTCGGGCGCATCGTGGCGGTGGATTCCCAGCGTGAACATGCCTGGTTCGAAGGCAGCCTCGGCCGTCAGCGCGCCCGGGCGATTCGCGGGCTGAGCCAGAAACTGCTGGTGCTGCTGCGCATTTCCCGTTCGGTGCGCCGGCAATGGCGGCAACTGGATGAACAGCAGGCGCAGCACCTGGCGCCGTGGCTGGAAGAGGTTCAGGCGCTGCTGGCCAGCCCCGACCAGGCCAGCCTGTTGCTGTTGCGCCAGCGCGTCTGGGATGCAGCCCACGATGAGCAAATCAGCTCCGCCGAGCATTACTGCCTTGCGCGCCTGACCTTGCTGCTGGACAACGCCATGGCCGCGACCCTGGCCCTGCGTGGGGTAGAGGAGGGCAAGCCGGCCGTCGATGTGCCCGACAGCCTGGCGGTTCACCGCGACGTATCGCTGGCGCTGCTGTTCGGCTCGCGCAGCGCCCTGGCGTTCCTGGCCATGGCCAGCTTCTGGTTGGCCACTGCCTGGCAAGCTGCCCCCGGTGGCCTGGTGCTGACCTGCGTGGTCTGCAGCTTGTTCGCCAGCCGCGAGAATGGCGCGCAGATCGGCATGAGTTTTTTGCGCGGGATACTGTTGGCGATACCGGTGGCGTTCGTGGTCGGGCAGATCCTCCTGCCGGAGCTCAGCGGTTTTGCCATGCTCTGCCTGGCCATGGGCGTGCCGCTGTTCTTTGGCGCCCTGGGCATGGCCAATCCGCGTATTGGCGCCACCGCTACTTCTTATTGCCTGCACTTTATCGTGCTGGTGGCGCCGCTCAATGTCATGAGTTTCGATGTCGCCAACTTCTTCAACAGCGCCCAGGCCATGCTCATGGGTGTCGGCGCCGCAGTGCTGGCGTTCAAGTTGCTGGTGCTGCGCAACCCGGCCTGGCATGGCAAACGCCTCCGCGCTGCCACCCAAAGCGACCTGGTGCGCCTGACCCGCCGCGACCTGCGCGGCGCCGACAGCTGGTTTGGTGGACGCATGGCCGATCGCCTGTTGCAACTGGCCCGGCACTACGGCGCCTTGCCCGAACAGGAGCGCGGGCGTTGGGACGATGGCCTGCACGGCCTGGATATCGGCGACGAGCTACTGCACCTGCGCATGTGCCTGGCAGTCGCCCAGGCGCCGGTAGCGGCGGCTGAGCGCCAGTACCTGCAACAACTTGAATCAGTATTGGCCAGCGGCCCGGCCCCGGGGCGTGGCCAGCGCCTGGATGCGGCCAGCGAGCAGTTCATCGACGCACTGCAGAGCGTGCCTTCGAGTGACCCGCTGCGCCTGGCCATCGGTGCTGTGCTGCAATTGCAGAAGAGCTGGGGCAAGTGGTGCCGTCGACAGGAGGAAATCCATGGGCTTGCGTGAATGGGCGCTGGGCGGTGTGTTGCTCAGTCCGTTTCTGCTGTATGTGTTGTTGGCCTTGCTGCTGACCGGGGTGTTGCGCCTGTTGTTGCGCTACACGCCGTTGGGGCGCTGGGTCTGGCATGAGGCGTTGTTCGACTGCGCGCTGTTCGTTTGTATTCTGACCCTGGTGACCCACGTGCTGGGGCCGTTATAAGGAGTGTGACCATGCGTGCTGCTGTACGTATCGCAGTAACCCTGTGCCTGGTGGCGGTGGCGATTTTTGCCGGCTGGAAGCTCTGGCAGTACTACATGCTCACGCCCTGGACCCGTGATGCGAAGATTCGCGCCGACGTGGTGATCATTGCCCCGGACGTATCTGGCTGGGTACGTGAGCTGAAGGTGCGTGACAACCAGCAGGTCAAGGCCGGCGAGTTGCTCATGTCGATCGACCGTGACCGCTTCGAGGCCGCCCTGGACAAAGCCAACGCCGTGGCCGAAACCCGCCAGCAACAACTGCGCCTGCGCGAACACGAAGCCTCGCGCCGTGCCGCCCTCGGCCCCCAGGCGATCAGCGCGGAACTGCGCGAAAATGCCCAGATCAACGCCGCCGTTGCCCGTGGCGAATTGCGCGAAGCGTTGGCCGAGGTCAAGGTCGCGGCCATCAACCTGGCGCGCAGCCAGGTCAAGGCGCCGCGCAGCGGCCATATCACCAACCTGCGCCTGGCCGAAGGCAACTACGTCAATGCCGGGCAGGCGGTGATGGCCCTGGTGGACGACTCGACCTTCTACGTCCAGGCCTACTTCGAAGAGACCAAGCTGCCACGCATCCGCGTCGGTGACCCGGTCAAGGTCTGGCTGATGAGCGCTGGCGAGCCGATGCAGGGGCATGTCGAGAGCATCAGCCGCGGCATCACCGACCGCAACGCCAACCCCGACAGCCAGTTGCTCGCCGAAGTAGAACCGACCTTCAACTGGGTGCGCCTGGCCCAGCGCATTCCGGTGCGGATCAAGCTTGATCAGGTACCTGAAGGGGTCAACCTCAGCGCCGGCATGACCGCCAGTGTGCAGGTGCGCGAGGACCAAGTGCAGCGCTGAGCGCTTAAAGAAACATGCCGCCGGAGACTTCCAGACGCTGGCCGGTAATCCAGCCGCCGCCATCGCCAAGCAACAGGGCAACCGCGGCGCCGATATCGACCGGCAGGCCGACCCTGCCCAGGGCGGTGTTGCCGGCGATAAAGTCATTGACCTCGGTGTTGTCGCGTACCACGCCGCCGAAATCGGTTTCGATCGCCCCCGATGCCGGTGTCATTACTCTACGCCGGGCAACTACACCTGCCGCAACGGGTGCGGGCATTCATGGACTGGCTGGCGCAGTTGCTTCAGGCACCACTCGATCAAGCGGCAAGCGAAAGGTAAACAGCGTACCGGCTTCGGCGCTCGACACCACCTCCATGCGCCCGCCGTGGGCCAGGGCAATCTGGTTGGCGATATACAGGCCCAGGCCCAGGCCGGGTTGCGGCGCATCATCGCGTGGCCGTGAAAAGGGCTGGAACAACTGCGCCATCACCTGGGGTGCAATCGGTTCACCGAGGTTGTGCACACCGAGGACGAACACCCGCTCGCGGATATCGGCCATGACATTTACCGGGCTGTCGGCGGCGCCGTGGGTGAGGGCGTTGGCAATCAGGTTGGACAGCAATTGGGTGACCCGTTCACGGTCGCATTGGATGTCGCCGAGATCGCCGATGTTCAGCCGAATCAAGCGCTGCGGATGCACCCGTTGCAGCTCCGAAGCCACGTGGCTGAGGGCGTCGGCCAGATCCGGGCAGGGTTGGACGTTGATCATGATGCCGTTGCCCAGGCGGCCACGGGCAAAATCCAGGACATCGCGGACCAGCTGGTTGGCGCGCCGGCCACAGGTCAGGATGTGCTGGGCGATGGCGCGGCTTTTTTCGTCCTGCAGGCGCTGGCTGAGCAGTTCGGCACCGGCGGTGATGGCGAACAGCGGATTGCGCAGGTCGTGGCCGAGCACGGCGATGAACTGTTCACGCAAGTCGGCGATGGCGCGTTCTTCTTCCAGGGCCTGTTCGGTTTGCTGGGCGTTCTCTTCGCTTTCGATCTGGATCGACAGCAGGCGGGCGAAGGACTCCATCATCGGCTGGATGGCGCTGCCCTTGAGATTGGCCGGCAATGGGTCGAGGGCGCAGATGGTGCCGAAGAAGCTGCCGTCGGTGCGAAACACCGGCACCGAAATATAGCTTTCGAACTTGTAGATACGCGGGGTGTGGTGGTTGCAGTACAGCTCGTCTTCGCTGGCCTTGTCGATCACGATGGTCTGGTGGCTGGCGCGGATCTCGTGACACAGGGTGGTGATCAGGTCGAGTTCGCCGCCGACCTCCAAGCCAAAGCCCAGCGAGTCGAGCACCGCGCAGGCCGTCCAGCTGCTGTCGGTGACCCGGGCGACGGCGGCGAAACGCAAGCCGGTGGTCTCGCAGATCACCTGCAGGATGGCCGGTACTGCGTTGATTCGGCTGATCGTGGCGATATCGGAAGTGACGGCGGTGCTCATGAATCATCCACGTTCGCTGACTACTGGAAGGCGTTGAGAAAGATAAGTCTAGCGAGCAACTGCCGCTTGGGTAAAAAAATCCTTTACCGAATGCGATGAATTTCCATTAACCTTGATCCCCGAGTTGCCCGCCAGAGCGCAACCCCTATCGCCCAGCGTGCCAATCCCCTTTTTCAAGTGAGGTTTGACATGCACATCACATCCCAGGACATCTGCGCCGCTGCTGACCAGCTCAAGGGCTTTGTCGGCTTTCATCGCAAGCTTGGCAAGCACATCGTGCGTTTCAGCGAAGACTCGTTCGGCATGGACGTGGCTGACGATAGCATCACCCCGAGCAACGAATTCGTCTGGCAGGCCGCCGAGGCCGAGGTCATGACCTTGAGCCGAGCCTTGATCGAGATTCTTCTGGCGCAGAACGTCGATGAACGGTTGAATGTGACCGAGCCGCTGCGGGTTTACCTGCGCCGCAAGGATTTGCCGGAGATCGCCGCGCAGCGACGGCTGCGGGCCTGAGCGGCCACATCGCCGGCGTTGCCGGCGGTGCTTTTCAACTATGCGCCGCCCAGACCGGCGGGGTGCGCCCCCGCCAGGGCAACGCCTGCTCCAGTTGCCCGGCCAGGCTCAGCAGCAGGCGCTCCCCCGCAGCCCCGGCGGTAAACTGCATACCCACCGGCAAGCCGCTGGCCGGATCCTGATACAGCGGCAGCGACATCGACGGCGTACCGCAGATGTTGGCCAGGGCGGTGAAAGGCGAGTGGTTGAACACCCGATGCATCCAGCCCAACCCGTCGAGCTGTTCCTGGCCGGCGTTGTAGGCGCCGATCACCGGCGGCAACTGGCTCAGGGTCGGGCTCAGCAACAGGTCAAAACGCTTGAAGAACCCGCCCAGTTGCCGGCTGACCTGATTGCGCTGGTCCATCGCCGCCAGCAGGTCGGTAGCCGGCAGCGCCTGGCCGTAACGGTTAAGCGCCAAGGTTGCCGGTTCAAGCCAGTCAGCATCGAGCGGGCGACCCGTCTGGGCACTCAATGCGTCCAGCCAGGCTGCGGTATTGCTGGCCCAGAAGCGCGCGTTCATCTCGACAAAAGCATCCCACGACAGGCCGATGTCCAGGTCTACCTGCTCGCACCGGTGGCCAAGACCTTCAAGGGTGCGGACCAGGCCCTGTAGCGCCTCGAGCATCAGCGGATCGCTGCGCTGGCCATTGAGCGGATGCAACTGCACGGCAATTTTCAACGGCCCAGGCGCTTGCTTGAGCGCACTCAGGTAACTGCCCTGTGCTGGCGCCACCTGGAACGGGTCACCGGGTTCTGCCCCGGCCATGCAATCGAGCAGCAGGGCGCTGTCACGCACCGAACGGCTGAGCACCCCCTGTACCGCCAGGCCGTTCCAGGCCTCGTCCAGGAACGGCCCCATGGAGATCAACCCGCGGCTGGGCTTCAAGCCAAACAAGCCGCAGGCTGCAGCCGGCACCCGGATCGAACCGCCGCCATCGGTGGCATGGGCCACCGGCACCATGGCGCTGGCTACCGCTGCTGCCGAACCGCCGCTGGAGCCACCGGCGCTGCGGTTCAGGTCCCAGGGGTTGCGGGTCGGGCCGCACAGGCGCGATTCGGTGGTGGTGCTGATCGCCAGTTCCGGGACGGTAGTGCGCCCCAGGGTGAGCAATCCTGCGCGGCGAAACCGCTGCATCAGGAACGAGTCGGCAGTGCTGCCGGTGCCCTGGGCCAGGCGGCTGCCGAACTCATGAGCACGGCCCTGCATGCTGATCGCCAGGTCCTTGATCAGAAACGGCACGCCATACAACGGACCTTCAGCAGCGCTTGGCAGAGGTTCGTCGTGCCAATGTTCAGCCAGCGCATTGAGCCGGGGTTCGACGTTGGCGATGGCCTGTCGCGCCGCCGCCTGCACTTCAACGGCACTGACTTGCCTTCGAGCAATCAGCTCGGCCAGGCCAATGGCATCGAATTGCACATATTCACTCACCTTCATTGCGCACTCCCGGGGCAATTGACGATAAAATACCGATGGGTATCGAGCGATACTCAAGAGTATAGAGTGATACTGATTAGTATCGTCGTCAACCGGAGTCTGCCCATGCGTTCGCAACGAATCGCCCGCTTGCCCCCGCGCGAGCGGGTCCTGGATGCCGCCCACGAGCTGTTTTTCAACGAGGGCATCAGCCGCGTCACCGTCGATGCCATTGCTGCCAAGGCAGAAACCACCAAGATGACCGTGTACCGGCATTTCGAATCCAAGGACGTGCTGGTAGTGGAGTGGTTGCGTCTGTTGATGGCCGAATACGATGAACTATGGGCGCGCCTGGCCGAACAGTTCAACGGCCAGCCGACGCGACAGATCCTCGGATTTGCCGAATTCCTGGTCCAGGAACCGCTGCTGTCTTCGCACCGTGGCTGCGCCTATACCAACACCCTGGCGGAGTTGCCGGTGTGTGACAGCCCGGCACGCGAGTTGATCGAGGCGCACAAGCGTCGTCAGGCGGCGCGCCTGGTGCGCTTGTGCAAAGAGGCAGCGATGGTCGAACCGCAGCAGGCAGCGTTCGAACTGACCCTGCTGCTTGAGGGGGTACAGATCGTTGCGCAGAACAAGGGCTTCGACCAGGTCGGGCCGAACCTGCTCAAGCTGGTGCGGGCGCGGTTGGGGTTACCTGCGGCCTAGGAGACGCTGGCGCGGTTGTTGTCGGCAGATTGCAGCAGCGCCTCGAAAGCCAGTTTGTCGATCGGTTTGCTCAGGTAGTAGCCCTGCACCTCGTGGCATTGCTCCTTGCCCAGGGCCTTGAGTTGCTGCTCGGTCTCCACCCCTTCGGCGGTCACGGTCAGGCCCATGGCCTTGCCCAGGTTGATGATCGCCTGCACCACGGCGCGGTCGTTGCCATCGCTGCTGAGCCCGGCGATGAAGCGCTTGTCGATCTTGATGCTGTCGAACGGGTAGGTACGCAGGTAGCCCAGCGACGAGTAACCGGTGCCGAAGTCATCCATGTTCAGGCGCACGCCCAGTTCCTTGAGTGCATTCATGGTGCCCAGCGCACCTTCGATATCGTTGAGCATCACGTTCTCGGTGATCTCCAGTTCCAGGCGCTGGGCCGGGAAGCCGGTCTCGACCAGAATCTGGTGAACATCCCTGACCACGTCGCTGCGCGAGAACTGCGCAGGCGAAAGGTTGACCGAAACCAGCAGGCCGGCCGGCCAGTTGCGCGCGGTTTCACAGGCTTCGCGTAGCACCCAGCGGCCCAGGGGCACGATCAGGTCGGTCTGCTCGGCCAAGGGGATGAAGGTGTCCGGGCCTAATAGACCCTCGACTGGATGCTGCCAGCGCACCAAGGCCTCGACCGAGACGATCTCGAGGGTCTCGAGGCGGTAGCGGGGCTGGTAGTGAAGGATGAACTCGTTGTTTTTCAGCGCCTTGCGCAAGTCGTTTTCCAATTGACGGCGGTACTGGATCTGCTCGTTCATCTCTGGCGAGAAGTAACGCCAGGTGTTCTTGCCCTCGGCCTTGGCCTGGTACAGGGCGATGTCGGCGCAGCGGATCAGCTCGCCGGCATCGAAGCCCTGCAGGCGCGTTTGCGCCACACCGAGGCTGGCGCCGATGTGCAGGGCCTGTTCTTCGAAGTAGATCGGCTGGTGCAGGCTGTCGATCAAGCGCGCGCAAAAGCGGTCGATTTCGTTGCGGCTGTCCATGCCGTTCATCACCAGCACGAACTCGTCGCCACCCAGCCGCGCCACCAGGTCGCCGTCGCGGGTCGACTCGCGCAGGCGCGCGGCTACCTCAAGCAGCACGGCGTCGCCGGCAGCGTGGCCGAGGGAATCGTTGATCGGCTTGAAGCTGTCCAGGTCAAGCAACAGCAAGGTCAATGGAGTGGCGTCCTGGCCCTTGAGCAATGCCTGATCAAGAAAGCGTGAGAGCTTGTTGCGGTTGGCCAGGCCCGTCAGCGCGTCGTGCATCGACAGGTGCTGGATGCGCGCATGGGCCGCCACCTCATCGGTAATGTCGCTGGCGGTGCCGCGATAGCCGACCAGCTTGCCATCGAACACGATCGAGCGCGCCGAGACCCGGCAGAAGCGCACCTGGCCGGTATGGTCGCGGTAGGCGCAGCGCAGGTTGGCGACCTGCTGCGAGTCGGAATCGGCCTGGTTGTCGAGCCACTGGATCAGCGGCGTGGTCTCGCAACTGAGCAATTGATTGAGCGGCTGGCCCAGCCAGTCTTCACTCTGAAAACCGGTCACGGCGACGAAGCGCTGGGACAGGTAGCTGAGGCGGTGATGGCGGTCGGTTTCCCAGATCCAGTCCGAGGCCGCCTCGGCCACGGCGCGAAAGCGTTGCTCGCTGGCTTCCAACGCCAGGTTGCTGGCTTGCAGGCGGCGCAGGTTGGCATCGATTTGCCGTGAAGTGCGCAGGGCATAGCGGAAGAAGTACACCATCAGCAGGCCCAGCACCAGCATGGCGCCAAGCAGCGGCGGCAACACGGCCCAGAGCAGTTGGTCGCCAGGGCGCGGGGTGATCCAGTCGAGCCGGTAGCCGGTGTCGCCGAGCATCAGGCTGGGCTGGTCCGCCAGCGGCGCGTCGGCTTTTTCGATGTGCATGCCGGCAAGGCCGACACCGGTGCCCAGGCGGGTGAGTTTTTCCGGGGTCAGCTGATCGACGAAGAGCATGACCGAGGTGGTTTGCGGGTCGATGCTCAGCACCTCGTCGTCCGGGCGAATGGCGGCGGCAACCAGCACGGCGGGCCAGCCGTTGAACAACACATGCTCGGTGATCTGCTGGCGCTCGGCTGCAACTTTGCGCGCCTTGGCGATAATCGGGCCCAGCGGGTTCTCTATATAGGTGCTCGCTGGCGCCTTGCTCAACTGGCCTTTGAACAGGGCGTATTTGGTGGTTTGGTCATCGACGACGAACACCCCTTCGTAGCCGCTGGCGGTGTACAGCGAATCGCCGACGTTCTTCTCGTCATAGGCCCAATGCAGGTCGGGGCTGGCATTGAGGTGCTCGTAAGCGGCGTTCCATACCGCGTAGCTGGAGAGAAACTGGCGCGACGACTCCAGGCGCTGGTCCAGGGCTTTATGGGCGTAGAAACTGCTTTTTTCCCGCTCGTTGGCATTGAGCGTGGTGGCGATGTTGAACAATGCCCCCAGGGCGATCAGGCAGGCCAGGGCGAACAACGCGGCAATCGCGGCAATAAGCTTGCGCGTCTGCAGGCTAGGGCGCTGGCTGGCTGGCGGAACATCGGCAATCCTGTCCATACGCGAGCTGTTCCTTAATGAAGCAGCATCCCTGCGGCCGTACCGCAAGGACGAACGTTCAGTCAGGATAGGCCAGCTTCAGCGCGCTGAGGTCCGAATGGGCGAAATTGACCTGGTTACGCCCGGCTTTCTTCGCGCAGTACAGGGCTTTGTCGGCCTCGTTGAGCCAGGCTTCCGGGTCGGGCAGGGCCGCGCTGCAACTGGCCAGGCCGATACTGAGGCTGATGCGCAGCTCCGGCAGTTGCGGGTTGCGGTAGCTGCCAACCCGCTCGCGCAGGCGTTCCATGGCCTGACTGGCGTGTTCCATGCGGGTATCCGGCAGAATCACGCAGAACTCGTCACCGCCGTAGCGTCCGGCCAGGTCATCTTCGCGCAGGGTGCGTTTGAGCTCGTTGCTCAACTGGTGCAGGACGCAATCGCCGACCACATGGCCGTAGGTGTCGTTGATGGCCTTGAAATGGTCAATATCGATGATCGCGATCACCGCCTCGCGGCCTTGCTGCTGGCAGATCTGGAACTTGAGCTGCAGCAGGTCCTTCCACGAGCCGTGATTGAGCAGGCCGGTGAGGCTGTCGGTGCGGCTCAGGGCGCTTAGCCGGCGCTTGTGCTCAGACAGCTTCATCGCCAGGCGGTAGCAGACCCAGCCAACGGCCATGGGATACAGGGTCAGCATCGGCAGGCAGGCATAGACCTGCAGGGTGCTGGCATGCAATTGCAGCCCGGGGCCGAACAGGGCCATCGACAGCAGCATGCCCAGGCCCTGGATCAGCAGGCCCTTGATGAACAGGCGCTGGCCGCCGGCAGCGAAGTTGTTCATGGCCATCATCGCCAGGATGGTCACGCTGGGCAGGGGATTGAACTGCAGGGTGGCGGTCCAGAACCCGCCCATCAGCGAGTCCAGTTGCAGGTTGCGGTACTCGGCGTGATACGGAACCTTGGCGCGCAAGGCAATCTGATAAGCCAGGTGCGGCCACACCAGGCCGTTGAACAGCAGCAGGCCCCATACCCAGGCGGGCACCGGCAGGCTGGAAATCCCGGCCATAACGCTGAGCATGCCGATCCCCAGGCCGATGATGCGCGGCAGGTAGATCCGCTGTACAAATGAAAGTCCCTTGCCGTTTTTCTTTTCCATCATGGATGCTGGTCTGTTCCGGGGCGCCGTTTATCGCATAAATGCTGTCAATATTGTTGAACAATCGCAGGCTGTTGAAAAATGGCCTTACAAGCCATTTCACGGTTGATGCAATCACTGTGGGGTACCATGAAACTTACCTTCATCCTTGGAGTGTTTCTGCTCATGGCCCCGCTGACTCCCCAGGCCGGTGAACCGGCGCAACGCCAGGATGGGCGTTATCGCAACCAGGCGCAGTTGCCCCAGGACGGGGTGATGAAAAAACTGCGTATCGGCCTCAAGTACCTGTTCCTGAAAAAGCCCGCCGATACCCGCCCCAGTGTCAGCATCGCCGTGCAGCCACTGAGCCGCCAGCAGTTGCTCGAGGCCCCGGACCACAGCGTCTGGCGCCTGGGGCATTCCACGGTATTGCTGAAACTGCGCGAGCGCTTCTTCATTACCGACCCGGTGTTCGCCGAGCGCGCCTCGCCGGTGCAATGGGCCGGGCCCCTGCGCTTTCACCCGCCACCGCTGAAACTCGAGGAGTTGCCGCCGTTGACCGCGGTGATCCTCTCCCATGACCACTTTGACCACCTCGACGAGCAGGCCATACGCCAACTGGCCGTTAGCGCCGAGCACTTTATTGCGCCTTTGGGGGTGGGCGATATTCTGATCGGCTGGGGCGTACCGGCGGCCAAGGTCAGGCAGCTGGATTGGTGGCAGGAAACCAGCGTCGAAGGTGTGCGATTTGTCGCCACCCCGGCGCAGCATTTTTCTGGCCGCGGCCTGTTCGACAGCAACAGCACCCTGTGGGCCTCCTGGGTGATGATCGATGACCAGCTGAAAGTGTTCTTCAGTGGCGATACCGGCTATTTCGACGGCTTCAAGGAAATCGGCAGGCAGTACGGTCCCTTTGACCTGACCCTGATCGAAACCGGCGCCTACAACGTCAATTGGCCTGATGTACACATGCAGCCCGAGCAAAGCCTGCAGGCGCACCTCGACCTGCGCGGGCGCTGGCTGTTGCCGATTCATAACAGCACCTTCGACCTCTCCACCCACAGCTGGCATGAACCCTTCGACCGTATCCTGGCCCTGGCCAACGCGGCGCAGGTACCTTTGAGCACGCCGCAGATCGGCGAGCGGGTCAGTATCGAGCAGCCACACAGCGGGCCGGCCTGGTGGCAGCCCAAGCCACAACGGGAATTACGCAAGGGCGGTGAGCGGGCGCTGGCGGCGCGCGAGCCCTAGGGCTCCTTGTCTGCCGACGGTTGTTTGTGCTGCTCACGGCGGGGCAGGGCGGAGGGTGGCTTGCCGCTATCGCTGCGCACTTGGGCGTGGCTAATCAGGGCGAATATAAAGCTGCCGCCTATGATGTTGCCGATCAGCGTCGGTGCTGCGAAGTCCAGCCAGAAGGCCGCCCAGCTTATCTCTCCGGCCCAGACCAGGTAGGAAACTTCCACCGAGCCTACAACAATATGGGTGAAATCACCCAGGGCCATCAGGTAGGTGATCATCAGGATGATCCATACCTTGGCAGTCTCCATCGACGGGATCATCCACACCATGGTGGCGATCATCCAGCCCGAGATGATGCCCTTGGCGAACATCTGGTTCAGGTCGTTCTCCATCACCTTGCGGCCAACGTCGAGAAAGGCGACGTCGGTCTTGCTGTCGAAGATCGGCAGGTTGAGCATCACGTAGGACACCAGGATGGTGCCGGCCAGGTTACCGACCAGCACCACCGACCATAAACGCAGCAAGCGGCCGAAGTTGCGCACGGTCGGTTCGGTCATTACCGGCAACACCGCCGTCAGGGTGTTTTCGGTAAACAGTTGCTGGCGGGCGAGGATCACCGCGAGAAACCCGGCCGAGTAGCCGAGGCTGGCAATCACTTGGCTGCTGTCGCCTTGCGGCAGGCGCGAATAGAACAGCCCCATGGCCATCAGCGACAGGCCCATGGTCAGGCCGGCAGCCAGCGCCGACCAGAACAGTGCGGCAATGGTGCGCTCCAGTTCCTGGTCACCCTGATAACGGATGATCTCGTGTAGCACCGCCGCGCGGGGCGGCTGGTTGTGGCTGACTTCCTGCTCTTCGTCTGCAGACAGGCCCGGGGTCTTGCCGCGTTGCGCTTCACTCATGGCGGTGGCTCATCTTGTAGGGTGCCTTATCTACAGATCAACGCGGCTTTGAATAGTTGCTTTAAAGGATGGTAGCTGCAAGCTACAAGCTTCAAGTTGAGCGCGGTGTTACTGCTTTTACTTGTAGCTTGAAGCTTGTGGCTTATAGCCAAAACGCCCCCGCTGAAACAAAGTTGAAATAAGTCCTTGACGCCCCCTCAGATCTCTCTATAATTCGCCCCACTTCCGGCGCAGTCGGAACTGAAAACTCCTTGAATTTCAAAGGGTTAGCGGTTCCAGGGTCATCCGGAGGTGCTTCGATCGAAAGATCGGCAGCGGTGAAAAAAGGCAGTTGACAGCGGTTTGAAACGCTGTAGAATTCGCCTCCCGCTACGAGAGATCGCAGCGAGTCAAGTGGTTGAAGTTGAACGAAAAACTTCAAAATAAACGCTTGACAGGCCCTGAGGAAAGCGTAGAATGCGCGCCTCGGTTGAGACGAAAAGCTCTTAACCAACCGCTCTTTAACAACTGAATCAAGCAATTCGTGTGGGTGCTTGT